>NZ_CP139286.1:922185-1229580 GCF_034067285.1 Acinetobacter pittii
AGCGGTACAATGGGTGAAAGCCTTGATTTCGCTTCTGTACAACGTGAAAACCCAGAAATGGAACGCCGTTGCCAAGAAGTAATTGATACATGCTGGCGCTTAGAAGACTTTAACCCAATCGTTTCTGTACACGACGTTGGTGCTGGTGGTCTATCAAATGCTATGCCTGAACTTGTGAATGATCATGAGTTAGGTGCAGTTCTTAACCTTCGTAAGATTCCTTCATTAGAACCGGGCATGAGCCCAATGGAAATCTGGTCAAATGAAGCACAAGAGCGTTATGTTCTTGCAATTCGCCCAGAGTCTTTAGAACAGTTCGAATCAATCTGTGCTCGTGAACGTTGTCCTTTTGCCGTGTTGGGTGAAGCAACTGAAGCACGTCATCTAACTGTTGAAGATCCATTGTTCCAAAACAATGCAGTTGATATCCCAATGCAAGTGATGCTTGGTGGTACACCGCGTATGCAACGTTCTTATGAAACAATTGAGCGTAAAGGTAACGAATTTGACGCTTCAAAAGTTGATTTGAAAGATGCGATTTTCCGCGTATTGAAAAATCCAACAGTTGCATCTAAGTCATTCTTAATCACCATTGGTGACCGTTCAATTACTGGTATGGTTGCGCGTGACCAAATGGTTGGTCGTTGGCAGATTCCTGTTGCAGATGCAGCAGTAACGACTACAAGCTTACAAGGCTTCACTGGTGAAGCAATGGCGATGGGTGAACGTCCACCAGTTGCATTATTAAATCCAGCAGCATCTGCTCGTTTGGCAGTTGCTGAAGCAATTACCAATATTGCATGTGCAAACATTGAACAAATTAGCGATATCAAACTTTCTGCAAACTGGATGGCTGCTGCTGGTCAAAAAGGTGAAGACCAAGCGCTGTTTGAAGGTGTAAAAGCGATTGGTATGGAAATGTGTCCAGCTTTAGGAATTGCGATTCCTGTAGGTAAAGACTCACTTTCAATGCGTACCACTTGGAATGACAACGGTGAAGATAAAGCTGTAACGTCTCCAATGACTGGTGTAATTACCGCATTTGCTCCAGTAATGGATGTTCGTAAAACTTTAACACCTGAACTTAAGAATTTAGAAGATTCAGTACTTGTACGCATTGATTTATCTAAAGGTCAGTTCCGTTTAGGTGGTTCGATTCTTGCGCAAGTATATAAAGCGATCGGTTCAATCACTCCTGATGTTGATAGTTTTGATGATTTCAAAGCGTTCTTTGCTTTAATTCAAGACTGGAATAACCGTGGCTTGATTCAAGCTTACCATGACATCGGTGATGGTGGTTTACTCGCAACTGTTGCTGAAATGATGTTTGCTGCACGTTTAGGTGTTGCATTAGAAGACCAAACTCCAGCAAGTTTATTTGCTGAAGAAATTGGTGCAGTTCTTCAAATCAAAGCAGCTGATTGGGACGCTTTACAAGCAGAAGTTGCTGCATCTAGTTTGAAAGATGCAATTACTGTAGTTGGTCGTGTAAACAACACCGATCAATTATCTGTAAATGGTTTGACTTTAGATCGTGCTGAATTACAACAAGCTTGGTCTGAGGTATCTCATCAGATCCAACGTCTACGTGATAACGTAGAAACTGCTGACCAAGAATTCGCTTTAATTACTGATAAATCACATCAAGGTTTAATTGCTAAACCAACATTCGATTTGAATGAACCTATCGAAGCGCCGTTCATTAACACACGCCGTCCTAATATGGCGATCTTGCGTGAGCAAGGTGTAAATGGTCATATTGAAATGGCAGCAGCCTTTGATAAGGTTGGTTTCAATACTGTTGATGTGCACATGAGTGATTTACTTGCTGGTCGCGTTAGCCTAAGTGATTTTGAAGGTCTAGTGACTTGTGGTGGTTTCTCTTACGGTGACGTAATGGGTGCTGGCGGTGGCTGGGCAAAATCAGTATTGTTCAATGCGAAATTACGTGATCAGTTTGAACAGTTCTTCCATCGTGAAGATACATTCAGCTTAGGTATCTGTAATGGTTGCCAAATGTTGTCACAATTAGCGCCGCTTATTCCGGGTGCTGACCACTGGCCACGTTTCCACCGCAATATGTCAGAAGTTTTTGAAGCTCGTAGCGTAAACGTTCGTGTTGAAAAATCTGTTTCTGTATTGCTTAATGGAATGGAAGGTTCGATTTTACCGATTGCTGTAGCACACGGTGAAGGTCGTGCGGTTGCAAGTGAAGCTGACATTGCAAGCTTAAATGCAGCTAACCAAGTTGCATTGCGTTATGTTGATAGCCACGGCAACCCGACTCAACATTATCCATTGAACCCGAACGGTTCGCCGGAAGCGATTACAGGTGTAACGTCTAAAGATGGTCGTGCAACGATTATGATGCCGCACCCAGAGCGTACTTTCCGTGCAATTCAGCACTCTTGGAAACCAGAAGAGTGGACTGAAGATGGTGCATGGTTACGTATGTTCCGTAACGCTCGTAAGTTTATTGGTTAATATAGACACTGAAATAAGCCACCGTTAGGTGGCTTATTTGTATGTAGTACAATTTAAATAGAATAAATAGTAGAGAAGAAGAATGAAATCAAAAATCCATTTCCGTGAATTTGCACTGCTGATGGCATTACTCATGTCTATTGTTTCTTTTTCAATAGATGCAGTTTTACCTGCTTTAGGTGAGATTGGACGAGTTTTTGACTTAAAGAATAACAATCAGACGCAATGGGTCATCATTGGTATTTTTTCTGGCATGACGATAGGGCAACTCATTGCAGGGCCTCTATCTGATGCGATCGGACGTAAACGCATTTTATTTGCAGGAATTATTATTTATTTTTTGGGAAGTTTATTGTGCTTTACCACACAAAGTTTTGAATGGTTTTTAGTTGGCCGCTTTATTCAAGGGATTGGAGTATCTGGTCCTTACGTAGCTTCTATTTCAATTGTGCGCGATAAATACAGTGGTGCACAAATGGCACGTATTATGTCCTTAATTATGATGGTGTTTATGGTTGCTCCAGCAATTGCACCAAGTTTGGGGCAGCTCATTATTCATTTCTTTGGCTGGCGTGAAATTTTTGTTTTATATATGGTCTATGCCACAGTCGTTGGAGCGTGGATAGCATTACGACTAGAAGAGACGCTACTTCCTGAAAATCGTTTACCTATGCGCTTGCAAGCTTTTCAAGAGGGATTTAAAGAGGTCGTAAGTAATAAAACCACCATGAGTTATTTGCTATGTGCAGGTTTTTGTTTTGGTGGATTTATTGGGTATTTGGGAACTTCTCAACAAATTTTTATGCAGCAGTTTGGTAAAACGGGGCAAGAGTTTAGTGCTTATTTTGCTGTGCTTGCAGGTGTAATGGGAGTCGCTTCATTTACCAACTCTAAAATTGTGATGAAGTTCGGTATGCGTCCAATCTGTATTTATGGCTTTTTGGGTTTATGCTTAATTTCTTTGGTTTTCTTAGGAATTCAACTTTTAGGCGTGGCTGTTTCATTCTGGATGTTTATGCTTTATGCCTGCATTTTGTTCTTATTATTTGGAACTCTATTTGGTAATTTAAACGCGATTGCAATGGAACCGATGGGGCATGTTGCTGGTATGGCTTCGGCTATTATTGGTGCAGCTTCGTCTGTTTTGTCACTTATTCTAGCCTCTATTATTGGGCAATTATATAACGGTACATTAATTCCAGTGACAGGCGGCTTCGTCATTTTATGTGGTTTGGCTTGTGCTATGACCATATATGAGAACAGACATTTAAAGAAATCGAATGCTTAAAATTATAAAGATGCAGCTAGCACACTGAATTTTAAAATTTGTTGAAAATAAGAGCTATCTATAAATGAGGATAGCTCTTTTAAGCATTTTAGAAAAATTATAAGCCTATAGACATTCGACTATTTAACACTTTATAGTTTGTTTAAAATTGGATCAGTTTTTGCTTTCTCTGTAACAACGATAAAAATCGGAGATCAAAATGATGAAAAATAAGTATCACATAAGAACAATGTATACCAAAGATAAGGGCTGGCGTTTATTTGGCTTGGCACTTGCCATTCAAATCCTTTTTATTGGAGCAAATTATCTAGTAATGATGAGCTGACTTTGATTGTAAAGCTTTTTTAAAGGTATGATTTAAGCTAGTTCAATAGTCAGGAGTCATTCTACTCATGTTAAAGCTGATTTATTACGTGCCTGATTCACATCTTGAGTCGACTAAACAAGCCATCTTTTCTGCTGGTGCGGGTGGGATTGGTAATTATGAACACTGCGCATGGCAAGTAAAAGGAATCGGGGAGTTTAAACCAGTTAAAGGCGCAGATCCTTACATCGGAGAGGTGGGTGAGCTTGAACAAGTGGATGAGTGGCGGGTTGAAACCATTGTAATTGAAGAAAATGCAAAGGCTGTAGCGAAAGCATTAAAGGCAAGCCATCCTTACGAAGAGCCTGCCTTTGAGTTTATTCAAATCATAGAAATTGATTTTAATTAAACTGTGAGAAATCTGGTTTACGTTTTTGCATAAATGCCTGTACAGCCTCTAGCATTTCTGGGGACTGAACTCGCTGCATAAAGATTTCAGCTTCATGATCAATACATTCAATAATTTGGTCTAGATTATGCTTCATCAATGCTTTTGTTTGCTTTAACGATGCAAGCGGTAAAGCTGCTAAATGTTGAGCAGTTGCCTGAGCGGTCGTATAAACATCTTCAACGACTTCATTCACTAAACCTGCTTGTACTGCGGTTTCTGCATTAAATTTTTTCGCAGTAAATAGAAGCTCAGCTGCTTTATGATAGCCAGCTTGTTGAATAAGTAATTGGCTAGCACCACCTTCTGGAGAAAGGCCAAGACTAACAAATGGAATTTGGAAAAGGGCAGTGTTGTCAGCAAAAATTAAATCTGCATGTAATAAAATTGTAACACCGATACCAATTGCTACACCTTTTACTGCAACAATCAGTGGCTTTGACAATCGGGCAGCAGATTTAAGGAGTACGAATGGAGGAACTTGACCCGCTGGGCCTGCATTAGGATTTTGTACAAAACCCATAAAATCTTTCATATCATTACCGGCGGTAAAATCTTGCTCTACACCACGTAGAACAACCACTCGGACGTCTTTATTGAGATCGGCTTCATCTAGTGCTTGAGCAATCCATAAATAAAGTTCGCCATATAATGCATTCTTTGCTTCTGGACGATTTATGGCTAAGGTGAGTACGCCACCTTCTAAATTTGCGTGTAAATGTTGATGAGGTTGTTGAATACAGCTAAGTGTCATCGTACTATCCTTGCTTTAAACCAAGTTGTTAATTTTTAGGTTCTCATTATGGCGCATATTTTCTGTAATGCGGGTAACTGGTGAGTTCATAAAAAGTGAAAATCTAATTATGTATAAATTTGACTATCTCGTTTTTATAGGGCGTTTTCAACCATTTCATTTGGCTCATATGCAGACAATTGAAATTGCCTTACAACAAAGTCGTTATGTGATTTTGGCATTAGGTTCTGCTCAAATGGAACGTAATATTAAAAATCCGTTTCTTGCAGTTGAACGAGAACAAATGATTTTATCTAATTTTTCACCAGATGAGCAAAAACGTATTCGATTTGTGCATGTGGTCGATGTCTATAATGATGAAAAGTGGGTAAAACAGGTCAAATCTTTAGTCAATGGCGTGATTGAACCAAACTCAAAAATTGGTCTAATAGGGCACTTTAAGGATGAGTCATCTTATTATTTAAGATTATTTCCAGAATGGACCATGGTCGAACTCGATAGCCTAAAAGACTCGATTTCAGCGACGCCAATGCGTGAAGCTTATTATCGTGGTGAAATTCAAACGGAATTTTTCCCTATGGGAACTATTCAATTTTTGGATGAGTTTAAAAAAACACGTATTTATCAACAACTGCAACAACGATTCAAAGAAGATGATCGCTCTAATTTAGATGATTTTGAATAAGTGAATATAGATTAAGCATCTGCCCAAAAAATAATTCGGTTTGAAAAAGGATCGGTGATGCTGAGTTCGAGTGTTTCCCAATCTGTTTTTTCAATCTGAGGCTTAGAGAATTTATAATCTTTTTGGCTTAGTTCACTGTGTAACTCATAGATATGTTCCCAATAAATACGGATTGCACTATGGGGACTCGCATCATCAAAATGCTCAGATAGATGGATGACGCAATCGTCTTTAGAAATCTGTAAATATAGTGGGAAATTGTCTTCAAATTGGTGTTGCCAATCAGGCTGAAAGCCTAAGAACTCAAGATAGAATGATTGAGCTAACTCAACATCAAAAATTCTTAAAATAGGTGTGATCGAACCTGATTGCATCTTTTTTCCTTTTAACGTGTACCAAATTGTTGCGTCCAATAGCTCTTTTGTTTTGCTGATTGATCAGAAGCACAAGCAATTGCATAAGTTGTAAATTTAGGATTCATGAGGTTACTACAATGTAAGGGGCTCGATAGCCATCTAGACATCACTTCATCTAATGTTTTCTGTCCACTAGCGACATTTTCACCATTGGCTTTACCGAGTGTATTGTAAAGTTTTAAGCGTGATTTTAAGTCTAGGCCAGTGGAGCCAACATGCCCAAGAAAATTATGTGTAGCCATATCTTCACTATGGGAAAGTGCACCTTTATATAAATTATTGCTCCAACTTAGTGGTCTGGTTGCAGAAAAATATTGTCGACCACATTGGCGTGATTGCTGACGGATTTGATTAATTTTTTTGAGTACAGCTTGTTGATAGGCGGGGTTTTGTAAATCTTGGCAGCTTATTTCTTTTGAATTTTTCTGAATTTGAGCAAGTGATGTGCTGGTGTCAGTTGGTATGGCTAATGTATTTGTACTACATGCACCAATAAAGAGAATGGCAGGCAGTAAAGAGCAAGTTTTGAGTGAACTCATATCAATGCCTTAAACTAATTATTCTAATATTTTATGATACGCTAAACTCAAATTATTCGGTAATGCTTTGCACTAAAAAAAGCGAGTATTAAACTCGCTTTTTGTTGGTTGAATTTATTAAGCTGTTTGCAGAGATTTTAGGTCTTCTAGAACTTGTTCTGCGTGTCCAGCAGCCTTAACTTTACGGTAGCTTTTAACCAATTCTTTGTTATGGAAAATAAAAGTAGAACGTTCAATACCCATTACTTTTTTTCCATACATATTCTTTTCTTTAATCACATCAAAATGATGACAAAGAACTTCTTCTTTATCACTAATCAGATCAATAGTAAGTGCCTGCTTCTCTGTAAAATTTTGATGGGCTTTCACTGAGTCACGTGAAACACCGATAATGCGGGCACCTAAAGCTTCAAATTGATCTTTCAGACAAGAAAAACCAACTGCTTGTGTTGTACACCCTGGTGTTGAGTCTTTAGGATAGAAGTAAATGATTAACCATTCATTTTCGACTTCGGTCAAGTTCACTTCACCGTGTGTGGTAGGGAACACCTGATTTGGCAGTTGAATATTCTCAGACATTTCTTATCCTTTAAAAGTTAAATTTGATCTAATTCAAGTGGTAAAAAAGCATATTCCTCATGATAAACAATATTGAGTTTTCTTACAGGAATTGCTTTGTTAAAAATTGGCCCGTCAATTACAGTCGTATGAAATTCACCGCCCTCACCACATGGATCAATGCCACGGTTTTCAAGTTCTTGAATATATTCTAAAGTTAAGATTTTACCTAAATCCTCGACCTTCATCCCTAGTTTTAGATTCACAGTAACAATGACACTTTTGAATCCAAGAGTAATGAATTCTTCAACAACTTCACGATGCGGGCGTAGCCAAAGAGGCATGCCTAATTGAAGTCCCACTTGTTGAGTTACTCGATCATGCCAACAGCCATGTTCAGGCATATCAAGATCACCTGTAACTAGTACTTCAGCTCCTTGTTGCTTTGCTTGATTGAGTAATTCAATAAACTTAGGTTCATAGTCATTCCAACTTGATGAAGCCATGAACACTGGCAGGCCGACTGCTTCAGCTTGTGCTCGAATAATATCAAGTGGCATACCATGTGAGCGAGAACGGTGGCCATGTTCTTCTAGCATTACAATCATTCCAATTACTTCGCCAGTCTGCATGGTATGGTAGAGCGCTAGCGAACTGTCTTTGCCTCCACTAAATGAAACAATAGACCTTTTATGGTTAGCATTTGTTTTCCACTGTTCTTGCATGGCTTACTTCAAAAGAATTGTTCAAAAGTTAAGGTATTTTAACAGAGCTACAAAAAAGCCTGCATAAATGCAGGCTTAATTTGGAACATTAAACTCTTATTTCTTAGGAGCTTGTTGTTGAGCTGCTTTCATAGCTTCTTCAGTTAATTTTTCAAGTTTAGTTGTTAACTGAGGACCGAAACATGCTTTAAGATCACGGTTTTGTTGTTGTACAAATCCTAGAGAACTTGGGCTCTTCTTCGCATTGATTGCACTTTGGATTTCCCATTTTTGTGCTTCAGTCACTTTACCTTGTGCTTCAACTTGGCAGCTACAGAATTTACTAACTTCAGATGAACTTAACTTGCCGCCTTTAGCTGTTTGTTCTTTACAAACATTAACTAATGCGCCTTTAACATTAGTATTTTTATATGCTGCTTGAACTGGGTTTTCAGCAGCGTGAGCTGCACCAGCCATAAGAGCTACAGTTGAGAACAAAGATGAAAGAATAAGATTTGATTTTAACAACTTCATAAATTTTACCTACTTATTACGGTATATAGCGTGTTGGGTCGGCAACACCAGCCTCTTTAAAGCCTTCTTTACGCAAACGGCAACTGTCACATTTGCCACACGCACGTCCTTGAGCATCTGCTTGGTAGCAAGATACCGTTTGACTATAGTCTACGCCATGTTCAATACCTAAACGTATGATATTCGCTTTGGATAAATGTAACAGGGGTGTTTCAAACTTAAGTGGTTTTCCTTCTACGCCAGCTTTAGTTGCTAAACGAGCCATATTGGCAAAAGCATCAATAAATTCAGGACGACAGTCAGGATATCCTGAATAATCAACAGCATTGATGCCAATAACAATTGCTTCAGCATTAAATACTTCAGCTGCTGCTAGAGCATATGAGAGGAAAATAGTGTTACGCGCTGGTACATAAGTTACAGGAATACCTTCTTGTAACTGTTCTGGTACGGCAATGTTGTGATCTGTAAGTGCTGATCCACCTAAATTAGCTAGATCAATATTAATTACACGATGTTCAACACCCGAACGCTGAGCTAAAGCTTTTGCAGCATCAAGTTCAGTAGTTGAGCGTTGACCATACATAAAACTAATAGCAATACATTCATAGCGCGCTTGTGCCCAAGCTAGGCAAGTGGTTGAGTCTAAGCCGCCTGAAAGTAAAACAATGGCACGAGAGCGCATATTTTTCTCCATATTCGGAATGATTTATTTTATTGAGTGATTAACGACCTGATTCATCATTCCAAAGCAGTTTATGTAACTGAAGTTGGAAACGAACCGATAATTTATCATCAAGTATCCACTGTGCCAGATCACGTGCTAAACGTGGCAGGCCTACAGCACCTTTTTCAACTGCAAAGGCAGGGGAGAACCAAACGGTACTGACTTTTTTATGCAGTTGGTATTTTTCAACTTGTTGCTTTGACCATTCATAGTCTTCACGATTGCAAATGACGAATTTAATTTGGTCATGCAATGTTAAATGATCAAGATTGCTGATGAGATTACGATGTTCCTCACCAGAAGTTGGAGTTTTTAAATCAAGAACTTTAGAAACACGAGAGTCGACTTTCGATACATCAAGTGCACCACTGGTTTCTAAGGAAACGTCAAAACCTGCTTCACATAAACGTTGTAATAAAATCAAACAGTTTGGCTGTGCGAGAGGTTCACCACCCGTCACACAAATATAAGGTGTTTGATATTGCTTGGCTGTTTCAATGATATGTTCAAGTGAAAAACGTTCGCCACCTTCAAAAGAATAAGTGGTATCGCAATAGCTACAACGTAATGGACAGCCCGTTAGACGAATGAATACAGTCGGTAGGCCAGAGGCGTTTGCTTCACCCTGCAACGAGTAAAAAATCTCGGTAATGCGTAAACCGGACGCAGGGTCTGAGACAGGAATTGCAGAGGAACGTAAGGAAGCCATTCTAGAAATACCACACTATATAAAAAATAAAATCTCTACGATCAGTGGGATCGTAGAGATGGGGAGCGATTAAAGCTCCGCAAGAGAGTTATAACAAATTAGTCAGCACGTAACAAATCGTTTAAGCTTGTTTTGGCACGCGTTTGCGCATCAACTTTTTTCACGATGATCGCAGCATATAAGCTGTAAGTACCACATTTAGATGGCAAGCTGCCTGAAACTACAACTGAACCTGCTGGTACACGACCATAATGGATTTCACCAGTTTCGCGGTCATAAATTTTAGTTGATTGACCAATGAAAACGCCCATTGAAATGACTGAGCCTTCTTCAACAATAACACCTTCAACGATTTCTGAACGTGCACCGATAAAGCAGTTGTCTTCAATAATAGTTGGGTTTGCTTGTAATGGCTCTAAAACACCGCCAATACCTACACCACCAGATAAGTGAACATTTTTACCGATTTGAGCACATGAACCTACAGTTGCCCATGTATCAACCATTGTGCCTTCATCTACATAAGCACCAATGTTTACATAAGATGGCATTAACACCACGTTTTTAGCTTGGAAACTACCACGGCGTGCTACAGCTGGAGGAACAACACGAACGCCTGCTGCTTTAAATTGCTCTTCAGTCCAACCAGAGAATTTAGTTTCAACTTTGTCGTAGAAACGAAGATCACATGACTCGATTGGTTTATTGTCATTTAGTTTAAATGATAATAAAACAGCTTTTTTTAACCATTGATGAACAACCCATTCACCATTGATTTTTTCAGCAACTCGAAGTGTACCGTTATCTAAACCAGCAATTGCTTCTTCAACAGCTTGGCGAATTTCGCTTGAACAATCTGCTGCAGTAAAATTTGCGCGGTCTTCAAATGCTTGCTCAATGATCGTAGAAAGCTGAGACATGATCTTCCTTCCATAAAAAATTTTAAAGATTTTACACTAATTTGTGACAAGAATCTTTCAAAAAACGTGTTAGGTTTAATTGGTGATATAAATGAGGTAAATCGGAATAAGCTTATTAGATAATCAAGTGTTTTTTACACAAAAATGATTTGAAAATAAAAATTTAACTCAATTTGTATCAAAAAATAACAGAAATCTAGCATTTTTTGTATAAAAAAGAATCTAAGCTGTCTTTATTATGATTTCAGTCACAAGATGAATAAATTAAAAACAGAGCCTTTTTAAGGAGAAAACTATGAAAGCATTACGTGTTTTAGTAACAACAACAGCTTTATTTGCTGCCGGCGCTGCAATGGCAGATGAAGCCGTTGTTCATGACAGCTACGCATTTGATCAAAAACAATTACTTCCTGTGGGGGTGCGTGCTGAGGTAGGTACAACTGGTTACGGTGGTGCTTTATTATGGCAAGCAAATCCATATGTGGGCTTAGCTTTAGGTTATAACGGTGGTGACATTTCGTGGACAGATGATGTTTCTGTAAATGGTACTAAATATGACCTAGATATGGACAACAACAATATCTATTTAAATGCTGAGATTCGTCCATGGGGTGCTAGCTCTAATCCATGGGCTCAAGGCTTATATGTTGCTGCAGGTGCTGCTTATCTAGATAATGATTATGACTTAGCTAAACGCATTGGTAACGGTGAAACATTATCAATTGATGGTAAAAACTATCAACAAGCAGTTGCAGGTCAAGAGGGTGGCGTAAAGGGTAAGATGAATTATGAAAATAATATTGCTCCTTACGTAGGCTTTGGTTTTGCTCCAAAATTTAACAAGAATTGGGGTGTATTTGGTGAGGTAGGTGCCTACTACACTGGTAATCCAAAAGTTCAGTTAACTCAATATAACCTTGCCCCTGTAAATGGGAATCCAACGTCTGCTCAGGATGCAGTAGATAAGGAAGAAAATGAAATCCGTAATGATGATAAATACAAGTGGTTACCAGTTGGTAAAGTTGGTGTGAACTTCTACTGGTAAGATCTTAAAGAAAAAACGAGCTACGGCTCGTTTTTTTTTGCATCTAATAAAATAAAAGAGCTAAAAAGCTCTTTTATTTTTTCTTAATTTTTATTCATCTGGATAAGCAATTTTCTTTAGCGCTTTAATATCCGCATCAGGTGAGCATAATGAAATAAACTCATAACCATAACCGCGTAATAGATGGCCTTTGCGCACCGCAATCCATGTCGTGTTGACACCAAAAATATCAGTCTTGGTTTGCTTTAAACGATAATCACGTTCTGTATCATAAGCTACATCATTGACAATACCCACACCCATGCCAAGTTCCACATAGGTTTTAATAACATCGGCATCAAGAGCTGACATTACGATATCGGCATCGAGTTGGGCTTCTTCAAAGGCTTTATCGATTTTAGATCGACCTGTAAAACCACCATGATAAGTAATGAGTGGGTATTCAGCTAAAAGTTCTAAAGTGATTTTATCTGCCTGCACTAAAGGATGATTTTGCGGCGTAATAATACTGTGTTGCCATTGGTAGTAAGGAATGCTAGCCAGATTTTCTTCAGTCGTTAAAGACTCGGTTGCAATTCCAATATCCGCTTCGCCTTGTAAAAGCATTTCTGAAATTTCGACGGGGCTAGCTTGTTGTAAAATCAAATGAACTTTTGGAAATAATTTTTTAAATTGATTGACGATCGGAGGCAAGACATAACGCGCTTGAGTATGCGTAGTTGCGATCGTTAATGTTCCTTCGTCAACCTTATTAAAATCTTCAGCAAGTCGTTTAATATTTTCAGCATCCACTAACATGCGTTCAACAATGCTAAGAAGTGATTGTCCTGGTTCAGTTAAACCTAAAAGGCGTTTACCTTTACGAACGAAAAGTTGAACACCTAATTCATCTTCTAAGTCTTTGATGTGTTTACTTACACCTGATTGAGATGTGTAGAGTGCAGCCGATGCTTCCGTCAAGTTAAAGTTTTGGCGTACTGTTTCTCGGATAATTCTTAATTGTTGAAAGTTCATTTACACTTTTCCTCAAAAGAGGTGAGGAGCGTCTAAAAATCCGCAAGATATTTCCTCACCAAATATATTTCTTAAGCAACTTGGTCTGCAAATAAGTGCAATTGAGATGCACTCACCCAAACAGTTTGATTAGGTTTAAATGCATGTAATTTTGCAGCTTCACTGCTCAGAGCAATTTCAATTAAACGTCCATTACGGTCTTGTAATTCGGCCACTACTTTTCCAGCAATCCAGATTTCACGCACAAACGTCGCTTCAATGGTATTCGCTTGCGGTTGCGAGTGAATATGTAACTCATCTGGACGGGCAAAAGCAATTACTTTTCCTTGAGGTGCCTCAACTGTTGTCGGTAATTGAATACGGTCATTGCCGATACGGATAATACCTTCTGTATGTTCACCTTCAAATCGATTTGCCTGACCCAAGAAATCAAATACAAACGGCGTTGCAGGTTTTTCGTAGACTTCACGAGGTGAGCCGATCTGTTCGACATTGCCTTTATTCATGACAATAATCTGGTCTGCCACCTCAAGCGCTTCTTCCTGATCATGAGTTACGAAAATTGAAGTGATATGCAATTCATCATGTAAGTTACGTAACCAGCGGCGTAATTCCTTACGAACTTTGGCATCTAAAGCACCAAATGGTTCATCAAGCAATAATACGCGTGGCTCTACCGCCAAAGCACGGGCTAAAGCAATACGCTGACGTTGTCCGCCAGAAAGCTGGGCAGGGTAGCGGTCTGCTAAAAAGCCCAGTTGAACTAGATCAAGTAAACGAGTAACACGTTTTTTAATTTCAGCTTCCGAAGGGCGTGTTGCACGAGGGCGAACACGTAAACCAAAGGCAATATTGTCAAATACGGTCATGTGACGGAATAGAGCATAGTGCTGAAATACAAAGCCAACCTGACGCTCACGCACATGTACATTAGTCGCGTCTTCGCCTTCAAGTAGCACTTGACCACCATCGGCTGACTCTAGACCGGCAATAATACGAAGTAGCGTTGTTTTACCGCATCCAGATGGACCAAGTAATGCGACTAGTTCACCTTCCGGAAAGTCTAGGGAAATATTTTTAAGCGCATGGAATGCACCAAAGTGTTTTTCAATATTTTTAACTTGAATACTCATGATCTCATTCCTTACGAATCAGTTGAATGCGGTTGTGGTTTGTCTTGATGTAGTTCTAACCACGTTTTCAATACCAGCGTTAATATGGCTAAAAAAGCAAGTAATGAGGACACGGCAAAGGCTGCGCTAAAGGTGTACTCGTTATATAAAATTTCGACATGAAGTGGCAGGGTATTAGTTTCACCACGGATGTGGCCAGAAACCACAGATACTGCGCCAAACTCACCCATTGCGCGGGCATTACACAGAATCACGCCGTAAATTAGCCCCCATTTAATGTTAGGGAGTGTGACCTTCCAAAAGGTTTGCCATCCAGATGCACCAAGTACAATCGCTGCTTCTTCCTCTTCAGTTCCTTGAGCTTCCATGAGTGGAATTAACTCACGTGCTACAAATGGAACGGTAATAAAGATAGTCGCTAAAACAATTGCAGGTACGGCATATAGAATTTTGATGTCATTATCCATTAACCAGCCGCCGAACCAGCCTTGAGCACCAAAAATCAGTACAATCATTAAACCTGCAATAACAGGTGAAACCGAAAAAGGCATATCAATAATGGTCGTTAAAATAGCTTTGCCTCTAAACTGGAATTTAGAAACGGCCCAAGCTGCGGCAACGCCAAATATCACGTTAATTGGCACAGCAATCGCTGCGGTTAATAATGTTAGTTTCACTGCTGATAATGTATCTGGATCAATCAAAGCCTGAACATAGACTTCAAGTCCCTGTTTAAATGCTTCCACGAAAACCAAAATAAGTGGCAACATCAGGCAGCTGAGAAAGAAAATCAGTGCAATGGTAATTAAGGTATAACGTACCCAAGTCGGCTCACGTGTCGCGTCACGAGATTGCAACTTCAAGGCAAGCGCATTGCTGTCAGTATGTAGATTCATATGATATTTCTCCCCGTACGACGGTTTGCCCAGACTTGAAGTAAATTAATGGCAAATAAAATAATGAAAGAGAGAACTAACATCACCGCAGCAATTGTGGTTGCACCTGCATAGTCATATTCCTCAAGACGAGAAATAATCATGAGTGGTGCAATCTCTGTTTTAAAAGGTTGATTGCCAGCAATAAAAATAACAGAACCATATTCACCCACGCCGCGAGCAAATGCTAAAGCAAAGCCTGTAAATAGGGCAGGTAGTAAGATCGGTAAAATAATTTTAGTGATGGTTTGCCAACGATTTGCGCCGAGTGCGGAAGCCGCTTCCTCAAGTTCAGTTTCGATATCACTGAGTACTGGCTGAACTGTTCTTACAATAAATGGGATACCAATAAACACCAATGCCAGCGTAATCCCGATAGGTGTATAGGCAACCTGAATACCAAGTGGTTCCAGATATTGACCTATCCAGCCAGTAGGTGCATAGAGTGAGGTCAGCGCAATACCTGCAACCGCTGTTGGAAGTGCAAAAGGTAAATCGACCAAAGCATCAACCAGACGTTTTCCAGGAAAGTTATAACGAACAAGGCACCAAGCTAAAAGCAAACCAAACACAACATTAATAAACGCTGCTATTAAGGCTGAGCTAAAGCTGAGTTGAAGCGATTTTAAAATACGCTCAGACGTTAAAATTTCCCATAATCCGTCCCATCCAATTCCAAATGATTTGATGAAGACCGCGGCTAATGGAATAAGCACAATAAAAGACACATAGGCGAGGGTGAAGCCCAAAGATAGACCAAACCCTGGCAGCACTCGGGATCGCTGCGACATGATATTTCCTCAAAGAGAAAAGCCTGCTGAAACCAGTAAGCGAATAAATAAAGATAAACGGTGTGGTATAAGGATTGGTATTAAGCAAATTTCAAAGAGAAATGTGTTTTTACCGGGTCGATAGATGAGTGACTACACGTCGAATCTTCTGGAATCAAATAATTCAGTAAATCTGGAAATGGCCCAAAACCTGAGGCAACATTAATATGACCAACTTCACCAAGATTCACTGGATTTAACTTCCATGATTTTGCAAGTTGTAAAGCATCAAAAAGACCAAGCCAAGGATCGTTCTCACTAATGAGTAGCGTTGCAGGCACATCAATGTTTAATTGATGAAAATACGCTTTGTAGTCGGTCAAGCTATGGCGAGCAAATCCTGCTTCCCCAAAGCGTGCTGGATTTGCTGGCGCGACTAAAATAAGTTTCTTCACTTGGCTTCTTAATTCTGGATACTCTGCTAAAGCAGCAACACTTGTTAAACATCCAAAACTATGGGCAACAATCTGAACAGGAGCTGGTGCTGCTTGAACTGTTTTAACAAATTGTTCAACCCATTCGCTTAGTACGGGTCTATCCCAGTTTTTTTGCTCAACACGAGAACTAGACACGAGTTGACGCTGCAACCAAGATTGCCAATGTTGATGTTCACTACCACCTACACCCGGAACAATTACAGTGTGAATCATGTCTGTTCTCCTTATCTTTAGTACAAAGAATTACTTCTCTGCACTATTGATTTTCACGATTTGATCGAAAACACCACCATTATCAAAGTGTTGTTTTTGCACTTTTGTCCAACCACCAAATTCTTTGTCGATGGTTACAAGCTTCAATGGCTTAAATACATTGCTGTATTTCTTAAGAACAGCTGCGTTACGCGGACGGTAGAAGTTACGAGCTGCAATTTCTTGACCAGCAGGTGAGTACAAGTAGTTGAGATAACCTTTAGCAATCGTTAAGTTGCCTTTTTTAGCTGCATTCTTCTCTACAATTGCAACTGGAGGCTCTGCTAAGATCGAAAGAGACGGGGTAATAATTTCAAATTTGCCTGGTTGTTCGCGAAGAGCTAAATGAGCTTCGTTTTCCCAAGCTAGCAATACATCACCAATACCACGCTCAGCAAAAGTAGTCGTTGCACCACGTGCACCCGAATCTAGAACTTTAGTGTGTTTATAAATTTGACGAACGTACTCTTGTGCTTTTGCATCATTGCCACCCGGTTGATGTTTTGCCCAAGCCCAAGCTGCAAGATAATTCCAACGAGCACCACCAGAAGTTTTCGGGTTTGGTGTAATAATTTCTACACCAGGTTTGATTAAATCAGCCCAGTCTTTGATTTGTTTTGGATTGCCTTTACGCACTAAAAACACAATCGTTGATGTATATGGCGTTGAGTTTTGTGGCAGTTTTTTCTGCCAGTCTGTTGGAAGTAGTTTTGCTTTTTCAGCAATTTCATCGATATCAGCCGCAAGTGCCAATGTCACTACATCTGCATTTAAGCCATCAATAACCGCACGCGCCTGTTTACCAGAACCACCGTGTGATTGCTTAAACTCAATATCTTGACCCGTACGTTGTTTCCAATAAGTACCGAACTGTTTGTTGAAATCTGTATATAACTCACGAGTTGGATCGTAAGAAACGTTTAAAAACTCTTGAGCTGCAAATGATGAAACAGAAAGAAGTGCAGCGATAACCCCGACTTTTAATTGAGAAAAACGCATGAGATAAGTCCTCAAAAAATATGAAATGTTCAAAACATGAACGCAGAATAGCGCTAGTCTTTATTCTAAAAAAATAATAAAAAACGAATTTAATATGAAAAAAATAGAAATACTAAAAAGAGATAAACTATTCTTAAATCTTGATATATAACAAGTTTCAAAAGTTAATACGAAATCGGTATAATTTTTTAAAATCAATCATTTATTATTTAAATGAAAGGTGTCGTTTTTGTTGTCCGGTTTTTAAGAAAGGGTGATCAAACATGTGGTGTTTTAAAAATGGGCAACCTGTTGAGACCATTCCTTTATTGGATCGAGCATTTCATTATGGTGATGGGTGCTTTACCACAATTCGTGTTTTTCAAAACCAGATTGAGCTTAAAGAAAGACACTGGGAGCGTCTAAAACTTGCATGTCAAAGACTGTCTTTAACTGCAAATTTTGAACTCATAGAACAAAGCTTACAGCAATTACAAAAGCAAAATCTTGTGCTCAACGGCACTTTAAAAATTGTGATTAGTCGTGGTGAAGGTGACCGTGGTTATAGTTTGCCAAATCATGAAGCAGATATTTATATCTGGTTTTATCCAAAAGCTTTAGAGCCATTTTTGCCAGACTCTATCCAGTGTGGTGTCTTAAATCAGGCTCTAGGTTTAACCATGCCGAGCTTGGTCGGACTCAAATCTTTAAACCGTCTTGAACAAGTATTGCTAAAAAAAGAAGCAGATCAACTCGGGTGGGCTGAAGCATTAGTGACTGATGTACAAGGTTATATTGTTGAAGGGATCAGCAGTAATTGTTTTATTCGTTTAAATGATAGATGGATTACTCCTGAACTTCGCTATAATGGCGTCCACGGTGTAATGCGGGCAGAAATTCTGGCGCGTATGCAGCACCATGGTATTGCCTGTGAAGTACGTGTGATTGAATTAGATGAAGTATCTGAAATACAAAGTCTATTCTTTTGTAATGCTTTAAACCCTATGCGAGTAGTCACTCATTTAGGCGAAAAAATGCTAGATACACAGGCATGCATAGATTTATTTCATATCCTTAACTTAAATCAGATTCATTAATATGCCGAAGCCACCTGTGAATGCGAAAGCAAAAAACGTTAAGAAAAATAACAAAAAACAAGCTCCAAAATTTTCTAAGCGATTGGTTCTAATTGGCCTTTTTATTGTTTTAATCTCTACTTTTGCCATTTTATGGTCAAGCTTGTTTAAGGCTTATCCTGTTGAAGGAAAAAAACAGATGTTATCGATTACATCTGGAGAAACTTATTCTGGTTTTATTGATCGTTTGGCAAAAGAAGGCAAAATTAGCTTTCCTATCGTATTAAAGCTTTATCAAAAGTTTATGATTCATGACAGCATGAAAGCTGGCGTGTATGAAATTGAACAAGGGATGAGTGTAAGACAAGTATTAGAGATGTTATCTGATGCTGATAATGCTCAGATGAACCGTGTTTTGGTCATTGAAGGTACAACTTTTAAGCAGCTTATTACTGCACTTAAAAATGATAAAAATGTAAAAAATACAATATTGGATTTACCTAACGATCAGCTTATGAAAGCGCTTGGGATTCCTTACGATCATCCAGAAGGCTTGTTCGCGCCGAATACTTATTTCTTTGCCAAAGGCGAGACTGACAAGAAAATTCTTACCGATTTATATCATCGTCAAATAAAAGCTCTCGATGCAGCTTGGGCAAAACGCGCGCCGAATTTACCTTATAAAGACAAATATGAAGCATTAATTATGGCTTCTATTGTTGAGAAAGAAACAAGTTTAGATAGTGAACTTACACAAGTTTCTGGCGTTTTTGTCCGCCGTTTAAAACTCGGTATGCGTTTACAAACAGATCCTACGGTTATTTACGGTATGGGTAATAACTATAAAGGTAATATTACCCGAGAAGACCTGCGTACCCCAACGCCATATAATACTTATACCATTAATGGTTTGCCTCCAACTCCAATTGCTTTACCAAGCCAAAAAGCGATTGAAGCAGCGTTACATCCAGATAACTCAAACAACATCTATTTTGTAGCGACTGGTAATGGTGGGCATAAATTTACGGCAAGTTTGCAAGCGCATAATCAAGCGGTGCAGGACTATTTATCCGTGTTGAGATCGAAGAAATAAGGAAAAGAGATGTTTATTAGCTTTGAAGGCACGGAAGGGGTAGGTAAAACTACACTCATTCGAAAAATTCATCAGTATTTTGAAGAACAAGGCAAACAAGTTGTTTTAACTCGAGAGCCGGGTGGGACGCCGCTAGCTGAACAAATTCGTTCAATGCTTTTAGCAGTGAATCATGATGAAAACATGAGTCATGATACTGAACTATTGCTTATTTATGCGGCACGTGCTCAACATTTACAACAGGTTATTTTGCCGGCTCTAGACGCTAACAAAATTGTATTAAGTGATCGTTTTACTGATGCAAGTTTTGCTTATCAATGTTCTGGTCGTGGTTTAAGCCAAGATAAATTACAGCTTTTAAATCAGAACTTTGTTTCGCGCATGCCTGAGGTGACTTTCTGGTTAGATGCACCGATTGAACTTGGTATGAACCGTGCCCGTGAGCGTGGAGCATTAGACCGTTTTGAACAAGAAAAGTTAAGCTTCTTTACTAAGGTTCGTGAAGGCTATGAAACCTTGTGGAAAGCTGAACCAGAACGTATTAAGCGAATAGATGCAACCCAAAGTCCTGATCAGGTGTTCGAACAGGCATTGCAATATTTAGGATAAGCAATTGAATGAGCCACTCTTATAAAAATGGGAGTGGTTAAAAATGATGTTAATTCTGATTTAAAACGTCATAGAAAAGATCTGTTATTTTCTTATGCTATCTTACATATGATTTTATAGATTGAAGAATAACAAGGATGAAAAGCTCAAAAGAAGAAATCGTGGCATTTCTTGAAAAGGAATTTCCACCCAGTCTTGAACATTGCACGATTGAATCAGTCACCCCAAAAGCTGCAGTTGTTTACTATCATGTTGATCAAAGACATCAACGTCCAGGTGGCACCATATCTGGCCCAACCATGATGACTTTGGCAGATTTTGCGTTATATATTGCGATATTAGGTGAGATCGGCCTTGTTGGTTTAGCCGTAACCACTAACTTTAATATTAATTTTTTAAGAAAGCCCGCGGGTGATCAAGACTTACGTAGTGAATGTAAACTCATGAAAGTAGGAAAGAGTTTAGTGGTGGGTGAGGTTTGGATTTATTCGGTCGGTTTAGATGAACCCGTTGCGCATGTGACCGCGACTTATTCAATACCACCTAAATCATAAAGATTAAAGCAAATAAAAAGCACAGTCTGAACTGTGCTTTTTTGTAGAAGAACAACTTAAATATCAGTATTAACTAAGGGCTGTTCTACTGCAAAATTTGGAGGAGTTAAAACCGTTTTACGAATCTCACTCGAAGTTTCCGGATAATCAAGTGTGTAATGCAGACCACGTGATTCTTTGCGTTGCATAGCACAGCGCACAATCATTTCAGATACTAAAACAAGGTTACGCAGCTCGATCAGGTTTTTACTGACACGGTAATCTTGATAATATTCAGTGATTTCGCGCTTTAACATTTCAATACGGTGTAAAGCACGTTCTAAACGTTTCGTAGTCCTTACAATACCAACGTAGTTCCACATGGTCGAACGTAACTCATCCCAGTTTTGTAAAATCACCACATCTTCATCTGGATTAGTTACTTGTGAGTCATCCCAAGTGGGTACTTCCGGTAATTTGAAGTTTTCATCAAATTTATTTTCGATATCTTTTGCTGCACTCATACCGTAAACGAAGCACTCAAGTAATGAGTTACTTGCCATACGGTTTGCACCATGTAAGCCCGTATATGACGTTTCACCAATCGCATAGAGACCTTCAATATCGGTTTGGCTATTTGAGTCAACCACCACACCACCACAAGTGTAATGAGCTGCCGGCACCACTGGAATCATGTCTTTGGTAATGTCTATGCCTAACTCAAGCAATCGTGCATAAAGTGTAGGGAAGTGCTCTTTAATGAACTCAGGTGATTTATGGGTAATGTCTAACCAGACATGACGAATACCAAGACGCTTGATTTCATGGTCAATGGTACGTGCCACAATATCGCGGGGAGCTAATTCTGCACGATCATCAAAACGTAGCATAAAACGTTCGCCATCCGGCAAGCGCAAGTAAGCGCCTTCACCACGCATAGCTTCAGTAATTAAAAAAGAGCGGGCTTGAGGATGGTAGAGACAAGTTGGATGGAACTGATTAAATTCCATATTCGCTACACGACAACCTGCACGGTAAGCCATCGCAATACCGTCACCTGTAGCAATATCTGGATTAGATGTGTACAGGTAAGCTTTCATTGCACCGCCGCAAGCCAGTGCGGTAAATGGGGCAAGGAAAGTATGAACCTTTTCAGTGTTTTCATCTAATGCATATAAACCAATAGCACGATTCGCTTGGTCGGTATGGCCTAATTTATGTGAAGTGATTAAATCAATCGCAATATAGTTTTCAAAAATAGTAATATTTTTACGTTCTTTGGCACGTTCAACCAAAGTGGTTGAAATAGCTTTACCTGTTGCATCCGCAGAATGGATAATGCGGCGCTGAGAGTGACCACCTTCGCGAGTTAAGTGAAGCTGCTCATCCTCATCTAGAGTAAATTGCACGCCTTGTTTTAAAAGAAAATCAACAGAAGGGCGGCCGCCTTCTACGGTATGTTGCACTGCATCCATTTCACATAAATGAGCGCCTGCAATCATAGTGTCATTAATGTGCTGTTGAATAGAGTCAGTCTCGTCAAGAACAGCAGCAACGCCCCCTTGAGCATAAAAGGTACTTGCTTCGGTTAGAGCAGCTTTGGCTAAAACTGCAATATTAAAATGATTTGGTAACGATAAAGCCAGACTTAAACCAGCGCCGCCGCTGCCCACAATAATCACGTCAAAGTGGTGAATTGTCTGTAAATTAGGCATGTCCATTCGCTTCAATTTAAAACGTCCGCTAATGACACCCCTTTTTACCTAAAAAGGCAAGAGCCTAAGCGCTCTAACTCAGAGAAAAATTGCAATTGGCTTAAAAAGTTGCAATGCGTAAAATAATCCTTGTGGTGACGTATTACAAATAAACATATTGTTACGCACAACCTCAAAGCGTTGTGATACAACAGTTTTATCCTTATTCTCGTAGACCAATTGTGGGTGAGCACCGAATGAAATCTCGCTATTTACAACAAGGAATGTATGCAGCGGTATTTACAGTTGCTGCTGTTCAAGCAAATGCTGCTGTTGATTTTTCAAATCTTGTTGAACAAGTTAGTCCGGCAGTCGTGAGTGTAAATGTCGTAAAAAAAATGACTCAGGATGAACTGTTGCAGCAGCAAGTTCCTGAAATTTTAAAACGTTTCTTTGGCAATCAGGTCATCATTCCACAACAACAAGGTCCACAAGAAAAGACAGCTTACGGAAGTGCATTCTTTATTAGTAAAGATGGTTACTTACTTACTAACCATCATGTGATTGAAAATGCCTCTCGTATCAGTATTACTTTAAATGACCGACGTGAAATTGATGCAACTGTAGTGGGTAGTGATGAGCGTACAGATGTTGCCTTGTTAAAGGTCAATGGAACTAACTATCCAGCTTTACGAGTAGGTAATGTTGACCGTTTACGTGTCGGTGAACCTGTTTTAGCAATTGGTTCGCCGTTTGGTTTTGACTACTCAGCTTCGGCAGGTATTGTCAGTGCAAAATCACGAAACATGAGCGGTGAAACTTCGGTGCCATTTATTCAAACAGATGTGGCTTTAAACCCGGGTAACTCAGGTGGTCCATTGTTTAACCAAAATGGTGAAGTGGTCGGGGTAAACTCTCGAATATTTAGTGGGACTGGCGGCTATATGGGCTTGTCTTTCTCTATTCCGATTGATGTAGCCATGGACGTTGCAGACCAGCTTAAAACAAAAGGTAAAGTAACACGCTCTTACCTTGGTGTAATGATGCAAGATATTGACCGAAACCTTGCTGATGCCTACAAATTACCAAAACCTGAAGGTGCTTTAATTACTCAAATTTCTCCGAACTCACCTGCACAAAAAGCAGGGCTGAGAGCGGGTGACGTGATTTTAAAATTAAATGGTGCATCTGTACTTCGTACGAGTGATTTACTCTACGCATTAAATAAAGTACAGCCAAACCAAACTGTTCAGTTTGAAGTATTACGTGATGATAAAACACGCAATATTTCAGCGACCTTAACAACTGCACCAGATGAAACGCCTGCCACTGGTACAAAAGGTGCTACATCTAAAGGGCCAGTTCTAGGCATGAGTATTCGTGATTTAGCTGAACCGGAAAAAAATGCGTTGAGCGTGAAAGGCGGTATTTATGTACAAGATGTTCGCCGTGGTGGTTTAGCATCACTGTCAAATATCATTCCGGGTGATGTGATTACTCAAGTCAATAATAACCAGATTTTAAATAGTCAGGATTTTGCAAAAGTTGTTTCTAACTTGCCGAAAAATACAGTAGCACGTGTTGCTATTATTCGTCAGGGACAGCGTGCGATGCTTGGTTTGCGTATTCAATAATCTTCAACCAGATTACTAAGCCACCCTAAAATGGGTGGTTTTTGTTATTTAACTTGAGCGTTTAGCGATATCTACCTACACTTAATTTCAGTTTTAAGGTTAATAAATAAGAGTGTTCATTTGTGAGTAGTATTTTTGATTTACATATTGAGGTGCAGCCACATCACATTGATGCGTTAGGACACGTAAATAATGTAATGTATGTTCAATGGATGCAAGATGTAGCTGCTGCCCATGTTGAAACTTTGGGAGTAGGGGTAACTAAATATCTTGAGTTAAAACATGCCATGGTCGCGGTTGAGCATCATGTGCAATATCGTAAAGCTGCATTTGAAGGCGAAAAAATTGTATTACGCACATGGTTAGATGACATTAACGCCCTTTATTCGTTCCGCCAGTATGTGTTTTTCCGCCCATCAGATCAGTCCGTATTATTCGTTGGAAATACCAAATGGGCATGTATTGAAATTGCTTCAGGTCGTCCTAAACGAATGTCGCCAACTTTTACTCATGCATATACGCCGCTTGATTCAAGCATAAATCCTTATGATTTTACCGTTTCATATGCTCAATAATTGGACGTAATACACTTCCTTTGACTGTCCTTTTTTAAAACATAAGTACAAAGCTCATGATTATTTTGGATACTTTAAAATATGCATCTGTTATAATCTCACGCAATTTATTTAACCGCTTTGGCTGTGTATTAAAACAAGCTACATAGCACTCTATATTTTCTCAAGGTAACCCATGGCGCAAGCTAAAAAATCCGTCGATATCAAAAATATACGAAATTTCTCGATTATTGCCCACATTGACCATGGTAAGTCTACATTGGCTGACCGTTTTATTCAGATGTGTGGTGGTCTACAAGATCGTGAAATGCAAGCTCAAGTCTTAGACTCAATGGAGCTTGAGCGTGAACGTGGGATTACCATTAAAGCCGCTTCCGTCACGCTATATTACACCCATCCAAATGGTCAGGAATATCAACTAAACTTTATTGATACACCTGGGCACGTTGACTTTTCTTATGAAGTTTCTCGCTCATTAGCTGCATGTGAAGGTGCGCTATTGGTTGTAGATGCTGCACAAGGTGTTGAAGCGCAATCAGTTGCAAACTGCTATACAGCAATTGAACAAGGTCTCGAAGTTCTTCCTATTCTAAATAAAATTGATTTACCACAGGCTGAACCTGAGCGTGTAATTCATGAAATTGAAGAAATTATCGGGATTGAAGCGACAGATGCACCAACTTGTTCAGCAAAAACTGGTTTAGGTGTTGAAGGCGTACTCGAGCGTTTGGTTGATGTTATTCCAGCACCAGAAGGTGATCGTGAAGCACCATTACAAGCATTAATTATCGACTCATGGTTTGATAACTACTTAGGCGTAGTTTCTCTTGTTCGTATTAAACAAGGTCGTATCCGTAAGGGCGACAAAATGTTGGTTAAGTCGACAGGGCAAACTCATCCGGTAACTTCTGTAGGTGTATTTAATCCTAAGCATACTGAAACAGATATCCTTGAAGCTGGTGAAGTAGGTTTTGTTATCGCGGGTATTAAAGATATTTTTGGTGCGCCAGTAGGTGACACCATTACACTTGCGTCTACACCGGAAGTCACAACTTTACCGGGTTTCAAAAAGGTTAAACCGCAGGTATATGCTGGTCTTTTCCCGATTGATGCGAGTGACTTCGAACCATTCCGTGAAGCATTACAAAAATTACAGATCAATGACTCGGCTTTATTCTTTGAACCAGAAAGTTCAGATGCTTTAGGCTTTGGTTTCCGTTGTGGCTTCTTAGGTATGCTACATATGGAAATTGTACAAGAGCGCTTAGAACGTGAGTACGATCTTGATCTCATCAGTTCTGCACCTACTGTAATTTATGAAGCATTAACCAAGAAAGGCGAAACGATTTACATCGATAGTCCATCAAAAATGCCAGATGGATCGACTGTAGAAGATTTACGTGAACCAATTGCGGAGTGTCATATCCTTGTTCCTCAAGAATATTTAGGGAACGTAATGACGCTATGTATCGAACGTCGTGGTGTACAAAAAGATATGAAATTCTTGGGTAACCAAGTTTCTATTACTTTTGAAATCCCGATGGCTGAAGTTGTTATGGACTTCTTTGACAGATTGAAGTCATGTTCTCGTGGCTTTGCATCGCTAGACTATAACTTTGTACGTTTTGAAAGTTCAGCTTTAGTTAAGGTTGATGTGTTAATTAATAGCGAAAAGGTCGATGCCTTGGCTATGATTTGCCACCGTAATGATGCACGCCATCGTGGTATTGCATTGGTTGAGAAAATGAAAGATTTAATTCCTCGCCAAATGTTCGATGTTGCTATTCAGGCAGCAATCGGTGCGCAAATTATTGCCCGTTCTACCGTAAAAGCGATGCGTAAAAACGTATTGGCAAAATGTTATGGTGGTGACGTTTCGCGTAAGAAAAAACTACTTTCTAAACAAAAAGAAGGTAAGAAACGTATGAAACAAGTGGGAAGTGTTGAAATTCCACAAGAAGCGTTCTTGGCTGTATTGAAAGTAGAAAGATAAGAAATGAGGGTGGGGGAAAGGAGTTATTTCTTTTCCCCACTGTAATACAAGCAGCGAGGCTGCGAGTGAGGTCATGTGGATTTTGATTTTAATTTAATTCTTGTTCCAGTTACGCTGATTCTATTTGCAGTGTGGTTGTTAGATAAACTTGTATTAAAACAGCGTGCAAATAAAGGGCGCGGGAACGAAAATTTTGTCATTACATGGGCCTATGACTTTTGGCCGGTTTTAGCTGTAGTCCTTGTACTTCGTTCATTTCTTTATGAACCATTTAATATTCCGTCGGATTCTATGGTGCCAACTCTAGAAACTGGTGATTTTATTCTCGTTAATAAATTTGATTATGGTGTGCGTTTACCTATTGTTAATAAGAAAATTATTGATGTTGGTGAACCAAAGCGTGGTGATGTAATTGTATTCCGTTATCCACCTCAACCAACAATTAGCTATATTAAACGTGTAATTGGTTTACCTGGTGATCATATTGTTTACGACCATGGGCAATTGATTATTAATGGGCAAAAAGTACCGAAAGTATTAACACAGTTCAGTCGTGAAAAAGATGTAATGGATACGCCAACGTCTATTTATCATAAAGAGACGATTGGTGAGCATACCTTTACAATGCGTGAGCTTGAAGGCGTAAATGTGGCGCGTCAAGCACCGTTTATCAACTATGTTGAAAATGGTAAATATGCAAACCAAGACGGTTTATATTGGGAAGTGACTGTTCCAAAAGGACATTACTTTGCGATGGGGGATAACCGCGATCAAAGTGCAGACAGTCGTTTCTGGGGCTTTGTTCCTGAAGAAAACTTAACAGGACGAGCATTCTATGTGTGGATGCATAAAGAACCGGGCTTACACCTTCCTAACTTTGGCCGAAATGGAAAAATAGATTAAAAACAACCATTAGGAAAAAAAGAAATGCGTAAGGCACAACAGGGTACTTCGTATTTAGCAATTTTATTTGGGGTGGTTATATTTGCAATTACAGTAAAAGCTGTACTTGCAGTTTGGCCAGCATATTGGGATGATCGGCTGATTAATAATCAGATAGAAGAGCTTTTACAAGAAAGCTCTTCTGAGATCACACCACAAAAGTTTGTAACACAAATGGATCAGCGACTCGAAATGAACAATGTTCGTGATCTCCACTTTAAAGAGATCGCTCAAGTGTTTAATCAGTCAGGTCTAACGGTCAAAAAGAAATATGAAGTAAGAAAACCTTTCTTATTTAATATTGATTTAGTTTTAACATTTGAGAAGAGTTTTGATAAAACATCAGTTCAAACTAAGTGATCCTCGCTTACTGAGTCGAATCGGATATCAATTTAAGCAGCTTGAGTTGTTACAGTTAGCTTTGACTCATCGTTCGGTGAGTCATAAATACAATTACGAGCGTTTAGAGTTTCTGGGTGATTCATTATTAGGTATGATCATCGCTAATTATCTATATCATGCCTATCCAAATGAAAATGAAGGTCGCCTCACGCGTATGCGAGCGACTTTAGTTCGTCAGGAAGCTTTAGGTAAAATTGCAACAGATTTGCAACTTAGTCGGTGTTTAATATTAAGTACAGGTGAGTTGAAGTCTGGCGGTCATCATCGCGAGTCAATATTAGCAGATACGGTGGAAGCAATTATTGGCGCAATCTATCTTGATAGTGGTGATCTCAACTTACTTAAAGATATTGTGCTAAAATGGTACATACCCTATTTAGACCATATAGAACCTACGGATCAACTCAAAGATCCGAAATCACGTTTACAAGAGTATCTACAAGCACGTAAAAAACCTCTCCCTGTTTACGAGGTTGTAGATATTCAGGGTGATGCACCTCATCAGCACTTTAAAGTTGAATGTGTAGTAGATGGTTTACCGAAGATTTATGGTGAGGGTTCAAGTCGTCGTTTTGCCGAGCAGGCAGCAGCGGCGGAAATTTTAAAGTTATTGGAGCAATAACCTGCATGTCGATGCATTCTGATCAAATCAATCCAGATTCAAATGAAAACCAAGATCCTAATAATCTGATTGATCAATTTTTTAGTTCCAAAGGCGTTACAATCCCTTCGGATTTTAAGAGCGGATTTGTGGCGATTGTAGGACGTCCAAATGTGGGTAAATCTACCCTCATGAACCATTTGTTAGGTCAAAAACTCTCTATTACTTCGCGTAAGCCTCAAACTACACGTCATAAAATTATTGGTATTGATTCACGTGAAAAAATGCAGGCGGTATACGTAGATACCCCGGGTATGCATAAAAAAGAAGTGCGTGCTATTAATA
This sequence comes from Acinetobacter pittii, assembly GCF_034067285.1. Lineage (NCBI taxonomy): Bacteria > Pseudomonadati > Pseudomonadota > Gammaproteobacteria > Moraxellales > Moraxellaceae > Acinetobacter > Acinetobacter pittii. The sequence goes on from NZ_CP139286.1 coordinate 951,377, forward strand.
AAATGATGAACCGTGCTGCACACTCTGCATTACGTGACGTTAATTTAGTTTTATTTGTTATTGATGCTTATAAGTGGACTCAAAACGACGATTTAGTGCTTGAGAAACTCAAGAATGCTGAAATGCCGGTTATTTTAGTCATTAATAAGGCGGATACGTTTGAAGATAAAAGAGAGATTCTTCCACTTATTCAAGAACGTGCCAAACTTATGAATTTTGCTGAGATTGTTCCTGTTTCTGCATTACGTGGAGCAAACTTAGAACACTTAAGCGAAACGATTGAGAAGTATCTTCCTTATCAACCACCTTTGTATTCATTTGATCAGATTACTGATCGCTCTGAGCGTTTCTTGGCGAGTGAAATTATTCGCGAAAAAATCATGCGTCAGTTAGGTGAAGAGCTTCCTTATGATTTAACAGTACAAATTGAATCTTTCAAAACGGAAGAGGCAACTGTTAATGAAAAAACTGGTCGTTTAAAACCAGCTTGTACCTATATTGATGCAACGATTTTTGTAGACCGTGCTGGTCAAAAAGCCATTGTAATTGGTGAGAAAGGAACCAAGCTTAAAACGATTGGTATGGATGCTCGAAAAGACATGGAAAAAATGTTTGAGCAAAAAATTATGCTCACACTTTGGGTAAAAGTGAAGGGTGGCTGGTCTGATGATGAGCGTGCTCTAAAAAGCTTAGGATATAGTGATATCTAAAGGATAAGGATACTGGTATGAAAACAATTACATCATTAATCGCTATACTTGGATGTACATTGCTGTTACAGGGTTGTGTATATAAGCTTGTAACCGTACCAGTAGGTATCGCCTATAAAACTACCAAAGGTGTAGTTAAAGGTACAGCAGCCGTCGTAGGTGCTGTGATTCCTGATGGTGATGATAAAAAAGAAAAAGAATCTGAGGAATAGATTCTTTTTATGATGCGCAATGAAGTCCTCCATGGATATATGATTCATCATCGTAAGTACCGTGAAAAAAGTCATATTGTGCATCTTTTTACTCAGGAATATGGGCGAGTCGATGGTATTTTAAGACAGACTCCGCCTCCTCAATATCAACCTATTCGCCTGCAAGCAACGGGTAAAAGTGAACTCAAGAATTTTACAAAGCTAGAAATATTAAATCAGCCAGTTTTCTTTTTTGGTGATGCTTTTTTTGCCGGATTCTATTTAAATGAAATTGTTCTTAGACTTTGCCCACTAGAAGAGGCAATGCCGCAAACTTTTGAGCAATATCAATTAACTCTGCTTCAATTACAGCAATTATCTTCGCACGAAAATCCTGACCTTTTTTTGAGACAGATTTTGCGTCAGTTCGAACATGTTTTACTTCCTGAACTTGGTTACGCGATTGATTTCTCAATTGATACTCAACAACAGCCAATACAGGCTCATCAGTTTTATCAATTCCAAGTGACCGAGGGTTTTGCCCCCGTTGTTCAAGCGAGCCGTTCTTCATTGTCAGGTAAAGCAATTTTATCTATGTTGGATTATGAGCAAGGTCAGGATTTTTCTCACGAACAATTGCAATTATTAGGTAAACTATACCGCCAAATGATTACATCGCTTTTAGGTGATCGTCCCCTAAAAAGTCGACAATTATGGATTCAAAACACTCAAACTCAATCGTAATTAGGATTTATTTATGGCTGCATTGCTTGGTGTAAACATAGACCATGTTGCTACTTTGAGACAGGCGCGCGGTACTACTTACCCAGATCCTGTAGAAGCTGCTCTTATTTGTGAACAAGCTGGTGCAGAGGGTATTACTTTGCATTTACGTGAAGATCGTCGTCATATTCAAGATGATGATGTACGTCGCATGCGTCCATTATTAAAAACACGTATGAATCTAGAGTTGGCTGTTACTGATGAAATGGTCGAGTTTGCGAAAGAAATTCAACCACAGCACGTATGTTTTGTTCCTGAGAAACGTCAAGAAGTAACGACTGAAGGTGGTTTGGACGTCGTTGGTAACTTTGAAAAAGTTAAAGCGGCAACTCAAGCCTTAGCGGCTCTTGGTTGTGACGTATCATTATTTATTGATGCTGATTTAGCTCAAATTGATGCAGCAGTTGCATGTGGTTCACCTACGATTGAGTTGCACACGGGTGCATATGCAGATGCGGAAACAGAGCAAGATCAACAAGCTGAATTAGCACGTATTATCAAAGGTGTTGAATACGCAGCTTCAAAAGGTTTGGTTGTAAATGCTGGTCACGGCCTTAACCTAAAAAATATTGCGCCAATTGCAGCTATTCCCCAAATTCATGAATTAAATATTGGGCATTCAATTATTGCTGAAAGTGTTTTTGTAGGTCTGGTTCAAGCTGTTAAAGATATGAAAACAGCGATTCAAGCAGCAGGATAATTACTTATGTCGAGTATCAATTACGATGAACTAATGCAACCTGTGGTGGCCTTTTTAGGGTGCCAAACACCAAATGCATGGTTGGATGAAGCAGTCAATAATTTAGATATCTTGATGCAAGATCATGCGAATTGCGAAAAGAAAGCAGCTAGTACAGCAATGAACTTAATGTTTCGTTATAGCTTCTTTCCTGACTTACAAGTAAAACTAGCTCAACTTGTACGAGAGGAAATGCTCCACTATGAACAAGTGCTTGAGCTTATGGCTAAACGTGGTCAAGAATGGACCGGTTTAAGTGCCGGACGTTATGCGGGTGGGCTGCGCAAAGAGATTCGTACTTATGAACCTGAAGCTTTAATTGATGTACTGGTCATTGGTGCTTTTGTTGAGGCTCGTTCATGTGAACGTTTTTATGCACTTGCTCCGCGTGTAGATGATGAGTTAGGACGTTATTATCGATACTTGCTTAAGTCAGAGTCTCGTCATTTTGAAGACTATCTAGCTCTTGCGCTTGATGTGGCAACCACTGCAAAAATGAAAGATCCTAAAGAGGATATTCAGCAGCGAATTGATCATATTCGTGAGGTTGAAAAGAATCTGATTTTAACACCAGATGATACTTTCCGTTTTCATAGTGGCGTACCAGTCTAATCTTAGATGATTGAAATAAAAAAGTTTATCTCTCTAGATAAACTTTTTTATTATAACTATATAATTCTTTAAAATTAATTTTCAAAAAAATCTTTTATTTTTTAAAGTAATAAAGAATATGATGTAAATATAAAGATAAATCTGTTCAAGATCGGTTTAGCTAAAATAGTTGATTATTTCTAAGGATATAAGAATGTTAGCATTAGTTACAGGTGCCTCAGCGGGCTTTGGTTATAGTATTTCAAAAAAACTGATTGAGTTAGGCTATAACGTTATTGGATGTGGAAGACGAGCAGAAAAGCTAGAAGAATTACAACAAGAGCTCGGTGAAAAATTCTATCCTTTAGTATTTGATATGACAGATACGGCAGAAAATATAAATAAAGTATTGGTTGATTTGCCAGCTGAATTTCAAATCAGTCAAATTGATTTATTGGTGAATAATGCTGGATTGGCATTAGGATTGGAACCCGCAGATAAAGCAGAATTAGATGATTGGTACACAATGATTGATACCAATGTGAAGGGGTTGGTTACGATTACCCGATTAATTTTGCCAAGTATGGTAAAGAAAAAATCAGGTTTAATTATTAATATGGGTTCGATTGCAGGTACATATCCATACCCTGGGGGTAATGTTTATGGAGCAACCAAAGCATTTGTGGAACAATTTAGTTTGAATCTTCGTGCAGATTTAGCTGGTACTGGGGTGCGAGTAACAAATATTGAACCAGGACTTTGCGGTGGTACAGAGTTTTCTTTAGTACGTTTTAAGGGCGATGAGGATAAAGTAAATAGTCTGTATGATAAAAAGAATCCACTCTTGCCTGAAGATATTGCAAATACGGTAGCTTGGATTGCTTCACAACCGCCACACATTAATATTAATCGTATTGAAATGATGCCGACCACGCAATCTTTTAATCCCTTAAAAGTCGTTGAAGTAGATTAATGACTTAAGAAGGTAAGATATTCTTTAGAGTTAGATTGGATCATTAACCCCAAAGGTTCTAAGAATAAAAATTAAATCCTCTATGTGCTGATAGGGGATTTTTTATAACTCTTGATAAATTTTTGGCAAAAAAAAGCCCGCTTTAATGCTGCGGGCTTTTTAGTATTTGGCTCTCCCACCTGGGCTCGAACCAGGGACCTGCGGATTAACAGTCCGTCGCTCTACCGACTGAGCTATGGGAGAATCTGCATGCGATTATAAGGAGATTTTGAGAAGGGTCAAGTGTAAATTGTCATGTTTACTTCATTTTTGTGTTGTATGCTTTTTATTTGATCAGTTGGGTGATGAGTTAAAAAATTACTTGCGCTTTAAAAAATCAATTGCTAGATTCAAAAAAGAACAAGCGTTTGGAGAAATCCAAACAGTGTGGATTTAAACCAACTTGCCAGCACTAAAATGGCTAAATCGGAGATAAGTATGAAAACGCTTACGATCGCTTCTATTTTTTCAAATTTTGATTTTTATCAAATCAATTATCTTAATATTTTAAGTCAATCAGAATCTTATTACACACTTGTAGAAGGTGCATGGATTAATGCTTACCCCTTCAAAAAACAAGAATTGTATTTAGGCGACTTATTGCAACTTTGGTTTAGCACTAAATGGAATGTGCATCATTCACTTAAAGTTTTAAAAAGCTCAAAACCATTAAACTCTTCTAAAGATTTATATATTTTTCAATTGGAAGGGGAATTACTGCTGGGTAAAAATAAAGTTTTAGCTTGGTCTGACGAGCATCAAGAAATTATAGAGCTTCAACTTAAAAATATTTGGGCATCCTATGTGATTGCACAAACTTGTGAACGTCCAAATAATCAAGATTACTCAATAAAAAAGGCAGCGGTTTAAGGCTGCCTTTAATCATTATGAACGAATAATCATGCAGGTTGCAGTTGCATAGGCATATAGTTTACCGTCCTCATCAATAATCTTGCCTTCGGAAATCCCTAAGTTTTTGCTGAGGTTGATCAGTTGTCCAATCGCAATAAGTTGCTTATTTTGAGGGATTGGGCGGCACATTTTTACATTGAGGTCGATAGTTCCATAACCTTCACCTGCTTCAAGTGCACTATGTATAGCGCAACCAGTCACCGAGTCGAGTACAGTTGCTGCAAATCCACCGTGTACACCGCCCATTGGGTTTAGGTGATTTTGATCTGCCTGAGCATGAAATTTGGCAAAGCCTTTTGCCACTTCAGTTGGATACATTGGAATTGTTTTTCCCATGCTCGGTGGCGGGAAGTGACCATCAAGCAGTGCCTGTAAAACTTCAAGTCCAGTCATGTCTTTTGGGTGTTTCATTTTTTAAGTCCTTTAAATATTTAAGTTCTAAAATGGAACTTATTGTTAGCCTATTATTCGGTCCGAGTTGTGTCAATTCTATAGTTAAAAATTGAACTGATAAGTCGAAGCTTAGAAACCTATTTATTGAGTACAAAATTTCTTTATTATAAAAATTGAATTAAATGAGTTGCATAATGAATTAGATAGATAAGAGAGTCTTCTTATACACTATAAAAAATAACAGGAGCATAAGGACAATGCTGTTTAAAATTGCGCTAGCAATGATGGCTTTTGCAGCGAATTCTGTACTATGCCGTTTGGCTTTGGCGGGCCAACATATTGACCCAATGACTTTTAGCTTGATACGAGTAGGAAGTGGTGCAGTTGTTTTATTAGGACTGTTTTTATATTCAAAATCATCTCAAGCCAAAGTCCAGTGGAACCTAAAAAATGCACTTTTTCTAGCGGTTTATATTTTGGCATTTTCGTATGCTTACCTTCAAATTGATGCAGGTATTGGTGCTTTACTATTGTTTGGGGTTGTACAGCTGACCATGGTGCTTTACGGCTATTGGCAGGGTGAACAGATTGGCATATATCGTGGTATAGGCTTATGTATTGCTTTAGTTGGAATCATTGTTTTGCTATTACCGGGTGCTCACGCGCCTGATTGGGGATATGCTCTAATTATGGCGATATCTGGTTTGGCATGGGCGGGATACAGTATTGCGGGTCGTAATATGACACAGCCTATTGGTAGTACTTTGGCAAATTTTACATTAGCTGTACCAATAGTTTTGTTGGCAAATATATTACTTGCTCAAGATCGCTACATTGACTTGCAAGGATGGATTTTAGCGGTTTTGTCGGGTGGTGTTACTTCAAGTGGGGCTTATGTCCTCTGGTATGCGATTCTGAAGCATATTGATCGGGTGACTGCCAGCACAGTACAGTTAAGTGTGCCATGTTTAGCGATTATAGGCGGGAGCCTATTTGTAAATGAGACTGTAACCGAGCGAGTGATTTTATCTAGTGTTATGGTTTTATTTGGAATTCTATTGGTTATTTATATAAAGCCTTCTAAAACTAACAAAGCATAGAATTAAAAAAGGGTTCTCTTTAGAGAACCCTTTTTATGCAAAATAGCGATTATTTCGCAGCTTTTTCAGCTTCAATTGAAGCGATAGCAGCATCTACACCTTCAATTGAGTCAGCAGCTTTTTTGATACGTGCTAATGCATCAACCAGTACTTCGTCAGCTGTTGCATATGAAATACGCATAAAACCGCCCAAACCAAATGCATCACCAGGAACTACTGCTACGCCAGTCTCTTCAAGTAACCATTCAGAAAACTCTGTGCAAGACTTTAAGCCTTTTGCACGAATAAGAGGGCGAATGTTTGCATAGGCATAGAAAGCGCCATCAGCAGGTAAGCAAGAGATCCCTTTAATGTCATTCAAGCCATTTACAACTAGGTCATGACGGCGTTTGAATGCTTCAATCATTGGCTGTAAAACGTCTTGTGGACCATTCAATGCAGCTTCAGCAGCAACTTGTGAAATAGAAGTTGGGTTTGAAGTTGATTGAGACTGAATTTTTTTCATTGCCCCAATGATTTTTGCTGGACCGGCTGCATAGCCAATACGCCAGCCTGTCATTGCATATGCTTTAGACACACCATTTAAAACAATCGTGCGGTCATATAAATCTGGAGCAACAGTTGCGATGTTGTAGAACTCATCTTCCCAACGAATTGGTTCATACATATCGTCAGATGCAACAAATACTTGTGGATGACGACGTAAAACTTCAGCTAAAGCTTCTAATTCAGCTTTGCTATAAATCATACCTGTCGGGTTAGATGGGCTGTTTAATACCACTAAACGAGTGTTCGGTGTAATCGCAGCTTCTAATTGCTCAGGAGTGATTTTGAAACGTTGGTCTTCGCCACATTTCACAATGACTGGAGTACCTTCAGCAATAATAACCATATCTGGATAACTTACCCAGAAAGGTGCTGGAATGATCACTTCATCGCCTTTGTTTAATAGAGCAAGTGCCAAGTTAAAGAAGCTTTGCTTACCACCACATGAAACCAAAATCTGATTTGCTTGATAATCAAGATTATTATCACGTTTAAATTTAGCAATAATTGCTTTTTTTAACCCAGGAGTACCATCTACAGCCGTATATTTGGTGAAACCATTATTAATCGCTTCAATTGCAGCATCTTTGATATGTTGAGGGGTATCAAAATCTGGCTCGCCAGCACCTAAACCAATCACGTTCTTGCCAGCAGCTTTAAGCTCAGCAGCTTTGTTCGTTACAGCAAGTGTAGGGGACGGTTTGATAGCATTGACACGATCAGAAAGACGTACGTCCACGGCAATATTCCTCTTATGGGATTAAAAATAAAAAGCATCCTATCTTATCGCAAAAATTAAGCAATTTGCGGAAGTGATTCCTCTCAGATGTAAAAAAGTTTAGTTTGGTAATAAACTTAAGCAAGATTTATACAATTGAAGCTTTTTTGAAAAGAAATGAGAAAAATCATTTATAATAAGTCGCAATCGAAATTTCGAGAATGAATCATGACTGAGCAACAGCCAAAACAGAAAAAGGCTTTGGTGAAATTGCCATTCCCAATGCCGAATGAAAGCAATCAAGCCGAAGATGCGGTACACAACCAAGTGCGTCCTAAGCCAGAGCAATACGCAGATAGAACGTGGATGCCTCCACGTGGTACGCGCCGTTCTATGGGAAAACGCTAATTTTGAAAAACAGGCAATATGCCTGTTTTTTATTGTTTGAGTAAAATTTCCTGATAATAGCTTTTTTTCTTTTGGTACATGTGATGATCTGCTCGCTTTAACATGTCCTCAATTTGTTCATTTGTTTGAGTGGTGGCATGCCCAATTGCGATACTAATAGGATGGCTTGAATAATATTGATTGTCGATATTAAAAAGTTCCTGAATGGTTTGAAGCATAATTTGAACAATCGCTTCATCAGCCCCCGGCATTAAAATCACGAACTCATCGCCACCTATTCTAGATGCCGTATATGCAGTGTTTAAAATAGCCTGACTTAAAATATTCCCCACACGACGTAATAAGCCATCCCCAATATCATGGCCAAACTGATCATTTGTTTCTTTTAAGCCATTCATATCTAAAAAAATTGAAGAAACTGGTCGAATAATACTTCGGTTTAAACGATTAAGTTCCTCGGTAAAAAAAGCACGGTTATATAGTTTGGTAAGGACATCATGTTGTCCTAAATATTCAAGGTAGTTTTCTGCTTTTTTCCGCGCAGTAATATCTGTCAGTGCAACTTGTACCAGTCCCCACGTCTCTTCATATCCCGGAAAGACGGTAAATTGCAGCAAGACATTTCTGATTTGGCCATCTAAAGCGTAGTTAATCGCTTCACGTTTATGATGAATATTACCTTGCCACAATTCGATGAGTTGCTCTCGAAAGGTTTCAATCATTTCTTCAGCAAAAATCTTATGTGTATTTCTAAGAAGGGTAGACTTATCAGGAGCCTTAAATAAATCTATAGTGGCCTGATTAACATCTAAAATTAAAATATCTTCTATACATTGGCGGACAAATTCAGGATGAACATCTAGAAAAGTTCTAAAATCTTCAATTCCTAATAGCCTAAGTTGATCAATTCTATTTTTTATACGACTGAAATCTTCGACCCAAAGAGAAGTTGGTGAGTAGATAAACATTGATTCAGCTAAGCGACGATTTTTTTCTTCCTGACGAAGCGCATTTTGATAGGGCGTAATATCTTCAGTGGTAATTAATACACGTTCAAAATTAGATTCAAAGCCAGGTAAAATAGAACCTCTGAGCTGAACATCAATGCGTTTGCCTGATAAAGTATAATTCACCGTAGTACTTGAAAAATGAGTTTTACCATTCCAAAGCTCTTCTAGCTCATAAATATGTGATTCAAACATTTCCTTTTTGAAAATCAAATTTAAACTGGAGCATAATTCTTCTTGTGTTTCTGCTTCAAAAAGTTCTAATGTTTTTTGATTAACACGAATTATTTTAATTTTATGGGCACATTCAGTAATTAAATTTTGATTTTGATTTAAAAATTCATGCAGGTTTTCAATGCCTTGATTTCTCCATAAATCAAATTGTTTTTTAACTTCACTGAAATCCTCTATCCACATTGGAATTGGGCTAAGGTCAAAAATCGAAGAATCTAAAGTTTCCATATGTTTCTTTAAGTATTCAGTTTGCCTTAAAGTATAATGAGAAAAATTAATATTTGGGAGAGTAAAGAGTTTAAATCTATTAGAATAATTAAAAATAAAAAGATTAAACGTAAGTAAAAATAAAATAATGAGAAAGCAGATATGACCTGCTTAACTCATAATTTATAAGAAAACTTAACGATTGATCGGGTGATCAATATTTTTTTCGCCACGCCATAGTTTGATAAAATCTTGTTCATCAAAATCGTAAAGTTCCATAAGTGCAACAACAGCACTGACAAAAATCATGGCACCTTCTGAATTTCCGTGAAGATTAAAAATTTTACCATTGAGCTTACCTAAAATATCACTAAGCTCATGATCACGGCCTCGTCCATAACGATCTCGTGGATATAACTCTTCATTTAAAACAATCAGTGCTATGGCTTTTTCAGCATCAGATAAATCAGTTTTATCTAAGGCTTCTTCAAAAGATTCACTGCCATGGTTAAAGTAAAAAATAACTTCATCATTAATGAAACTTTGTACCATCTTTTGAGTTAAAGTCGGAAACTGAGATACTGCATTATCTTCAACATAAGGTTTAAAAGATTCTGGAAAAATAACGTTGTGGTAAATCCCTTTAAAAAGAGGAGCAATTTCCGAAACTTTGTAACCTGCAATACCACAACCTAAAGCAGTGACAAAATATTTCATTTTAGGATGATTTTTTGCATAAATTTTGAAGTCTTCAACATAGTGCTCAATTTGGGAAAGTGGCATTTGTTGAATGTGTTCATTTAAAGTTGGAATTGCAAAGCTCTGTCCAGCCCAGCCACGACCTACACCTTCAACTGCTCCGAAGTGCTGACTTGCCACACGTGCTGCACCGCTACCGTGTTGTCCAGCAAGATTACTTCCAAATACAAAAACTGTATCTTCAGGAAGTTCGGTTACAATACTTTCATCATGATATTGATAGGTCATGGTTATACTTTTTGTTTAATGGATAGCTTCATGTTGCAACCGATTAGGGTATTGGTCAAGTGTTAAGATGCTTAATCTTTTACATTGAATTTCCAGCCCAATTTAGACTTTAAATTAAGATAAAAACCCCCATTAAAGGGTAAGACGTTAAATTCAATTTTTTCATAAAGAGAGATAACTTTGAACGAAAATCAACCTTTTGATTTGGTCACTCATTATCAGCCAGCAGGTGATCAACCACAGGCCATTGAAAAACTGGTAAATGGTATCGAGCATGGTTTTCGTAATCAGTTATTACTGGGTGTAACTGGCTCGGGTAAAACCTATACCATGGCAAATGTAATCGCTCAAACACAGCGACCTACAATTGTGATGGCCCATAACAAAACATTGGCTGCCCAGCTTTATGGAGAGTTTAAAGCGTTCTTTCCCAATAATGCGGTTGAGTATTTCGTAAGCTATTATGATTACTACCAACCAGAGGCTTATGTCCCATCTTCAGATACTTTTATTGAAAAAGATGCGGCCATTAATGATCACATCGATCAGATGCGATTGTCAGCAACACGAGCTTTATTAGAGCGTCGTGATGCAATTATTGTGGCTTCGGTATCTGCAATTTATGGTTTGGGCGACCCAAATGCCTATATGCAAATGTTACTGCATGTGGTTGAGGGCGACCGCGTAAGTCGTGATGAAATCATTCGTCGTTTGGTTGAAATGCAATATACGCGTAATGAACTTGAGTTCTTACGTGGTACCTATCGAATTCGTGGCGAAATTATTGACATTTTCCCTGCCGAATCTGATCAACATGCGATTCGTATAGAGCTGTTCGATGATGAGGTTGATTCCATCCGTTGGTTTGATCCGCTAACCGGTAAAATGGTTCGTAAAGTTCCGCGCGTTACGATTTATCCAAAAAGTCATTATGTAACACCAAAAGACCATCTGACTCGTGCCATTGATACGATTAAAGATGAGTTACAAGATCAACTTAAATTCTTCCGTGAACATGACAAATTGTTAGAAGCTCAGCGTATTGAGCAGCGCACCCGCTATGATTTGGAAATGATGCAACAGTTGGGCTATACCAACGGTATCGAAAACTATTCACGTCATTTATCGGGCCGTCCAGCTGGTGAAGCGCCTCCAACTTTATTTGATTATGTGCCAGAAGATGCGTTGCTGATAATTGATGAGTCACACGTTACTGTTCCGCAAATTGGAGCAATGTATAAAGGCGACCGATCACGTAAAGAAAATTTAGTGAATTATGGTTTCCGTTTACCAAGTGCACTTGATAATCGACCAATGAAATTTGAAGAGTGGGAGCGCATTGTACCGACGACCATTTTTGTAAGTGCGACACCAGCTAGATATGAGCTAGAAAAGTCTGAGCAAGTGGTTGAGCAAGTGGTACGTCCAACAGGACTAATCGACCCTGAAATTGAAGTTCGTCCTGTATTAACTCAAGTTGATGATGTTCTTTCTGAGATTAATATTCGTAAGAACCTAAATGAACGTGTGTTGGTGACTACTTTAACAAAACGTATGGCAGAAGATCTGACTTCTTATTTAAAAGAATATGGGGTTAAAGTCGCTTACTTACACTCAGATATTGATACAGTTGAACGTGTCAAAATTATTCATGAGTTACGTACAGGTGTGTTCGATGTGTTGGTTGGTATTAACTTACTGCGTGAAGGTCTCGACATGCCAGAAGTTTCTTTAGTTGCTATTTTAGATGCAGATAAAGAAGGCTTTTTACGTTCAGAGCGTTCACTCATTCAAACGATTGGTCGTGCTGCGCGTAACGTGAAAGGTAAAGCAATTTTATATGCTGACCGAATCACCGATTCTATGCAAAAAGCAATAGATGAGACTGAGCGTCGTAGAGCTAAACAAATCGAGTTTAACGAGTTACATGGTATTACGCCACGCAGTGCTGTTCGTCAGGTCATCAAAGAAATTGATTCAGGTGAAGTACTTTCAGATGATGAGATTGATGAGAAGGTTCTTGAACAGGCACAAGCTTTAAGTGCGGATGAAAGACATATTCTCTCAGATCCAAAATTGTTTAGTAAGCATATTACTAAACTGGAAAAAGAGATGTTAAAGGCCTCGAAAGATTTACAGTTTGAACAGGCAGCTCGAATACGTGATGAAATCCTTCGATTAAAAGCGCAAATGTTGCAATAAACGAATACATAACGCTACATAATGTGTTTAAAAAACAAGCTAGTGTAGATAATTGAGTTCTTTGTATTCACAACTAATCGTTGAGGGCAACAATGGCATTTCAAAATAATGTTCCGCAAGCCAGCTGGCGTTTGGCTAAAATTGCGTTGGGCGGTGTCGTTTTGGCTGGTTTAGCTGTTGGAACCTATGTCTACGCTCAGCCGAAACCCTTGCAAACTGTCTATAAAGTTGAACTGGACCGATATTTAGGTGTTTGGTATGAAGTCGCCCGTAAGCCAGCTTTTTTCCAGAAAAAATGTGCTTACAACGTGTCTGCAACTTACACCTTAAATGAAAATGGAAATATAGTTGTAGATAACCGCTGCTACGATAACAGAAAACAATTACAGCAATCTGTTGGGGAAGCCTTTGTGGTTAACCCGCCATATAACACCAAATTGAAGGTAAGTTTTTTACCTGAAGCGGTAAGATGGATTCCAGTCATCCGTGGGGATTACTGGATTTTAAAAATTGATGAAGACTATCAGACGGTTTTAGTCGGGGAACCTTCACGTAAATATCTTTGGGTTCTATCAAGAACTCCTCATCCTGAGCAAGAAGTGGTAGATGAATATCTAAATTATGCAAAAACATTAGGTTTTGATATTCGAGATATTATCCGTACAGAACATAAAGAATAATGATGTATACCTCCTTAAGAAAAAACCATGTTTTTGCATGGTTTTTTCTTTTTTATAGTGGATAAATCAAGTATTGTAGTGGGCTATTTTTACTAAAGTCTAAGAGGTTGATGATGTTTAAGGGCGTGATCTTGTCTGTCATGGCATCATTCACTTTTGGTGTACTTTATTTTTATACTCAATTATTAAGTCAGCTCGATAGCGAACAAACTTTTGGATGGCGAATTATTGCAACAGTACCATTCTTAACTTTGTTTATGTGGTGGAGTGGTGATTTAGCCTATATCAAAAATATCTATCAACGCATTCTGGCTAAACCTTCTTTATTATTGCTGCTAATCACGACCTCTATTTTAACCTCAGTACAGCTTTGGCTTTTTTTATGGGGGCCAATGCATGGGCGTGGGCTACAAGTATCTTTAGGATATTTCCTATTACCGCTGGTTCTGGTCTTAGCTGGAAGTGTGCTCTATGGCGAAAAAATATCAAAATTTCAATGGGTGGCGATTGTTCTCGCAGTCATTGGGGTTAGCCATGAAATATGGCGTTTAGGAAGTATTGCTTGGGAAACAGCATTGGTTGCAGTTGGATATTCTGCCTACTTTTTATTACGCAAGAAAATTAAAACAGACAACTTAGGTGGCTTCTGGTGGGATTTGGTCATTATCATGCCGGTTGCGATTTATTTAACGCATACAGGTTTACTGCCATATAGTAAGTTTTTTGATCAGCCGACGCTGAGTTTGGTGATTATAGGACTTGGAATTTTAAGTGCTATTGGGCTAGGAAGTTATATTTTAGCAAGCCGTTTTTTACCTTTAGTCGTATTTGGTCTATTAGGATATTTAGAACCAGTATTACTTGCTTTAGCTTCTTTAGTTTTAGGGGAGAGCATTGGTCAAGAAGAATGGTTCACTTATATTCCGATTTGGTGTGCTGTATTCGTACTCGTTTTAGAAGGGGCAATTCATCTTTATCAACAACAACAAAAGGCCAAAAATTTGCAGCTCAACATCGAGAAATATCAAAAAAGATTAAAAAATGATGAGTTTGATTAGGTCGTTAGAATCTAAAAAGTAAGAAAAAGCAAAAATTTAGCTGATTTAAACAATAAGATAATAAAAAATAATTATAGGTATTTTATGAATTTATGATGAATTTTAGGAAAATCTAGTCACTAACGTCAGCTTTTGATTCATTCTTGTCAATAATTCCATTACAATTACGGGGTTTTAAAAATCACGCCTAGATATAATTAATTAGAGGACGTATCTGTGAGCAAAGACACTATCATCGCCCTGCACGCTGAACACCAAGGCCGTTGGAAAAACCGTGAAGAAATCGCGGAACGTATGATTGCATTAATCGGTCAATTATACCGTGAAAAAAATATTGTCGTATCTGTTTACGGTCGCTCTTTAATTAACCGTTCTGTTATCCAAATTTTGAAAACTCACCGCCGTACACGTGTTGTAGACGTTGAGCTTTCTGTTGTAAATACTTTCCCAATTTTAGAAGCTTTAGCAAAAGTTGAAAACATTGGTTCTGCAGAAGTTGATATCGGTAAACTTGCTGTTGAATATAAAGAAAAAGGCGGTGATGTTGATGCTTTTGTTGCTCAAGCTGTTGAGTCAATTCAAGGAAGCGCAACTTCTGAACAACCTAAAGATGTAGTTCTTTACGGTTTCGGTCGTATTGGCCGTATCTTGGCTCGTTTAATCATTAGCCAATCAGGTTTAGGTCGTGGTTTAAGCCTTAAAGCAATTGTTGTACGTAAGTCTTCTGACGGTGACTTGGCAAAACGTGCTTCTTTACTTCGTCGTGACTCTATTCACGGTACTTTCGCTGGTACAATTTCTGTTGATGAAGAAAACGAAGCAATCATTGCTAACGGTAACTTCATTAAAGTGATTTATGCATCTAGCCCAAGCGAAGTTGACTATACTGAATACGGTATTGAAAACGCACTTTTAATCGACAACACCGGTAAATGGCGTGATGCTGAAGGTCTAAGCCAACACTTGAAATGCCCAGGCGTTGCACGTGTTGTATTGACTGCACCAAGTAAAGGCGAAATGAAAAACGTTGTATTTGGCGTAAACAACTCAGATATCTTAGATGAAGATAAAATCATCTCTGCTGCAAGCTGTACAACCAATGCAATTACTCCAATTCTTAAAGTGTTGGATGACAAATATAAAGTTCTTAACGGTCATGTTGAAACTGTTCACTCATTTACAAATGACCAGAACTTAATCGATAACTACCATAAAGCAGATCGTCGTGGCCGTGCTGCTACTTTGAACATGGTAATTACAGAAACTGGTGCAGCTAAAGCAGTTGCTAAAGCATTACCTGCATTGAAAGGTAAGTTAACTGGTAACTCTGTACGTGTTCCTACACCAAACGTGTCTCTTGCAATCTTGAACTTAACACTTGATAAAGAAGTTGATCGTGAAGAAGTAAACGAATACATTCGTCAAATCTCGATTAACTCTAGCCTTCAAGGTCAAATTGGTTATACCAACTCGACTGAAGTTGTATCGAGTGACTTTATCGGTTCTCGTACAGCAGGTGTATACGATGCTCAAGCAACGATTACTTCTGGTAACCGTTTAACTGCTTATGTTTGGTACGATAACGAAGTTGGTTATAGCTGTCAGGTATTACGTATCGCAGAACAAATGTGCGGCGTAAGCTACAAAAAAATTCCAGCAGAATTGAATGCTTAAGATCATTTAACGATCTATAAAAGTTTTTCACAAAAAGACCCAGTTTAGACTGGGTTTTTTTACAACCGTACAAAATATATGCTGACTATTCTTTGTAAATAAATGAGAATACAAATTAAGGAAAAAAAGAAAATAGTAAGGGATAGGAATTGTCGCAGTTTAAACGTTTATTGGTCGTTTTTATATTCATCATCATTGCCAATTTATGTGGTGTTCTGATTGCAATATGGGTATTCAAGCATTTTAATATTTATATTCCATTGAAAAATCAAGCTGTTGCTATTGATTTACAAGAGCCTCTACAAGTTAAAGTTAAAGTACAAGATGCTTTAAATGTGGATGTAAAAGGTCGAGTAAATGCCAGTATTCCAATTGATGAGCAACTGAATATTCCATTAACACAAACATTAACTCCACGTGTTTATTTCGATAATATGGTGCCGATTAGCACCACTATTCCTGTCAAAGAAACATTAAAAGTTGAGCAAAATTTACCAATCGATACCAAGGTTCAGGTGAGAGTTTTGGGACGTGATATTACGTTACCATTGAAAGGTACAATCCCATTAAAACTTGATGTGCCAATTGATATTAAGGTTCCGCTTGAGCAAAAGGTTCATTTAAAATTTGATGCGCCAGTACGCACAGTATTAAAAGAAAATCTACATATTCCTCTAAAAGCGAGATTAGATACGAATATCCCAATTGAAGGTAATTTAAACGTACCTGTCAAAACAGCATTAAATGCTTCGGTTGATGTGAAAAATACTTTACCTGTTAAGATTGCAAATGGTGAGTTAAAAATTCCTCTGTCCACTATGCGATTAAATCGAGTAATAGGTTCAGAAACATCACAGAAAACAACTGAGCAATAAGGTGGATGCCAATGTTTCGTTCACTCAAGAGTATGGTAATCAGTTTCTTTTTAATGATGATTCTTGCGGCTATTATGTTTTGGGTGTATCTCAACATTCAGGCAAATTTAGTCGTTTCTGCTCATAATGCTGATATTAGTTTACCTGACTCTCTAGAAACAAAAATCCAAGTTGGCAATACTTTACAAGTTCAGTCTATTGGTAAACTTGATACAACATTAGATATAGACCGCCAATTATCTTTACCTTTAAAAGGCAAATATTTAGCAGATTTAAATTTTGCTGTAGAAACACCAATTACGGTAAGTGTGGACTATTCAACAACTCTAAAAATTGATCAGATTATGCCTTTGGAAACGACTACAGATTTGGTCTATCAAAGTAAATTTTTACCAAAATTTCCACTTAAATTAGATATTCCTATTAAGTTGGATGTACCTTTTAATTTAAAACGTAGTTATACCGTTCCCGTTAAAATTGTTTTTGATGGTCCTGTTTATTTTGAATTCGATGAGCCTGTAAATTTATCGGTGAAACATCAGTTTAAACCGAGCTTAAACGTGAATGACCCTATGGAAATGGGTAATGTCTCGTCATTTAATGCCATCATGTATAATTCTGTGCCAAAAACAAAAGCAAATCTTGATATGCAAATGACCTTACCTCTGCGTAATGTGCATCCTTGATAATTAAATAAATTGACTAAATTTTATTTTTTATGAAGATCCTATTTGCAAATCTAAAAGCTTCTGCTGGATTAAAGGTAAAACAGCTCGTTATAAATGGAATAGTTCCATTTTCTATTCGAGAATTTTATGAAAATATGGCAGAATAGGCGGTTTTAGAGTTTTTAGAGGATTGGCAGATGCGCTTTGTTGATGAAGCAGTCATTACCGTAGAGGCTGGCGACGGTGGCAATGGCGTAGCCAGTTTTCGCCGTGAAAAATTTGTACCATTTGGTGGCCCAGATGGTGGTGATGGCGGACGTGGTGGAAGTATCTATATTCAAGCTGATGACGATACAAGTACGCTAGTCGATTACCGTTACACACGTAAATTCCGAGCTGAGCGCGGAAAGAACGGTGCAGGTGCTAACTGTACTGGACGTGGTGGTGAAGATGTGGTTTTAAAAGTACCCGTTGGTACAACAATTGTTGATACAGATTCAGGCGATATTATTGGCGATTTGGTTGAAGACGGCCAAAGAATTCTGGTTGCTGGTGGTGGCGAAGGTGGTTTGGGGAATACTCACTTTAAATCATCAACTAACCGAGCGCCGCGTAAATGTACGACTGGTACAAAAGGTGAGTTCCGCGAAATTCGCCTTGAATTAAAAGTATTGGCAGATGTTGGTTTATTGGGTATGCCAAATGCCGGTAAATCTACTTTCATTCGTGCTGTAAGTGCTGCAAAACCAAAAGTGGCAGATTATCCATTTACAACCATGGTTCCAAACTTGGGTGTAGTCGATGCTGACCGCCATCGTTCATTTGTAATGGCCGATATTCCTGGATTGATTGAAGGTGCAGCAGAAGGTGCAGGTTTAGGAATTCGCTTCCTTAAGCATTTGGCTCGTACGCGTATTCTTTTACACATTATTGATGTACAACCAATTGATGGTTCAGATCCAGCGCATAATGCAAAAGCAATTATGAATGAGCTGGTTAAGTTTTCACCTACGTTGGCGAAATTACCAGTTGTTTTAGTACTTAATAAACTTGACCAGATTGCTGAAGAAAGTCGTGAAGAGTGGTGCCAGCATATTCTAGATGAACTAGAGTGGACTGGGCCTGTCTTTAAAACTTCAGGCTTATTAAGCGAAGGTACAAAAGAAGTTGTGTATTACTTAATGGATCAAATTGAACAACAACGCGAACGTGAAGTCGAAGATCCTGAATACGCAGCAGAAGTAAGAGCTTTCCGTGAACAACTAGAAGTTGAAACACGTGAACAAACCATTGCGGCAAAAGAAGCATATCGTGCAATGCGTCGAGCACAACGTCTCGAAAGCATGATGGATGATGATGACGATTTTGACGATGATGAAGACGACAATGATGTAGAAGTCATCTACGTTCGTGACTAGAAAACCGAGGGAAACATGATAGAAGTGGTCGATGGGCAACGTCAGCTCAGTGAGTGTAAACGAATCGTTGTTAAAATCGGATCATCTTTACTTACAGCTAATGGGCAAGGTTTAGATCTGGACGCTATTTCGCATTGGGCGAAACAGATTGCAGATCTGCACAATGCCGGACACGAAATTATTTTAGTGTCATCAGGAGCTGTAGCAGAAGGTATGGTTCGTATGAAGCTTGCGAGTCGACCCACCGATCTACCCAGTCTACAAGCCTGTGCTGCAATTGGGCAGATGGGTTTAATTCATACTTGGTCTAGTGTGCTTGAAAACCATGGTATTCGTACTGCTCAGGTTTTATTGACTCATGATGATTTAGCAGATCGCCGTCGTTATCTGAACTCATGTGATGCTTTGCAAAACTTGATTGATTGGCGTGTGATTCCGGTCATTAATGAAAATGACACGGTGTCTACCGATGAGATCCGTTTTGGAGATAACGATACCTTAGCTGCGATGGTGGCAGGTCAGGTTCACGCAGAATTACTGATCATTTTAACGGATCAGCAAGGTATGTTTGACTCAGATCCGCGTCATAATCCTGAGGCTAAATTACTGTCTACCGTTCGTGCTATGGATGATGATTTATTCGATATGGCTGGTGGTGGGGGTTTACTCGGGCGAGGTGGAATGGTCACTAAAGTTCGTGCTGCACGTTTAGCTGCTAAGTCAGGCTGTCCAACGCTCATCGCGAGTGGTGAAAGTGATAATGTTTTATCACGTGCGATGGCAGGTGAGATGCTAGGTACTTTGTTTACTACAGATAAAGATCGTATGACAGCTCATCAACAGTGGCTTGCTGCTCATTTACAAACAGCAGGGCGTCTTGTGATTGATGATGGTGCCGTTGAAGCGATTAAATTGAAGCATCGCAGTTTGCTCCCTGTTGGGGTTAAAAATGTTGAAGGGCATTTTGATCGTGGTGATGTGGTTGAATGTGTTGATAAACAAGGTAAACGTATTGCAGTAGGTCGAGTGAACTTTAGCTCACGCTCTGCTGAAATTATTAAAGGCTTAGCCTCAGATAAGGTTTATCAAGTATTAGGTGAGGCTCGTTCACTTGAAATGATTCATCGTGATCATATGGCAATTTATTAAGTTTTATTCAAATAAAAAAGCTCGCTTTATGCGAGCTTTTTTTCTGGGGTTAAACGGGGTAAAACACGATCTTCACCAACCATATAGGGATGCGTGGCAAGGCTCAGCATATCTAGGTCTTCTGAGCTATTACCATACGCATAAATCTGATGGTAATGTTGTAGCGTATATTGCTGATGTATTCTTAACTTCTTTTGTTCACTACTACAATCCGGAGTGGAATAGTAACCCGTCATCCTACCGTTTTTAATTTGAGTTTCGGTACAAATCAACTCGATATCTAGTAACTTACAAAGTGGAGCGAGATAGACATCAATTGAAGCTGAAACTAATACGACCTGATCACCACGCAATTGATGGTGTTGTAACTGAGTAAAAATTTCAGGCGAAAGCGCAGAGACTAACTCTTGTGCGTATTCTTCACCTAATCTTTGCAATTCAATTGCAGGGGTATCTTTAAACATGCTACGGAATAACTTGGCACGCATAGCATGGGCCGGATAAAAGTTAAGATAGTAGGCTTGAATCCATGGCAGAATTTTCAAGCCTTGCTTAACAATGTGACGCTTAGATAAAGCATAAAAGATGAACCCTGTAAAACTATCTTTACTACACAAGGTTCCATCAAAATCGAACAGGGCGAGACTTTTTATAGTCTTATTCGTTTCGCTCGTTGCATACATGTTTCATATCGTCCGTTTACGCGGGTTGCATACCAATTGGTATTATAATCACGACTTAATTTAGGCCCAGAAATCACCACTTGAGGCATTATTGCATAGAGTGGCTCTTTACCAGTTTTTGATTTATAAAGTTTAGTCAGTGCAATATAAGTTTGAGTACTCTCAAACTTTTTCTCTTTTTCTAATTTAAGATCATCACGTATCTGTCTTGGTGTAACTAAGATATTATTTTTTGCAAATACTGTAATTAGTTCTTTTTCAGACTGGCTTTGAGCTGCACGCGGATCGCCATCTTTTGTGTAAAGAAGTAGATCACCATCCAGACTAATTTCGGTATCCGTTAGAGCTTTCAGCATACTTTGGAAAGCAGCATTACGGCTAGAATACATGCCTGAGTTATAGTCTGCAAATCGATAAATAGCTTTATCATAATTTGCTGGATAAACCATTAAACGATGTATGCCGTAATATAAACCGCCATATTCAGTATATAAGTCATCACGAAGTGCAGCGGTGTTCATGCTTGAACGTTTATTGGCTTTCGCATAGTTAATATGAACTTGCATAGAACCCAGTGTGGTAATAGGGTTCATTTTCTCGCCAATATCTTGACCAACCAATTTGGCTGCACCTGTTAATGCGCTCACATGATAATGTTTAGCCATGAAATCGAAGATTTCTCGGTAAAGTAAGTCGAGTTCTTTCTCGGTTTTAACCTTACGCATTTGACTCATATAGTTGTTATCAGGAGAAGGCTGAGTTCTTAGCACTTCTTCAAAATAACCGGCAATTGTTCCGCCAATGGTTTTGCCCAGCTTATCTTCAAACTTTTCATTTAAGCGTGTGCTAACTTCTTCAACCGCCTTTTGACCTAATCCCGGCACTTGAGGGTTGGCAACAAAGTTAGATTCTTGATCAACTACAGCCACAATACTACAGACATTTTTCTTGGTTTTAGCAATATCCAAGTCTTTCATAATGTCATCAATATCTTTAGCCCATGACTCACGGTCATGCACACGCGATGGAATTAGACGTTTAATCTGTTGGCTTTCTAGTTCGGGCTCATCATCGTTTGACCACCAAGCTTTATCACCACAAGCAGCTAAACTCATGCATACGGCGACCATACCGAATGATTTTAATAAAAAACGGGAAGACAACGGTTTGTTCATGGCGAGGAGGGCACCTGCATAAAAAGATGAGCCGATTAAGCGGATGAAGTATACTATGTTGATCATCAATTGTATGAATATATATGTATATTGGTCCCTATCAACTGTCAAATAATTTAATTGTTGCTCCTATGGCTGGAGTCACAGACCGTCCATTTAGAACACTCTGCAAGTATTTTGGCGCAGGTCATGCAGTCAGTGAAATGATGACTGCTGATAAAACTTTGCGGATGAGCAAGAAAAGCCTTTACCGTGCCAACTTTGATGGCGAACTCGCTCCGATCTCTGCTCAAATTGCAGGTTCTGATCCTGAGCAGTTAGCAGAGGCTGCACGCTATCAAGTCGCAAATGGTGCACAAATTGTTGATATCAATATGGGATGTCCTGCCAAGAAAGTATGTAACAAACTTGCTGGTTCAGCATTACTACAAGATGAAGACTTAGTGGCTCGTATTCTTGATGCAGTTGTCGCTGCTGTTGATGTTCCCGTGACTTTAAAAACCCGTTTGGGCTTTTTAAATGGTCAAGAAAATATTTTAAGAGTCGCAAAAAGGGCAGAAGAAGCGGGAATTGCTGCACTAGCCTTACATGGTCGTACCCGTGAAGACATGTATTTAAATACAGCACGTTATGATTTGATTAAACATGTCAAAGAATTAATCAATATTCCACTTATTGCGAACGGTGATATTGATAGTCCTGAAAAGGCGAAATATGTGCTCGACTATACTGGTGCCGATGCAATCATGATTGGTCGTGCTGCTCAAGGTCGACCATGGATTTTCCGTGAAATTGCGCATTATTTAAAAACTGGAGAGCACTTAGCTGCGCCTAATATTGAAGAAGTCAAAGATGTACTTTTAGGACATTTGTCTGAGTTATATCAATTTTATGGCGAATACTCTGGATGCCGTATTGCCCGTAAACATATTGCTTGGTACACAAAAGGCTTACGTTCAAGTAACGAATTTCGCCAAAATATGTATAAAGTTGAAAGCACTGCTGAACAAGCATTAGTGGTCGAAAACTATTTTAATCAGTTATTGGCTGAAGGTAATTTAATGAGTGATGTGCAAGTTGAGCAGGTTAACTTATTGCAGACTCATTAAATAAAAAGCCAGTAAATGTTTACTGGCTTTTTTAAATTTACTCATCTTCTAGCATTTCTACGACCAGTTGGTTAACTAGATCAGCAGCAGCTAATTCACGTATTTGTGAGACATTACTACCCGCCCAAAAAGCACCAAAGCCATAGTCTTTATTTTTGCTTGCAATTGCATTGAGCTGCTTAGCCAAATCATAGGTATATGGATATTCGGGTTGAAGAGGGCGGCTAGGTAAATCAATTTGTGTGTGCCAATGGTTGAGCAGGCCGCGGGCAGGACGTCCAGAAAGACTGGTACTGATTTGCGTCACAGTCTCATTAAATAAAGCTTTACGGTATTCGACAGATGCATTTGAAGATGGGCATTGAACGAAGGCAGTTCCGAGTTGAACAGCAGTAGCTCCTAAGCTCAACATATGTCGTGCTTGTGCTCCATTCATAATACCGCCAGCGGCTACCACAGGTCGTTTGCAATGTTGGACAATCAGATGTACTAAATCACTGGTTTTAATTGCTGCATCAAAGGTTTTATTAAAGATTCCACGATGTCCACCAGCTTCAATCCCTTGAGCAATAATAATATCAATACCAGCCGCTTCAATGGCTTGTGCTTCAACTAAATTGGTAGCAGATACCATCGTGATAATTCCGGCATCTTTTAACGCCTGAATTTGATGAGGATGGGGAATACCAAAATGAAAACTGACAGCTTTAGGTTTGGTTTCTAATACGACATTTAGAAAATCATCGTTATCAAGAAAACTTGGATAAATACAGTTTAAGTTTTGAGGAGGCTGTTCTCCGAACTTTTCAAATTGTGGACGTAAATATTCAATCCACTGTGCTGATGTTTGAGGATTAAGTTGTTCGGGCTGATGGCAGAAAAAATTAACCTGAAATGATTTTTCTGTAAGTGTTTGGGTTTTTAAAATCTGTTCTCGAGCACTTTGCGCTGTATTTGCACCTAGACCTAAGGACCCCAGACCACCCTGATTAGAAACTTCTGCGGCAAGTTCAGGCGTAGATACACCTGCCATAGGAGCAAGAAAAATCGGATGTTTAATTTCAAATTGTTGTAATAGGGTCATTTTATTCACCTCGTTTCTTTATCTTCACCATAGCGTGAAAACCGAACCAAGCGCAAATAATATTGGGCATTTAGTTTTTAAATATTTATTTCTTAAATATTTAAAAGTTCTGATTTTTTAAAGTGGAGAAACATGAAATAAAGACCCGATCCAGCTTGAAAAAGCCATCGCTAAAATTCCCCACAAGGTAATGCGTAAACTTCCTTTAAGTTTAGACGTACCTGCGAAATGACTGGATAGCGCCCCTAAAAAAGCTAATGAAATAATGCCAAATATTAAAACGATTTTTTCAATCCAAATTTCTGGACTGAGTAAAATAGCCAGCATGGGAAACAACGCCCCAAATGAAAATGAGCCAGCTGAAGCTAATGCGGCTTGGATAGGATTTGCTGCGGTATTTTCATGAATACCAATTTCATCGCGTGCGTGAGCACCTAAGGCATCATGATGTGTAAGTTGTGTAGCAACTTGTCGAGCTAAATCAGGCTCTAAACCTCTGGCTACATAAATTTGAGTGAGTTCATCCAGTTCACGTTGCGGATGCTTTTTAAGTTCTTGTGCTTCAAACTTTAAGTCCGCTTTTTCAATATCTTCTTGTGATTTTACTGAAATATACTCTCCGGCAGCCATAGAAGTTGCACCGGAAATTAAACCCGCAATACAGGTAATAAGAAGCGTATGAGCAGTGGCTCCACTTGCAGCCATTCCCATGATTAGACTTGTAACAGAAATGATCCCGTCATTTGCACCTAAAACGGCTGCCCTTAACCAACCTGAGCGGTGAATAAAGTGATGTTCTGAGTGTTGGGAAAAGGACATGACTTTACCTTTTTTAGTTATAAATTTTTATCTTATCCTATAAGATTATTTACAATAATACGATTAAAAAATGTGTCATGATAGGAAAAACAAACAGATAAGTACTTTTTAAAACATAATATAAAAGGAGATAAAATGAACAACTTATGGAAGGCTTCTATAGACTTAAATAGTGCAGTTTAGGAGTTTAATTATAATACTTATTGATTAAATTTTAATTCTATTTCTACGCAAACATTCTATCTACTTTCAACTAGAGGTCTCAATGAATAGCAAAACAATAAAATCTCTAACCCGTTCCTTTATCGTTATAGGTTCGATCTGTCCAGCTTTAGGCCTCTTAAGTGTTGAGACTACCTTTGCCCAAGAGATTGTGAATCAAGAATATAAACCGGGTAATCCGATTTATGATAAGTGGGACCAATTTTATAAAATTGAAAAGACTCAACCTGAAAATGCCGAGAAGTTATTATTAGAACTTGGAGAGATGACACCGCAAGATATTAAAGTCTGGAAAAGCTTAACTTATTTACAGATTCAGCTAGGGAAGCAAGAAGCTGCTTTACAAAGTTTGAGAAAAGCAGAGGCATTGGACCCAGCAGATGATAATTTAAAATTACAAGAAGCCTATTTGCTCAATTCTCAAAAAAATAATAAAGAAGCTTTAGTGGTTTTTAAGGAGCTTACGCAATCAAAAGATGCTGATATTGCCACCAAAGCGACACAGGCCGTAAAGAATTTAAGTGGAGGGGAAGTCAAAACTTATTTCCGAGATGTTTATTTTGCGCCTTCATATGAGTCACGTTATGACGATGTGATTTTCCCACTTAAAGCTCGCTATGGTAAGAACCTCGATAATGGTCGAGCACAGGTTTACGGTTTTTTAAACCTAAACCGCGATACTCAATCTCAAGGTGGTGTACGACCTGAAATTATTGATGAAAATGCAGTAACTCTAGGTGTGGGCGCTAATTATCAACCTTGGACTTCTATACCTGTGCGCATGTATTTAGAAGTGGGGGGAAGCTACGATCTGATTGATCGAAATAGAGATAAGTTTCGTGAAAGTGTTGTCGGTGGGGTGACAGGTTATCAAGAGTGGTATTCTCAAAATAGTTGTAATCAGTCACTTTGCTTTAATGATTACTTCACTGATTTATATGGCAATGCAGCGACTTATTCTAGAGAAGATTATAACGTTATTGGTGATTTAAGATTACGCACGGGTCTGAATGTCTATAAAGGCGAGAACGGAACTGTACAGGCTTATATGAAATTGCATGGTTTAGCTGACAGTAAAGATGAATATTACAATAACTTATTTGAATATGGCCCCGGCATTTCATGGCAGCCTTTTAATTATCAACCTATAAAATTACGTGTAGAACGACTATATGGCAATTACTTTAAAGATGTGCCAGTAAATACGAAAGATCATTACAACAATACTCGAGTAGAACTCGTTTTTTATAAGGATTTTTAAAATGAAGAAAGTTTTTATATCTATTGTATTTGGAACCCGACCTGAATTAATCAAACTTGCTCCTGTTATTTTATTGGCAAAACAAGATCCTCGCTTTCAAGTTGAGGTAATTTTTACTGGACAACATGATGAATTGGTCAGAGATGCGATAGATTTCTTTGGGGTTGAAATTGACCACCGTCTTAAAATTATGAATGCTGGACAAAGTTTAAACCAGCTATTAATTCATGGTTTGAGTCAAATCGAGAATGTATACGCTGACGGACAAAAAAGAGATGCAATTGTTATTCAGGGGGATACAACAACTGTGTTAGCCGCTGGATTAGTCGCGTTTTCAATGAAAGTTCCTGTTGCGCATGTTGAAGCTGGTTTGCGTTCTTATGATTTGGATCATCCCTTTCCTGAAGAGGGAAATCGTCAGTTAGTTTCACGTATTACCAAATGGCATTTTGCCCCGACTGAACAATCAAAAAGAAATCTACTTAATGAACAAATTCCGCCAGAACTTATTACTGTTACAGGCAATACAGTCGTTGATGCGGTGTATTTAGGACGTAAGTTAATTTCCGAAAAATCGGATTTGAAGAATCAGCTTGAACCTTATGGAATTCAATTAAAGCAGGATGACAAAGTTGTACTTATTACTGCTCATCGTCGTGAAAACTTTGGTGGTGGAATTCAAAATATTTGCAATGCGGTTGAGCATTTAGCCCAAGACCATCCTGATTTACATTTTATTTGGCCAGTCCATTTAAACCCAGCCGTACATGATGTGGTTCATGATAAGTTTAAAGATCATTCGCAGATCCATTTGGTTAAACCATTAGACTATCCTAGTTTATTGGCAGTCATAGACCGATCTACTTTTATTTTGACGGACTCAGGTGGCTTACAAGAAGAGAGTCCATCATTTAATAAGCCAGTTTTAATCTTACGAGACACCACAGAACGACCTGAAGTTGTTGAAGTTGGGGCAGGTGTTTTAGTGGGTACAAACCAACAAAAAATTATTGAAGAAGCTGAAAAGCTACTCACTGACCAACAGCACTATGAGAAAATGGCACATGTAGAAAACCCATTTGGTGATGGGCAAGCTGCTCAACGTATTCTCGATCAAATTGCTAAATCTTATGAATTGGCATAATGGTGAGTTCAGAATCTCTTCTCACTTATGGATTTATTAACCCCACCATAAGTGAGTCGGTACCATAAGCTCACAATATTAACGCACCAACGATTCATGTAATGAGGACCATCAAAAATATAAACAGTTTTGCCTTCGTACGCTTTTAGCTGAGAAATAATTTCCCAAGGATACGCGGCTCTAAATTGCCCATTCTTTTTTACCCTAAAAGCTTCTAACACTATAATTACTCTATCTTTCCCAAGCTTCTGTTCAAGTTGTTCTAAAATATGTTTGGCTTGTTGAGGTGAGCGAACACCCACGCCAACACCATCTTGAAAAAAAACTCCAGTATGGTCAGGTAGCCAGCTTTTAACCCATAAATCATAATGTTCAGGTTCGCTTTCGCCACTATAAATACTTACCCAGACTGGTGAGGGGAGTTTAGATAATACATGACCCAAAGCACTTACTCTTAGCCAAGTTGGATCTGCTTCTACTGGAAAATAATAACCTTTAGGTGCTATTTTTTGTTCTTTTATAATTTGGGTAGATTTTTCACCTAACTCAATGACATTAGCTCGAGCTTTAGGTTCATTATATTCACCTGCTAAGCCCAATATGATGTTTTTTGCCCAAGGTTCTTGTTTAATTTTTTCTAAATTAATAGCTTTTTCCCATTGTGGAAAATTTGATTCTTTCCACCATGATTTAGATTCAACCACAGACCATTGAGGAACAAAGGTATCAACACCTAAATAGTGCCAATTTCCCTCTGGTGGAGTTGTATCATTGTCGGGCTGCCAAAAAATGCCTTCAATATGCGGGGCTTGACCTTGATGTTTGAAAAGCCCTGCATATGCGATGACACTACATATAATTAAAATAATAAATGCAGCTATTTTAATTGGTATCTGTTTTCTCATTATTTCGTCTTAACCAGTACCACAAGAAGATAATTATTATCATAATTGCAGAGATAATCACAACTAATAAGAAGAAAGAAGACTGTTGGACTAAAGGAGCCTTTTGATTACCGACGATGAGTTTTTGTAAAACATAAATATTTCCATTTTCCGAAACTAACATTTTGGTCACGTTATTTGGAATTTTATGTTGGATCTTTTCCCAAAGGTGCATAAACGTTTGTGCACCACCTTCGGAATCAGTAATCACATCAAAGCGATTATTGTTATAACTAACAATGAAGCCATTCTGCGCAGCAGGTGCATAAATAATATCCTGATGCATTAATACCTGTTGCTGATAAATATCTTTATTCACACGGACATTTACGGATTGTGGCGCGTTCGGTGAATAACGGACTAGATTGAGAGGCATTGGTGCTTCTGTCAAAAGCATTTTTTTCGCCGTTTGACCTAATACAATAGCAATATTTAACGCACCTGATTGATCATCAATCGCAATAGTCGGAGTCGTTGCTAAAGTCATTGAAATTGCCGCCACCCCATTTTTGAGTTTATGAGGAAGCTTTACAGTAGATTTGGCTGTGTCAATCCAGAGTGAACCGTGTGCATTCGGTAAACACTGAGAATTGGCAATGACTGAGTTTTCTAGCTTTAGACTAAAATTTGTCGTATTAGAAATGGCTTTTGCGAAAATATTGAACTGACGGTTTACTGGGTCGGAAGCCAGATCCGCCGTTTTCATACTTCCTGCAAGCCCGCCATCAATCCAAGCCGTAATATTGGAACCTTGTAATAAACCACTTTGAATACGAAGCGCAATTTGTCCTTGCAAAATATCAGTTGGTTGCCATACCGCAGGGAAATCAAGAAACAAGTTTTTTTCGGCGTGATTTAATCTGAAATCTTCAATGCCTAAATCAGCGAGTGTATCGATTTTTTTAAATTGAGCCCAAGTTGGATGGGATATCGTATTTGGGAAAAGTGCACTTCCTGTACTCAATTGTTGTACATAAGAAGGATTAATTAACCCATTTATTGCACTCGTTAAGTCTTGTTGCGTGTGGTATGTAATGGAGAGTGTAGGCACACCATCTACAGGTTTCGTAATTTGTACTAATGCTCCGCCTTTTAGTGGTGCTGGTGAGCGAATAACTTCAATAATAAAGTTTGTTTCCGGATTTAAATTTGTTTGACCTGAATCGACCCATTCAATAGGGGTGATTGAAGTCCATGAACTTGCCAATCTAGCGAGCATGGAGGCTTCTGTAATCTCATTACGATTATATTTTAAAATCCCAACAAAGGGAGTTGGACGTCTCGCTTGTGGGTTAAATAAAGCATCTGGCAAGTCTTTTAAACGGTATTCATTACGAATAGGTGTAAAGTCGAGTTGGGAATTGCTTAAATAAGTTAGGTGATCAATATCTTCTGTACAGAATGTTTCTCTGGTTTGATTAAGCGTAGACGGTTTCGCATATTGTTGAATAATAAAATCCAAACGATGAAAGCCACTCTGACTTGCGGGGATATCAAATTTGAATTGACCATCACCGCTCAACGTAGTGTTATAAATCAGTTTATCATCATATTTTACAAGTAAAGTTGTATCACTTTCCGTGGAATAATCACTTGAAAATTGAATGCTTTGCCACTGGGCACCTTTTCCAATATAGAAAAAATGTGGCTCGACTGTATATTTGGTTGAGGTACTAATATCGTCGAGTTTCCATGTGTACGCATGAGCAGACATGGCGAGCATAAGACTGGTGCTGGCAAGGAGCACTTGAGCTGTTTTATAAAGATCAAAAGTCTTTTTCATTTATTTTTTCTCCTTGCTACGTTCCGTTTTGTACCATTGAAGGGAATTACCCTGTATTTTATTTTTAAGCATGTCATATGCGGCTTTAAATACAATAAAAAGAAAGATTTGTGAGTAACTTACATAAGATATAACAGAGTAAAAGTAGAGTTCTGGTTTAACTTTTTCGAGCGAAAGGGTAAACCACATTTGTGCGACATATAGGCAAAATGAAAGCCCCCACAAAGTGGTAAATGGCCCCGGAACTGAAATACCTGCAATATCAAGCAACCCAAGAGTTAAAGTGATATGACTCCAGAATAAAGCGGGTACAAAAAGTATGTAGCACATAATGTTATTTAGAATTTCAATTCCGATAGGAAAAGGCGTTCTTAACGCTACGGGTAAATATTTACGAGTTACATAAAAATTACCTTGAGTCCAACGGGAGCGCTGTTTAACAAATACACTTAAAGAGGGTGGGTCTTGCTGCCAACCAATTGCATAAGGCACCCATTTAATCCGTTTTTGGCCGATAAAAATCCTAAAACTCATTTCCGTATCATCGACTAATGATTTTTCATCAAAACCACCCAAGGTTTCTAAAGCATCACGCCAAATGACATAGTTTGTACCCATTAATGTCGATAATTCAAAACGTTGCCAACGCCCGCCTTGGAAAATCCATTGAAAAAAGATGAATTCGATTGCGATAAATCGGGTCAAAATACTATCTTGCCAGTTGCGCGTTCTTACTTTCCCGTTGACGGCCACTAATTTTTTATCGGCAAGGAGGGTTTGAGCGAGCAGGCGAACACAATCGGGTTCTGGTGTACTGTCCGCATCATAGACAACAATCAATTCGCCTTTGGCATGGGGAAGGCCATTATTCAGCGTTCTAGATTTACCTTTGCCCCCCATTCCTTTAGGAACATTGACAATTTTTATGCAAGGATAAATCTGTGCCAAATTTTCGGCAATTTCTAAGGTGTTATCTTTAGATCCATCATTAATCAGTAGAACTTCATATGCTTCGGCTGGGTAATCTTGTTGAGCAATTGCATGCAAAGTATCTTCAATCACAACGCCTTCATTGTAAGCAGGGATCAAGACACTCAGAACGGGCCACCTCTCTGGTATAGGAAGGTTTTGTAATTCTTTTTCCGCTGTTTTTGAATATTTCCAAGCTTGATAACTTAACCACGCCCAAAATGCTTGTGGAATCCAAATCCCTAAAAAACCAAATAAAAAGAGAATATCAATTGGAGCCATTTGTTCGTACCCTCCTGATAATAGAAGAGATGAGCAACAATAGTAAAATTAGCCCGACTACCAGTGAAAACCAAGATATATAACTACCAAATGTACCGAGAAGGTTTGGATAACTACTTGTTAAAATAAGGTCAAGCGGAACTACAACAGTGCTTAGCCCAATGAAAATATAGCCAAGAAGGCTTGTTTTTACTTCTTCGGGTGTACTTACATAATTGATATTATTAAATTTCCAAGAGATACCGAGTTGAGGGTATCGGATATTTGTTGTTGGTAAATCAGCAGGAGGATTAATAATAATTTCATAACCAGACATATGGTTATTAAAACTTTTAGCTGAGTAGAATAAATGTTGGCCTTGCAAGATTTCTCGTGAAGGTAGGGGAAGCTGTGCCGGATTGAATTGAATAATATAGCTACCCGCAGGTTGTGAAATTAAATTTTCATCCCAACCTGTTGAAACAAAAGCAGCCATGGGCCGTAAACCAATGGCAGTGGAAAATGTGGCTTTGGCCGCAAAATATTGAGGTTGCTCTGATTTATAGAGTGCAATCGGAATCGCACCTTGGCTTACTGCTTCTTTGAGCAAGAAATAATGAGGAAATCCGAATACTTCATCCGGTAATATAATGCCAGGCTTAATTCCTTTGTGAATCAGCTGTTGAAAACTATCTGAACTGATTTGGTCAATTGTAAAAACAGGCCACCATGTATCTTGATATGGGAAAAACATAGAAAGATCATCTGTACTCTGAACTTCTTTTTTATTTTGTTCTGCTTTAATTTCACAATGATAATATTGGCGGTAGAACTGTTGTAAAGTAGCGTCTGGATATTGGCTAGAAGCAATAATAATTCCACAAATATTAAGAAGATTGGACATTAGTTCATCTCCTCAGGCGGAATAGGAATAACTTTATATTCCACCTCAAGACGTAGTGTCATAATTTCTCTTAATTTTTTAATAAAATCAGGTTCTTCATCCGTTTTTTGGTTGCGAATTACAATACTGTATATTTTTTCAAGATCATCATCGGCAAATTGGAAAATAATTTCTTGCGGCTGATGCTGGCTCAAAATTTTGATCATTTCATTTTGAGTGGTTTTCCATACATCATCACCTAACATTTCTTTAATTAAGCTGCGGTTGAGAATTTTGATTTCAAAGACTTCATAGTCTTGTATTTGATGATGATCGAGAAGTTTAAAGAAACTACGTTGAAAGTACTTGAGTGCACTTAGTGGGAAAATATCACGTCGGTAATTACGGTCATAGCTTTGAATGTCACGGTACTTTTGGACATTAATTTCAATATTATGGCGTATAGCGCTAAGAAAAAGAGGAATGAGAGGGATAATAAAAAGTAAAAGAAGCTGCCTTTCAATATGGGTTTGTGCACTTAAATCAAGCAAGAAATATACAGCAACCCCTACGAAAGCGATTAGCCCAACGATTAAAGATGCACCAACTTGTAAAAAAGCTCCAGAAATTAAAAGAATAAGGATGAAAATCCAGCTTCCTCTAAAACTTACAGGCAACCACTCATACGCTACTATGCCCATAAATAGATGAGCTGCGATAATCCATAAGACGAGTGTTCTTCCAGGGTTCTTTTGTTGTTGTTGCATGTGAGCTATGGTTACCTTCTGGTAATGATAGTTTTTATACTTTTATTACTAAATGTGAGGTATTACGAAGTTATTGTTGTTTATGACCTTTTTAAGTATCTATTATGTTTATTTTTAGATCAAAGTCACCATTTAGTCAAATACTGTTATTATTTTTTAATTAAAAATAAACAGATAAGACCTAACTCTTATTTAAATACTCTTGAAAGTTTCAATTGCTTTAAGACGTGTTTCCTTTAAATCAACTATTGGTTTTGGATAATTTAACTGAGTATTCGTTTTGGTTGAGTAGGGTTCATGAATGGCTTTATTGTCTAGATGAGCTAATTCTTCAACCCATTGACGAATATAATCCCCATTTGGATCAAATTTCTTTGATTGAGCAATAGGATTAAAAATTCTAAAGTAAGGTACAGCATCGGTTCCTGTAGAAGCGCACCATTGCCAACCACCATTGTTTGCTGCTAAATCACCATCGATTAAATGCTCCATAAACCATTGTTCACCAATACGCCAATCTATCAGTAAGTTTTTACATAAAAACATGGCCGTAATCATGCGAACACGATTATGCATCCATCCTGTTTTTAGAAGTTGGCGCATTCCAGCATCAATAATCGGTATACCCGTCTGGCCAGTTTGCCATGCGGTGAGGTGCTCTGGATTATAATTCCATTTGATTTTCTGAGTATCCTTTTTAAATGGAATGTGTTTAGAAACATGGGGGAAATCAAATAAAATATGTTGATAAAATTCTCGCCAAAGCAGTTCATCTAGCCAAGTCTGCTGGCCTTCATTCGTCAAATGAAAGTTGCCATGTTCAGTTCTAAAAAGGGCCTGCAGGCATTGACGAATAGACAAAATTCCAAGGTTTAAATAGGGAGAAAGTTGACTAGTTCCTTTCACATGGGGAAAGTCACGCTCTAATTTATAGTCAAATAAATGATCTTTAATAAATACATCGAGCTGCTCTAGAGCAAATCTCTCTCCAACTGGCCATAGGTCTTCTTGTTCTTTAGAAACAGATGAGTCAAAAAAAGCTTCGATATCTTCTAGAGTTAAGCTGTTTATTTTTGAAAAAGAAGTGGGGTAGTCATTTTGCTTTTCAGGAATCGGATAGCATTGAGGTAAACCACTAATATCCAATTTTGAATAACAGGCTTTTTTGAATGCACCGAAAACCTGGTAGGGCTGTTGTGACTGATTGCGAATAGAACGTAAAGGAAAAATTGTACGATCATGGAATAAAAAGAGTTCTTTACCTTGCTGATTTAAAACTTCCTGTACAGTTTTATCTCTTTTTAATTCATTAAAGCCGATCTCTATATTTGAATAGACGTTTTTAATATTGAGCTGATTTGTCAGTTTACCCATTAAGTCAGCAATACTTTTCCAGCAAGGCGTGACTTGGATAATAAGTGGAATGTTAAGCTGTTCTAATTCTTTTTTGAGCTGTTGAAGCTGACGTAAATAGAAATTAATTTTTATAGGTGCGTCGTGGTGCGTTTGCCATTGTTCAGGCGATAAAATAATTAATCCAATACAAGGTCCTTGTTGAGATGCATGCCATAAAGCAGCATGGTCTCGAACTCTTAAATCCTGACGAAACCAAACCAGCTGATTTACGTTTGACATGAAAAATGACCTTTATAAATTTAAGTGAGCGAGAGAATTATTAAAATAGTATATAAAAATAAAAACATAAAAAAAGCAAAGCCGAAGCTTTGCTCTTATTCATCTTTAAAGATGAATTAGTGGTGATGACCACCAGCACCGTGTACGTGACCGTGATCTAATTCTTCTTGAGAAGCATCACGGATTTCTACGATTTCAACTTCAAAAGTTAAATCTTGACCAGCAAGTGGGAAGTTAGCATCAACAACAACGTTGTCGCCTTCAACCGCTTTAACAGTAACGATCTGAACGCCGTCATCTGTTTGAGCTTGGAATTGCATACCAGGTTGGATGTTCTCAACACCTTGGAACATTTGAGCTGGCACTTCTTGCACTAGGTCTGGGTTGTATTCGCCATAACCTTCAGCAGCAGGTACGTTAACAGTAAATTTTTCACCAACAGTTTTACCTGTTAATGCATTTTCTAAACCAGGAATGATATTGCCTGCACCGTGCAAATAGGCAAGTGGTTCACCTTGAGATTGATCAAGTGTTTCACCCTCAGCGTTTGTTAATTTGTAGTGGAATGAAACCACGTGGTTATTTGCAATAGCAGTCATGTTTTTGATCCATTCAATCAATTGAAGCGTACATCATAAAGTGAAAAATAAATTTTGTAGACTACAAAATCTTAATCTTTGGCACTTTTTCTGATGCGTTTTTATATAAATAGGGACGAACTTAAAAAATTCAACTTAATACAGCTTAATTTTTGGACGTACACGTCTTGTAAGTAAATCTTTCATTGTGAGTATTCCAGCCTGAGTGTATCCGTGAATCGTTGCTTGATGTAAACGATATAAAGAGACATACATGGTTTTTGCAATGTAGCCTTGCACACTGACATCACCAAGTAATTCTCCAACGGCCTTATGACGACTTAAAGACACGAGAGAACCTTTGTCGTTAAATGTAAACATCGGCTGTGATCGGCCATTTAATCGAGCAGCCATAGCATCGACTAAGAAACTCGCTTGTTGACTTGCAACTTGAGCACGTGGGCCAAGTGGAGGTTGTCTTGCATCAAGTTGGCAATGAGCACAGTCACCAAACGCAAATACATTTGGATCGGAATAGGTTTGCAACGTTGCATAGACCATCAGACGGTTAATATTATCACGTTTAAAATCGGTAAAACTTTCTAGAACCTTAGGTGCTTTTACGCCTGCCGCCCAAACAGTAATATCACTTTTTAATTGATTACCATTGCTAAAGTAGATGCAATGCTTATCAATTTTTTCAACGCGGTGTTGAGTTAAAATTTCAACGCCCATTTTTTTGAGCTGCTCAGCACTGTGGTCGGCAGTTTTATCACTTAGAGCGGGTAAAATACGTTCAGAAGCTTCAATCAGTGTAATTTTGACTTGGTTGGGATGAATTTTCTTTAGACCATATTTATAAAAGTTTTTAGTTGTTTCAATTAACTCAGCTGCAAGCTCTACACCTGTCGCTCCAGCTCCCACAATTCCAATATTTAAAGTTCGCTGATTAGGTTGATTTTGAGCTTCAATATAGAGATGTAATAAATCTTGCTGGAAAACATCGGCTTGTTTTCTGCTGTCGAGGAAATGACAGTTTTCACGCACACCTGTTGTATTAAAGTCATTGGATACTGAACCAAGCGCTAAAATAAGCGTGTCATAGCTTAACTCTTGCGGATGATTTTGTTGTTCCTTAGACAGCTGAGGAGGAATTAACTCAATTAATTTTTTGTCTTTATTAACGCCAACTAATGTTCCGAGCACAAATTCATAATGATGTTTTTCTGAGTGTGCAAAATAGTTTGTTTGTTCTTCGTGCGGATTTAAAGAACCAGCAGCAATTTCGTGAAGTAAAGGTTTCCAAATATGGGTGAGGTTTTGGTCAACCAATGTAATCTTTGCTTTACGGTTTTTCCCAAAAGTTTCACCGAGTTGTGTGGCCAGTTCTAAGCCACCAGCACCACCACCAACAATTACAATATGATGTAAATTTTGGGTCATTTTTTCACCTAATTATTTTTCTATAAAAAAAGATGGCTAAATTATGCCATCTTTTATTTATAAAATTTATTGTGCGTCTGTGCACAATTTGATGTTTTTAGTGCGAATCTACAGGGTAGAGTTTTGCCGCGCTATGTTCACTCGATGAAAAAATAGAGAAGAGACTAGAAAACCACATTGCGATTTTTTGGAAAATATTGGCTTCTTCAATATGTACGTTATCTTCGATTTGAAGACTACGGATCAGTTGATTATTTTGATAAATCGATACTGTTGCCAAGCTCATGACTTTCATTAACGGCGCAGTTAATTGTTTTTCATTCAGCTCAATGTTTACACGGGTTTGAGTCGTTTCGAGCGGAGCAATAATTTTTGGTTGCATGTTGCTGTCGAGGACTTGGACGCGTTGAGTCACATTGTCAAAAGTATTTAAATCAATTGGTGTCGGGTCTGCATATAAAGACGTCGTTACAATGGTCGGTTGCTTTGTTTCTACCTTAAACATTTTTAAAGTCGATTTTACAACAGGCAGTTCAGCAATTAATTTTTGTTCAGGAATAATCACTTCATCACGTGTATAGGCATACGCAAGATTCATTAATTTATCTGCAATCTCAGCACGTTTTACTGCACTTGGCGTACCTAAAACGATTACTAATAAACGTCTTTGATTTAGGTTAGATGAGAATGAAGGACGTGAAGCCGTTAAAGCCAAGTTGTAACCTGCTGCCTTGGTATATCCCGTTTTTAAGCCATCTACAGATGGATCATATTTCAAAGCAAGATTAGTCGCGTGGTGGAAACGTTGGTTATAGCTAAAGCTTGGCATTTTTGAATAATGTAAATATTCAGGGGTCTGCTTAATGACAGCCTGACTTAATAAGCTAAGGTCGTGTGCTGTAGTGAAATGATCAGGCATCGTAATTCCGGCAGGATTACTAAAGTGAGTATCTTTCATACCTAATGCCTGAGCTTCCTGATTCATACGTTGTACAAAGTGAGGAACATCACCAGAAATTTTTTCAGCTAAAGTCACGGCTGCATCATTCGCAGACATCACGATTAAACCTGCCAATAACTGATCAACTGAAATTTGTTCACCAGCTTTAAGATACATTTGTGATTCATCCCACTGCACAACACTAACCACTGGAGTCGCAGTAATGATTTCTTCTTTTTTCAGCTTGCCGGCTTTAATCTCTTTTAAGGCAATGTAGGCAACCATCATTTTAGTTAAAGATGCTGGTGCACGTTGCACATGGCTATTATGCTCAGCAATAATTTGACCCGATTGAGTATCTACAATAGTCCATGCAGCAGCTTCAACACTTTCAGGTGCAATATTGAGTAATGCGGCATTGGTTAGGGTAGTACAGAAAATACTAAAGAGGGTAAAAAGAGATAGAAAAAATTTCACGGATGACCTTAACTTTCACTGGCAAATACGGGACACAGATGCACAGCATGCTATGCCTTTTTTTCATGGAAGGCTAGTGGGAATTGTTGCCAAAAAATACATCTACGCAAGACGATACAAAAAAGTGATAATCTAATGTGAAGCCGTTCTTATTTTAAATTGAAGAATTTATGTTGCATTATCAAATTGAGTTCGATGATTACAAACAACACCTTGTTCACGTGACAATTCGTTTTTTAGCCAACCCGAATCAGGAACTTTGGTTACCAACGTGGATTCCGGGCAGTTATCTAATTCGAGAGTTCTCAAAACATATTGAATCCGTTAAAGCTTATGATGAAGCTGGTCGTCTGCTGGACATTAAAAAAACGAGCAAGAATCGCTGGCGTTTATTTAATACAGACCACGAATTAATGACGATTGAATATGATGTGTATGCATATGATTTGTCGGTACGTGGTGCGTATGTCGACCAGACTCGTCTATATATTAATCCAGCATGTGTATGTTTGGCTTTAGAAGGGCAGGAGCAATCTGCATGTGAAGTTGAAGTTTTCTTGCCGGATGAATTAAAGCATTTTCAGTTAGCAACAGGCTTAGCTTCAAAAAGTTTAGTTAAAGGTCGATTTACTTTAAAAGCAGATCATTATGATCAACTGATCGATAGCCCATTTGAACTAGCTGACCAAACACGCTTTAGTTTTGAAACCCATGGCATTGAACATGAGTTCGTAATTTCTGGTTCGCATAATACGAATATTGATCGCTTAAAAACCGATATCGAAAAGATTTGTGCAGCTGAAATAAATATGTTCGGTTCAGCACCATTTAAAAACTATACCTTCATGACCATGGCAACAGGGAATAATTATGGTGGGTTAGAACATTGTAATAGTACAAGTTTGATCACACCGCGTGACGATTTGCCAAAGTCGAATGAACCAACTGAACCTTCTAAAGACTATCAACGTTTTTTAGGCTTATGTAGTCATGAATATTTTCATTCATGGTTAGTCAAGTTTATCCGTCCAGAAAACTTTGCAAACTATAATTTGCATCAAGAAGGCTACACGTCTTTATTGTGGATATTTGAGGGTTTTACTTCATATTACGATGACTTGATTTTATTACGTAGCGGTGTGATTTCTCAGAAGTCTTATCTTGATTTACTCAAAGCACAAATTGACCGTTATTTACAAAACCCAGGCCGTTTTGTTCAAACAGTGGCCGAATCAAGTTTTGATGCTTGGATCAAATTTTATCGTCAAGATGAAAACTCAAATAACGCAGGTACTAGTTACTACAATAAAGGTGCTTTAGTTGCGTTATGCCTAGATCTAGGTTTACGCCTACGTGGTTCTAGTCTTGATGCTTTAATGCGTCGATTATATGAAAATACTCAAAATGGTATGCAAGTAAACGAAAGAACCATTTTTGATTTATGTAAGGAATTGACGGGTGATAGCTGGATTGAACAAATTAATCATTTGATTAATACCACTGATGAATTACCACTTGATCAATTGTTTCCTGAGTTTGGCTTAAGTTATAGAGTTAAAACTGACAAATCATTGCCACTAGGTTTAAAACTTGCTGATAAGCCAGAAGGTGTACTCGTACAAAGTGCTCGTCGTGATGGCGCAGCAGCGAAAGCAGGTATTTCTGCTAATGATGTAATTATTGCAATTGATGGGTTAAAAGCGACCACTAAACTTGTTGAGAAGTATGCAAAGCAGGGTGGTACTTACACTATCTTTGCTTTCCGCCGCGATGAGTTACTAACTTTTGACGTTGAGTGTGCTACATCTGATTTAACTGAAGTTGAACTGGTGATTGAAGATCAGGCGAAAATCGAGAAATGGTTAAAGGCTTAAATAGCAGTTAAATCGTTTATAAAAACCGATGTTTTGTACATCGGTTTTTCTTTTGAATGGCATAAAAAAATAGTCAAGGCGTTATCTTTGAGTTTGTTTTGAATGAAAAGTATAATAATTGTCAGAACTCTGAAAGATATCTCATGTAATTTAAGACTGTTCTATACCTAAAAGGTGGATAAAGCTGTATGTATGACCTTAAGTTAGGTATAAGAATATTATTAATAGATTTAAATTATGTATTATTTCACTACGAAATGTCGTTATCACTGGATATTTCGTTGACTGGAAGGCAATGAGAGCCGATACTCTCAGGGTTTTATTTAAGCATATCGGTTCGTAGGCACTGGGCCACAAGCTCGGTCCTCAACACTCAATCAAACGGAAGGGGCTATATATGGCTGGTGAAAAGTCAACTATTATTTACACACTGACTGATGAGGCGCCATTATTGGCGACCTATTCGCTACTGCCGATCATTGAGACCTTTACCAAGCCAGCTGGCATCGAGATTATTAAAAGTGACATCTCTGTAGCTGCACGCGTGCTCGCAGAATTCGCTGATTACCTAAGTGAAGAGCAAAAGGTATCTGACAACCTTGCAGAGCTAGGTCGTCTTACACAAGATCCAGATACAAACATTATCAAACTCCCGAACATTAGTGCGTCTGTTGCGCAATTAACTGCATGTATTAAAGAGCTTCAATCAAAAGGTTACGCAATTCCTGATTATCCGGAAAATCCGACGACTGAAGAAGAAAAATCAATCAAAGCTCGTTATGGTAAGTGCCTTGGTTCAGCAGTAAACCCTGTCCTTCGTGAAGGTAACTCTGACCGCCGTGCTCCTGCAGCAGTTAAAAATTACGCGAAGAAACACCCTCATTCAATGAGCGAGTGGAAACAGTGGTCACAAACTCACGTTTCACATATGGAAGAAGGTGACTTCTACCATGGTGAAAAATCAATGACACTTGATCGCGCGCGTAATGTGAAAATGGAACTTATCACTAACAGTGGTAAGAGCATTGTTCTTAAGCCAAAAGTTGCGCTTCAAGAAGGTGAAATCATTGATTCAATGTTCATGAGCAAGAAAGCACTTTGTGATTTCTATGAAAAAGAACTTGATGACTGTAAAGAAGCGGGAATTTTATTCTCTTTACATGTAAAAGCGACAATGATGAAAGTTTCACACCCGATCGTTTTCGGTCACTGTGTGAAAATCTATTACAAAGAAGCTTTCGAAAAACACGGTAAGTTATTTGACGAGTTAGGCATTAACGTAAATAACGGTATGGCTGGGTTATACGAGAAAATCGAAACTCTTCCTACTTCATTACGTGAAGAAATCATTGAAGACTTACATGCTTGTCAAGAACACCGTCCTGCACTTGCAATGGTTGACTCGGCAAAAGGCATCACTAACTTCCATTCACCAAACGACATCATCGTTGATGCTTCTATGCCAGCAATGATTCGTGCCGGTGGTAAAATGTGGGGTGCTGATGGTAAGCAATATGATGCTAAAGCTGTTATGCCAGAATCAACATTTGCCCGTATTTACCAAGAAATGATCAATTTCTGTAAATGGCATGGTAACTTCGATCCGAAGACTATGGGTACAGTACCAAACGTTGGTTTGATGGCTCAAAAAGCTGAAGAATACGGTTCTCACGACAAGACTTTTGAGATTTCAGAAGCAGGTATTGCAAACATTACCGATCTTGACACTGGTGAAGTGTTATTGACTCAA
Source organism: Acinetobacter pittii (assembly GCF_034067285.1). Taxonomy (NCBI): domain Bacteria; kingdom Pseudomonadati; phylum Pseudomonadota; class Gammaproteobacteria; order Moraxellales; family Moraxellaceae; genus Acinetobacter; species Acinetobacter pittii. The sequence continues at coordinate 993,440 of NZ_CP139286.1, forward strand.
AATGTGGAAGAAGGCGATATCTGGCGTATGTGTCAGGTTAAAGATGCTCCGATTCGTGACTGGGTTAAACTTGCAGTAACTCGTGCACGTAATTCAGGCATGCCTGCAATCTTCTGGCTTGACCCGTACCGTCCACATGAAAACGAGTTGATCAAGAAAGTACAAAAGTACTTAAAAGATCATGATACAACTGGTCTTGATATCCAAATCATGTCTCAAGTACGTGCAATGCGTTACACACTTGAGCGTGTGGTACGTGGCCTAGACACGATTTCTGTGACTGGTAACATCTTACGTGACTACTTAACTGACTTGTTCCCAATTATGGAACTTGGTACTTCTGCAAAAATGTTGTCTATCGTTCCGCTAATGGCGGGTGGTGGTATGTACGAAACTGGTGCAGGTGGTTCAGCGCCAAAACACGTACAACAACTTGTTGAAGAAAACCACTTACGTTGGGATTCACTTGGTGAGTTCCTTGCACTTGCAGTATCTTTAGAAGAAATGGGTATTAAAGAAAATAATGCTCGTGCTAAGTTACTTGCGAAGACTCTTGATGAAGCGACTGGTAAATTGCTTGACAATGACAAGTCTCCATCACGTCGTACTGGTGAAATCGACAACCGTGGCAGCCATTTCTACTTGTCACTTTACTGGGCTGAAGCGCTTGCTGCTCAGAACGAAGATGCTGAGTTGAAAGCTAAATTTGCTCCTCTTGCTAAAGCTTTAGCTGAAAATGAAGAGAAGATCGTTGCTGAACTTGCGCAAGTACAAGGTAAACCAGCGGACATCGGTGGTTACTACGCAATTGATCCGACTAAAGTAAATGCTGTAATGCGTCCAAGTGCTACATTCAATGCAGCTCTTGCAACAGTTGAGGCTTAATTACTAACTCGTTAGTAAATAGTTTAAGAGCCGGTGCATATGCACCGGTTTTTTATTGCCTAAAAATAAAAGACATTAAAAAAGCCCACTGATGTGAGCTTTAAAACTTAAATGTGTTTATCGACCATTATTACGCCCACGACCACGTGGTGCTTTGGTATTTGGACGAGTTGTACCATTGGTCTTACGACGTGGTTTCTCGCTTTCATCCATTTGCCAAATACGTTTTGTACCAGACTTTTTCGCAGAACCATCTTTATTTTTGCGAACCATTGGCTTGCCGCCTGTACCGCCTGGTTTTTTAACATATGAACGTGAACGATAAGGCTGTTCAGCTGGCACATCTTTAAAGTCAGGGTAGAGTAATGGTTCAATTTCTTTAACATCACCTGGTTTTAAGCCAAGTTGAACTAAGTCGATTGAGCCAATTTTAGTACGAATTAAACGTAAAGTTGGAAAACCTACCGCAGAAGTCATACGACGAACTTGACGGTTACGGCCTTCGCAAATTGAAATCTCGATCCAAGATGTTGGAATATTTGCACGGTAACGTACTGGCGGATTACGTTCCCACAACCATTCAGGTTCACTGACTTTAATGGCTTTAGCTGGCAGCGTTATACCATCGTTCAGTTCTACACCTTTACGAAGTTGTTCAAGCGCTTCTTCGGTTACATCGCCATCAACTTGAACTAAATACGTTTTGTATTTTTTATTTGCAGGGTTGGTAATGAACTGATTCAGACCACCATGATCGGTTAAAAAAACTAAACCCTCAGAGTCCATATCAAGACGGCCTGCTAAGCGTAAAGTCGGGTCATCAACAAAGTCAGAGACGGTCATATGTGCTTCGTCTTTACGAAACTGGGAGAGAACGTCATATGGCTTGTTGAGAATCACAATTTTCATAAAAAATGGCTTCTTCTTTCAAATAACTAGAGAAAACATTGAGCTATATTTAAGTGTGAAATTTGCTTATTTCCCACATAAATCTCAAAAAGAATTAAATTCGATTAAGCTATTATGCGTTAATAAAAGTTGAAAGTATTGTTTATCGATAATTATTTTTAGTTAATTAAGTATTATAAAAGGGAGAATCTACACAATGGGTTATCAGAAGATCGTGGTTCCTGCCGACGGTGACAAAATCAAAGTAAATGCAGACCTATCACTGAGCGTACCAAATCATCCAATTATTCCCTTCATTGAAGGCGACGGTATTGGTGTGGATATTACACCAACAATGAAAGCAGTCGTAGATGCTGCGATTTTAAAAGCTTACGGTGGTAAACGCTCAATCGAATGGATGGAAGTGTATTGCGGCGAAAAAGCCAATAAAATTTATGGCAACTATATGCCCGAAGAAACTTTCGAAGCACTCCGCGAGTTTGTTGTATCCATCAAAGGTCCTTTAACCACACCAGTTGGTGGAGGCATTCGTTCACTCAACGTTGCTTTGCGCCAAGAATTAGATCTATATGTTTGTGTACGACCAGTGCGTTGGTTTGAAGGCGTTCCATCACCCGTTCAACACCCTGAATTAACCGATATGGTGATTTTTCGTGAAAACTCGGAAGATATCTATGCCGGTATTGAATGGAAAGCTGATTCAGAAGAAGCTAAAAAAGTAATTAAGTTTCTTCAAGAAGAAATGGGTGTTACAAAAATTCGTTTCCCTGAAGGATGTGGTATTGGAATTAAACCTGTTTCAAAAGAAGGAACACAGCGTTTAGTCCGTAAAGCCATTCAGTTTGCAATCGAAAATGACAAGCCTTCTGTGACGCTGGTTCACAAGGGTAATATCATGAAATACACCGAAGGCGCATTTAAAGAGTGGGGCTATGAATTGGCTCTAGATCGTTTCGGTGGAGAGCTGATTGATGGTGGTCCATGGGTTAAAATTAAAAACCCTAGAACGGGTAAAGACATTATTATTAAAGATGTCATTGCAGATGCGTTTTTACAACAGATCTTGATGCGTCCAGCTGATTACTCTGTGATTGCTACCCTAAATTTAAACGGGGACTATATTTCTGATGCTTTGGCAGCAGAAGTAGGCGGTATTGGTATTGCACCTGGTGCAAATATTGGTGGTGCAATTGCAGTTTATGAAGCAACTCATGGGACTGCGCCTAAATATGCAGGTCAGGATAAAGTAAACCCCGGTTCTATTATTCTTTCTGCCGAAATGATGCTACGCGATATGGGGTGGATAGAGGCTGCTGACCTGATCATTAAAGGGATTTCTGGAGCGATTGCTGCCAAAACTGTAACTTACGATTTTGAGCGCCTAATGCCAGGTGCAACCTTGTTACGTTGTTCTGAGTTTGGTGATGCGATTATCAAACACATGGAAGATTAAATAAATCTTATATAGGAAAGCCCTCGATTCAATTCGAGGGCTTTTTTTATTGCATAAATTCGGGGTGTTTCGGAGTTTTAATAAAACCAGTTTTCTTTTGATAACTCTGGTCTAGGGCCTGAATAATAAGAACGAAAGCAATTAGAAATAAAGGAAAGAGCAGAGTTTTCACGATTTAGTTTCTCCGAGAGTTGAGGTGAGAGAGGGGCGTATAGGAAGCAAAAGGCAAATCGCAAAAAAGAGAACGATTCCACCTAAAAGAAAAAGATGTGCATAAGACCAATGCAAATGATGTAAAGTACTAATGACAACACCTCCTAAAAGCTGAGTGCTAGCAAACCCAATAGTGGCAAGGCTCCAAAGCTTTTGATAACGTTGCTCATAAATCTGTAACAGACTATAAGAACTAATAAATACGGTTGCGGGAGTGAGTAAACCTGTCAGAAGCGAAGATAAGGCCAGTAAAGAAGTCATTTGTGAAAGGCAAGGTAAAACAACAGCTAGGCAGTAAATGGCATATAACCATTTAATAGTTTGTAGATATCCCATTATTCGGCTTAAGCCATAAGCAACAAGTGCACCAATACAGCTTCCCATTCCATAGAGAACCCAAAATAGATTTCTTTGCTGTAGGGGAAAATGCAGAGTTCCAGATAAATAATCCATCCAAAACAAAGAATGGGGAATATAGGCAAAGGCACTACACATATAGGCAATAATAATAACCAGACCCAAACGTGATTTTTGTGAAGCTTGTAGAGAGGTCGATTGCGATTTAATAATCTGGGCAGTATTACGAGTTAATAATCGATAAAGAGTTAAGCTTCCTAATAGAGAAAGACCAGCAAAAATATCCCAAACATAATGTACGGGCATATTTTTAAGTAAGGGAATAATAATAGTGGCAGATAAAACGCCGACACCAATCCCGCTAAATCCTAAAAAATTAACTTTTAATCTTTGCGTGTTGGGAGTGTATTTCATTGCAAAGCTAGGCGCCAAAATCATAAGTAAACCACCGGCAATACCTGAAATCGTACGCCAGACAATGAACCATACCAGAGGCATATCCATGAATGAACAACATAGTAGGCTAAGGCTACCAGCTATAGCCGAAAGTACGATGAGGGAGGGGATGTACTTTTCTTTAATACTGGGCAGCGCCAATAAGGCACCCATGAGATATCCCAATAAATTTGCACTGCCTAAGTAACTGGCAAAATCGTGATTCCAGTGATACTGCTCGATCATGATAGGCATGAGCGCAGTATAGGAAAATCTAAAAACACCAATTCCCAAACAAGTTGCCAAAAAGACAATTATGCTCATTCGATAAAACGTAGACATGAGAAGACGCTCAATTTTTTTATTATTAAAAACGAGTTTATCAATCATTAAAAATGATTTAATATGATGTTAATTATCTTGTTTTGAGATAGTGGTATGTTACTTAAGTCTCTAGAGTTTTTTTTAGCTGTTGCAGAGAGTGGAAGTTTTTCATTGGCTGCACAAAAAATGTATACGGTTCAATCGAATATCACGAGCCATATAAAAAAACTTGAAGAAGAGTTGGGGGTTATTTTATTCAATCGCAATAACCCAGTGACCTTAACCAATGCCGGACAACAGCTACATAGTTATGCTGTTCAAATGATTGCGCTACATAATAAAGCTAAAAAGATCTTTCAAGAAGGTGATATTGACCCGAATGAAACCATTCGTTTGGGCAGTATGGAAACGACAGCAGCAATACGTCTTCCTCAATTACTCAATCAATGTATGCAGCAATATCCAAATTTACCGATTGAGTTACAAACCCACCCAACCCGATATTTGTTGAGTGCGGTGCAGCAAGGAGAGGTGGATTGTGCTTTCGTTGCTTCTAAATATGTGATTCCAGAGTTATATAGTTTTCCTGTCTGGCACGAAGAGCTGGTTCTGGTTTGTCCAAAGCAACAAGTGAGCTTTCCAGACAAGGCCACCCTTGCAAAGACTAGATTTATAGCATTTCGGCAAGGTTGCTCATATCGACATGCCATAGAGCTTTTCTTGAATGATTTTAGCGTTCCGCCTTCACAAATCATGGAAATGGGAAGCCTTGACGGAATCGTGAGTTGTGTGGAATTGGGTGTGGGTTTTGCCTTATTACCGAAGTCATATCTCACAAAAGTTGCAGATAAAGTTTCAGTCAATTGTTTTGGATTAAATACGGAATCTGCTTTTTTTACTACCTACTTGGTTGCTCAGTTACCAGAAACCTGGGGAACCAATTTAAAGCAGTTTATTCGTTTTATTGAGCAACAATTTGAATTAAAGGTTGCTTAAGTAGAGGCTGATTTTTATACATAAATATCTTACTTAAGTTATAAATTAAAAGTGATATATATGTATTTAAAAGTCATTTTATATTCTCACGCAGGTTTGTAATCATCTTGATGCTATAAAATTGTGGAAAAGGGTAGTTTATATAGGCTGGCTATGGTCAAATATGCCCCCTTGAAAGATGACACAAGCAATAATTTGGAGTTTGGGAATGAATATACCCTTAATCATCAATATTGTGGTTTTCGTCGGGTTAATATTTTTACTCGCCCAAACACGTAAAACAGATTGGAGCTTATCAAAAAAAGTTCTGGCTGGCTTAGTTCTAGGTGTGGTGTTTGGTTTAGGACTACATTTGATTTATGGCGGTGGCCATCCGATTCTTGCTGAATCTATTAGCTGGTTTAATATCGTTGGAAACGGCTATGTAAAACTTTTACAAATGGTTGTTATGCCTTTGGTATTTGTGTCTATTTTGGGAGCGGTTGCAAAATTACACCAAGCCTCATCTTTAGGCAAAATCAGTTTTTATACGATTGGTACCTTACTCTTTACAACACTGATTGCTGCCCTGGTAGGGGTGTTTGTTACAAACCTGTTTGGCTTAACTGCAAAAGGTTTAGTGCAAGGTGCTGCTGAAACTGCACGTTTAACTGCGATTAATACAGACTATGTAGGTAAAGTTACCGATTTAAGTGTACCGCAATTTATTCTTTCCTTTATTCCAAGTAATCCATTTGCTGAATTAACTGGCGCCAATCCAACTTCAATTATTAGTGTGGTTATTTTTGCTGTCTTTTTAGGGATAGCAGCACTCAACCTAATGAAAGATGATGCAGAGAAAGGTCAGCGTATTTTAACTGCAATTCAGACTTTGCAGTCTTGGGTAATGAAGCTGGTTCGTCTAGTGATGACACTTACACCGTATGGTGTTTTTGCACTTATGACAAAAGTTGTGGCAAGTTCGAATGTCGCAGATATCTTAAACCTTGGTGGTTTCTTGGTGGCATCTTATTTAGGTCTAGCGATCATGTTTGTTGTGCATGCGATTATCTTGACCCTGACAGGTGTTTCTCCACTTAAATTCTTCAAAAAAGTTGCTCCTGTTTTGACATTTGCATTTACCAGTCGTTCAAGTGCTGCAAGTATTCCGCTCAGTATCGAAACCCAAACTCGTCGTTTAGGTATTCCTGAATCTATTGCGAGTTTCTCAGCTTCTTTTGGGGCAACCATTGGTCAAAATGGTTGTGCAGGTTTATATCCAGCAATGCTCGCGGTGATGGTTGCGCCAACCATGGGGGTTAACACGCTAGACCCAATGTGGATTGCATCGTTGGTTGGTATTGTAACTTTAAGTTCAATTGGAGTTGCCGGAGTAGGTGGTGGTGCGACTTTCGCTGCGCTAATCGTGCTTCCTGCTATGGGCTTGCCAGTGACTTTGGTTGCACTGCTTATTTCAATCGAGCCACTCATTGATATGGGGCGTACTGCCTTAAACGTAAATGGCTCAATGACCGCTGGTGTTGTGACCAGTCAATTAATGGGTCAGACCGATAAAGAAATATTAGACAGTGAAGATGAAATTGAGCTAACTCAACATCATTAATAACTGATACTAAACGGCTCATCTACTCTGGATGAGCCGTTTTTTTATATACGTAAATTGCCACTGTGATGTTAATTTTTAAAAAACTGTATCTGTTTTTCCTCTAAATAATTTTCGAAAATGAGTCTATTACAAAAGAGAGTACTATCATGAAAATGTATCAAGTCGACGCTTTTACAAAAGAGCTATTTCGTGGAAATCCGGCTGCTGTGATTGTTGAAAAAGAATGGCTGGATACAGATTTAATGCAGAAGATAGCACTTGAAAACAACTTGTCGGAAACTGCCTTTGTAAAAATTATAGATGCTGAAAATTATGAAATCCGTTGGTTTACACCAACGGTTGAAGTTGATTTTTGTGGGCATGCCACGCTTGCTAGCGCTTTTGTAATCTTTAAAGATTTTACTGATAAAAAGACAATTAATTTCCATGTACGAAATTTGGGGCTTTTTGTGGTACATCAAGATGAAGATGGAAAAATCAGAATGGATTTCCCGATTCGTAAAGCTCATCAAGTGGAAGATTATCCAGATATTTTACGCCAAGCTTTAACCAAACCTTTTAAAGCGGTTTATCAAAATGTTCAAGCCTATATTGTTGAGTATGAATCAGTACAAGATGTATTAGATGAGCAGCCTGATATGAATTTGCTCAAAGCTCTAGGTAAGAGAACTGCAATTACAACTGCTGGTATGGATGTTGTAATAACATCAAAAGCAGACCAGCAATATGATTGTGTATCGCGTTATTTTGCTCCTGTCGCGGGTATTGATGAAGACCCTGTTACAGGTTCAATTCATACCGCAATAGCGCCATTATGGGCAGGAAAACTCGCTAAAAATAATATTACGGCTTATCAGGCTTCTAGCCGCGGTGGGGTTTTATATTGCAACGTCCTGTCGGAGGAACGTATTGAAATCGCAGGATATGGAAAACTTTATATGCAAGCTGAAATTTTTCCTTAAAATATAAGGCCGTTTAAATAAACGGCTTTTTTTTCAAAACTTTACTATGAAAGTCAGCTTAAATTTCCTACTATAGTCCCACAACTATTGATTTTTTATTATTCAAATTAATTGGTATTTATATGTTTATGCAGTTTAAACAACTGACTCTCTCCCTGTGTATTCTTGGTTTAAGTGCTGCATCTTGGGCACAAACTACATTAGTAAAAAGTAAGCAAAATATTGAGGAATATAAATTAGATAATGGTTTTCGGATTGTTTTAGCACCGAATGCCAAAGAAAATAAAATCTTTATTAATACCATTTATTTAACTGGTTCATTAAATGACCCGCAAGGCAAAAGTGGCTTGGCTCATTTGCTTGAGCACTTGGCTTTTAAAGGGACTAAAAATGTTAAAGGGGAAGAATTCCAGCGCCGTTTAGATCAATATACATTGATGACAAACGCCAGTACGGATTATTATTCAACAAAATATACCAATATCGTTCGTCCAGAGAAAACTGCGCTTGATCAGGTGCTGTATCTTGAATCTGAACGTATGGATAAATTAGTTCTTCAAGAAAAATTTGTTCCTTCTGAAATTGAAATCGTAAAGCGCGAACGTGAAGTCCGTATGGATCAGCCATTTGCTGTGCTGATGGATCAAATGTGGAAGTCAGCTTACGGTAATCAATATCTAGGACGTTTACCGATTGGTGATTTGCCTGAGCTTAAATCTATTAAGATGCCTGAATTAAACCAGTTCTATCGTAGCTGGTATGCGCCTAATAATGCAGTCATGGTGATTTCAGGTAAGTTCGATAAAACAGATGTATTAAAAACAATTGACCAATATTTTAGTCCAATTGCGGCACGAGAGGTTCCAAAACCTGTACAGATTCCTGTACTTGACTCTACAAAAATAAAAAATCGTCAGTTCATGGTGAAAAAGGGAAGTGATCTGGCTAAATTCCATATCTATATGAATGGTAAAAATACCAAAATTCAGCCAACACTCGCTTTAGCCCCTTTGTTATATACCATGCAGCCAAGTGGTCATTTATATCAGGACATGGTTGAAACGGGCATTACCACAAATGTAGAGTCTAGCACTTGGTTAGACCAAGATTTTAATGTGGTGTTTTTAGGCGCGATTTATTCACCAAGTAATGATCCTAAAAAAGTTGAAAGCTCTTTGCTAGCGGGCATTGAAAAAGGGAAGCCTTTTACCGAAGTTGAATTAAATCGTGTTAAAAGTTTAATGAAAACTCAAGGTGACCTAATCACGAAAGATGCGGTAGCACTGGGGTCACGTTTAAGTGATTACACCGTTGCTGGCGGGCAGTGGGATCAATATTTTAAAGATTTAGATTTGGTAGAAAAAGTTAAGCTAGATGAAGTAAATCAAACTTTAAAACAGTTCCTTGTAGCTGAGCATCGTATTGATGGTGAAATTCTACCAACGCCTGAAGACCAGAAAAAAGCTCAACAGCAAAATTCAAAAGAGATCCCTAAAACTCTAGATCAGGTAGAAGTAAAGGCCGAGCCTTTAAAAGATCCAAAGGTATATCAACAAGAAGTTGCAGAGTTTTTAAAAACTTCAAAGCAATATGTTGAAAGTAATGAGAAAAAGATTATCCGTGGAAAACTGAAAAATGGAATGAAATATGCCTTATTCCCGGTTGAAACACGTGATGATCGTACTTATGCAACGATTACTATGGACTTCGGGACAGAAAAATCTTTATTTAATAAAGGTACGGTAGTTGATTTAACCTCATACTTATTGCTTCGTGGTTCTGATAAATATAGTTTGCAAGATATTGCCGATAAGTCGATTGATGCCGGCGGCGCTGCTTATGCAAGTGCTGACGGCAATGGCATGACGATTAACATTCAGTCTAAATCAGAAAAATTTGATGAGTTTTTCAAGTTTGTTCTTGATGTGATGAAAAATCCGAAATTTGAGCAATCTCAATTTGATTTAATTAAATCGCAAAGCTTATCAAGCCTTGATCGTCCTTATACCGAGCCAGATGTAGTAGCAGGCTTAACACTTTCACGTTTGCTTGAAGAATACCAACCGGGTGATTTGCGTTATCACTTTGAACCTGAACTGGCAAAACAGCAGTTGAAAAATGCAACTCAAGAGCAAGTGAAAGAGTTGTATGAACGTTTCTTTGCAATGAACCACGCTCAAATTGCCATTACAGGCGAATTTGATGCGAAAAAGATGCAGAAATTACTGAATCAGGAATTTGGTCGTTGGAACGGTAAACAGCCATATCAAAAAATCTTGATTGATCACGTTGATTTTCCAGCACAGAAAGTTCATGTTTTATCTGAGCAACGTGAATTTGGTAGCTACCAAAGCGTACTGTCACTGCCAGTTGGGAAAAACCATCCAGATGCATCTGCTCTTATTTTAATGAACTATATTTTAGGCGAATCTCAAATTTCCTCACGTTTGGCTCAAGAGCTTCGTGAGAAAAATGCACTAGTTTATGGTTTTGGAAGTGGGCTGCAACTTGACCGTGATACGAATGTAGGGGCTTTGAGTATTAGTGCAAATTATACTTCGGGTCGTTCAGCCCAAGTGTCTGCATCAATACATAAAGTGTTGAATGACTTGGTGAAAAACGGTGTAACTGAGCAAGAACTTCAAGCTGCTAAAGCAGATATCATGAAGAAACGAGTTACGGCATTAGAAGATGAACGTAATATTCATGGGATGTTAAATCTACAGCTTGAAACAGACAAAACATTGCAAGACCGAATTCGTCATGATCAAGAGTTAACTAAATTGACTGTTGCGGACGTCAATAGAGTAATTAAAAAGTATATTAAACCTGAGCATTTGGTCGAAGTGATGGCTGATCAATATGGTCAGGCAGCAAAAAAATAAAGTCTTCTCGCAAATAAAAAGCCACTGAATCGTGGCTTTTTATTTGGATTTTTAAATCATATTAATGATCGTGTTTATGCGCGTGAAAATCTTCATTTTTACGGAAACGTAAATAATTTTCGAATTGCTCACAATACTCATCGAAGTTATCTTCAAGCATCATTTGAAATTGTTGAAGAAGGTAAGACATGACCTGATCTTTCGCATCACGCATTTCATTACCATCTTTAAAGTTATTTGCTGCCACCCATGTGTTGAAGCGGGCAGTAGCAAACAACATCGCAGCACTCACTTGACCACGTAACTCAGCTGGATCAACTTTTTTATCTTTTGGCGGGCGGCAAAAATCATTAGCCTGTTTAATAAATTCATCCGCACGCTCAAAGAAAACAGCATTTAACGCTTCTTCTTCAGTAATATCTGTTGCATTAATCTTTTGAGACATGACTTATTCCCGCAAAAATAGAGCTGCTTATTATAGGCAAACGCTTGCAGAAACAAAACCTTTGACTTAGTCTGTAAATAGCCTAAGTATTGGTAGGAGAGAATAATATGCAAGATGCAATTGCGATTCAAAGTTTAAAAACAGATACTGCTTTATTACGACAGCATGTTTTTCCACCTCAATATTTAGAACATGTTGAAGGGTTGCCAATTTATTATGGCTTGCAAAAAGAAGTCGAAAATTATTACCAACAATGGCAGGGCCTAATTGAAAGGGCACAAGAGCTTTTTCAGCCATTTATGGAAGATGAATTACCAGATGCTATTCATTTACCAAGTCACTTAAATTTACCGCTATTCTTTTTTCATGTAGACCGAATTCGGATTAATAAAACACGCGCAAAAGAATCTAAAACTTTCCGCGGTGTAGCGAGTCTTATTGAAAAATGTGGACAGTTTGAAACAGACCAGATATTTACGATGCAAGAATGGTTGCAAAGTGACGATACCGCGGCTCTAGTTGCTCACCGTGAATTCATTGATTTAAGAACTTATGTGTTTCAACATGGGCAAAGTGAATATACCCGTTCACGGTTTTATACCAATGGGATTGTGCTAGGGGTTGAACCGCATTTTAAATTGGTCGATGCTCGTGATAAACCAAGAAAGCAGCGCAGTGATAGCTATAGTGATCCGTTAGCAGATAACGGTGTATGGAAAGTATTTGGTAAGTATCGATAAAAAGTCGCTGCATGTTTACAGCGACTTTTTATAAATTACCAGAAAGTTTCAGTCTGACTAAAGGTTTGTAAAGCTTTTGCTGAACGCTTTTGTAGCTGCGGCTGTTTGGCTTTTACCCAGCCTAGAGCAAACCAGAAAGATGAGTCATTTTCAATAGCTTTATTGAAAATACCTTCTGCAATAAATAAGTCGTTATAGTGGCCTAAAGTGTTTTGTACAGGTTGTAGCTGTTTTAAATATTGCTGTACTTTTTTGTTTGAATAAAGACTTGAAATAAATTCAACACAATAACGTAACTGCTTAGCTTGCTTTCTTATTTTGTGCTGTTCAACAACTTCAAGCTCAGAGAAATGGTCAGCATGGCTAATCACTTTATGATGTAACTTATCTAAACTCTTTTTAATATGTTTTTTTAACCCACCAGTTTTGTTCTCTGAATCTTCTTCTGAATAAGCAAATGCTAATAAATCAAGTAATAGCTTAATCGTGTCCGCAGAGGTAAAGATTGTTGAAAGTTCTTTTGAGGGCTGGGCTGAAACTGGTAGTAAAAGTTCAGGTGAACCGTGTTGTTGAATAACAGGTAACACTTCGGTGCGAATAGCATCTTCATCACGAGTGTCTCCAAGTTTACGGAAAAGCTCAGCAATTTGTTCTTCCCAAAGTGGATTTAGCTCGCCTGACCAACCAGCGAAATGCTTAAGCGCACTACGTAAACGACGTAAGCTTACACGTGCCTGATGAATATGCTCAGCTTCAGCAACGCCATCGGCAATGACAGCCATATTTGGCAAGAACTGTTCCAAACAGTTTTCAACAATCTTTTTTAAAGCCTGTTCAGCAGTAATATCTTTATTTAGTGTCAGAGCTTTGGCATGAACAGCAGGTGAGGTAGCTTGCCCTAGTGCTAATAAGTTGCCACGCTCAGCTTTACTTCTTACATCAAGCCAAAGTGAGTAACGATTAATCCATTGCTGTGCAAATTGAATAAGCGTTTTCACTGGACCTTGCTTGAGTTCAAATTCGACTTCGCAAATTACACTTTGTGCATCCGCCGTTTTTACCACACCATCATCTAAACAAACTTCAATCGCTGTATTATCTGCTTCAAATACGTGGTAGGTACGCTGTACATCGGTCTCAAACTGCAAACTCAATTTTTCAGCGTGTGCTCCTAAAGCTGTATTAATTAAATCCATGACTACTTTATTATCTTGATATAACTCAAGGTTTAAGTCAGGTTCTTGCTCACACTTACCTAAATGAATTTCTTCTTCAACACGGTGAAGATGGCTTTGACCTGCAGCTTTAAATGTTTGTACCCATTGATCATCTTCTTTACGTAGACGTAGAGCCATACCATTTTTTGCAAGCAGTCGATCAGGAGTATCGTAATACTTTGCTTGTAAGTGAATATTTTTTGCTTTATGTTTTTTTAAGTATTGCTGGACAGTTTTTTTCTTCGATTCAGGTAACTGAAACTTTAGCTCGACTTCGACCATAATATATCTCCCTGAATCAGGTATTTAGACTATCTTGAATAAGTATAATAGCTTAGCGTTAAAAATAATGATTTTGATAGAGAAAGTTACAATCAAACATATGACGCTACACTTTTATTTAGGTGTACAATCAGGTGACGTTTTGATCAAATAAAAATCAGGAAGATGATCGTGAATGCACCAATAAACTTTAGCCATGAAGCTCAGCCAGAGTTTGAATTACCGATTAAAAACTATCAGGACTTTTATCGTTTTTATTTAACTGAACACCGTAACATCATGAGCAGACGCTTACATGTGGTGGGTAGCAGTATTGGCATATACTTTTTTTCAAAAGCAATTCGTAAGAAACAGGCCAAATATGTGCTCTATGGTTTGGTAGCTGGTTATGCAAATGCCTGGGTTGGACATTTTGTGTTTGAAAAAAATAAACCTGCCAGTTTTAAACAGCCTTTTTATAGTTTTATTTCTGATTGGCGAATGTTGTCGGATGTTGCACGTGGCCGTTTGAGTTTGGTTGATCGTAAGTTTGATAAAATTCCGAGTTAATTTTTACTTTTATTCTCATTATACCGATTGGTACTGGTAGACCTAGATCAATCGGTACTTATGATGTCCTATAAATCCGTTATACTAGCCAAGTTTTTTAAAGCGAGAGTAGAGTATGCGCGGTTTATATCTCATTACCAATGATGACCCAATCCAATTATTATTAGAAAAATTAGACGCCGCGCTCGCAACTCGTCAGGTCGCAATTTTACAGTATCGTCGCAAAAAAGTAGACAAAGCAGATCAACCTGCTGAAGTTGAACACATCAAATTATTATGTGAAAAATATCAGGTTCCTTTTGTGATTAATGACGATCTGAAACTGGCTGCTCAGTTTGGATTAGGTGTGCATTTAGGTCAAAGTGACGGTGAAATTACCGATGCAACAGCGCAATTACCAGAAGGCGTCATTATTGGTCGTACTTGCCTGAACTCTTTAGAGCTTGCACAAAAAGCAATTGCCGATGGGGCGACTTATATTGCATTTGGTGCGGTTTACGCGACTTCTACAAAACCTGAAGCAGGTAATGTCGGTATTGAAGTGATTAAGCAAGCAGCAGCTCAATATGATGTACCAATTTGTGCGATTGGTGGTTTAACTGTTGAAAACTCACAATCTGTGATTGAGGCCGGGGCTGACCTCTGTGCAGTCATTAGTGATATATTAGGCCGATCAACTGCTGAAATTCCTGCCCGTGTACAGGCCTGGGCACAATTATTTTCTTAAGCTTTCAAAATTATTTTTTAGATATTTAAGACGAGCATTTCCATGAGTTTATCTCCAAAGCAAGAACAGTTATTTAAACAAGCCAGTAAACACATTCCAGGTGGTGTGAACTCTCCAGTACGTGCCTTTAATGGCGTTGGAGGAACACCGGTTTTCATCGAGAAAGCTAAAGGTGCTTATTTGTGGGATGTCGATGGTAAGCGTTATGTTGACTATGTTGGTTCTTGGGGACCAATGATTTTGGGTCATGCTCATCCAGAAATTATTAAAGCAGTACAAACAGCCGCAGAAGATGGTTTAAGTTTTGGTGCGCCGACTGTTCACGAAACAACGTTGGCAGATATTATCTGTGAAATCATGCCATCAATTGAATTGGTGCGTATGACGAACTCTGGTACAGAAGCGACCATGACGGCTATTCGTTTAGCACGTGGTTATACTGGCCGTGACAAGATTGTGAAGTTTGAAGGTTGCTACCATGGTCACTCAGACTCACTCTTAGTAAAAGCAGGTTCGGGCTTACTCACTTTAGGTGAGGGTGAGCCGACTTCGAAAGGTGTACCTGTTGATTTTGCTAAACACACCTTAACGCTGCCTTACAATGATATTGCTGCATTAAAAGAATGTTTTGCTAAGTTCGGCCATGAAATTGCGGGTGTTATTATTGAGCCTGTCGCAGGTAACATGAATATGGTGAAACCAATTGACGGTTTCTTACAAGCCATTCGTGATATTTGTGATGAATATAAATCTGTATTCATTATCGATGAAGTGATGACAGGCTTTCGCGTTGCACTCGGCGGTGCACAATCGGTATATAACGTTAAACCTGATTTAACCACTTTAGGTAAAATTATTGGTGCAGGTCTACCAGTTGGTGCGTTTGGTGGTAAACGTGAAATCATGGAATGTATCGCACCTTTAGGTGGGGTATATCAAGCAGGTACATTATCTGGTAACCCACTTGCTATGCGTGCTGGTATTGAGATGTTCACGCATCTTCGCCAACCAGACTTTTATAGCAACTTATCTGCTCAACTTGAAAAGTTACTTGCAGGCCTACAAGCTGCAGCTGATGAAGCGGGTATTCCATTTAAGACTCAGCAAGCTGGCGCAATGTTTGGTCTGTATTTTACCGACCAAGAAGATATTACAAGCTTTGACTCTATGTTGGCCTGTGACATTGAAGCTTTCAAAAAGTTCTTCCATGGTATGTTAAAACGTGGAGTCAACTTAGCACCGTCTGCGTTTGAAGCTGGCTTCATTTCATCTGCTCATTCAGACGAAGATATCGAGTTTACGATTCAGGCTGCGAAAGAAACATTCGCTGAAATGAAGTAAGCAAAAAGCCCGTGTTAAACGGGCTTTTTAATTTGAGCTATTTTTATATTTGTAGAGAATAATGTTTTACCCCTTACCTCGAAAAATCCAATTAGCAACAAGTACTTCAAATTGGTCAATTGAGTCTACGCAAAGTATATTGCTATTGGTTGGGCTCAATGAGCTTAGAGTACGACCAGATTGGTCTGAGCAACCATTGGCACACCATTTAGAACTGTTGAGTAAACGAGCGCAATCACTCGAAATTCCAGTTATTTTTATAGATACAGCTCAGCTTCAACAAACCATGTTGGAGCTTGGTCAGCGTTTGTCATCAAATACTCAGGCTCAAGTTATGATGGCAGGTGATTTGTCTCCTCTATTTAAGCAAGTCATGCAGCTTGTTTTATCGATTACAGATCAAGTCAGTGTGGTAAACGATGCAATCTTGGCGAGTAGCTTAGAGCAGCATATCCAATGGGTTGAAAAGATCAGTTTTGACTCCATTCAACATGTAAACACAAAGACTTTAATACGCTTATGGTCTTTAAGTGCGCCATCTTCCTATATCTTGTCAGATAAAGGAATTTTATTGGCAATTGCTGAACAGGTGGGGCGACATCCTATGGAGATCCATCCGGAAATTGATTTAAGAAACTACGGACTAGATCAGTCTGCTGTTAATTATCTGGCCGATCTATGGCGTGCAAATGGTGCGAGATTGAGCGCAGAAGAGTTAATGCAAGCACCGACATTGCAACATATTATGCAGTTATTGAAGCAATGACTGCCGATAGGGGCGAAGTGATCCATATTATTTGCAAATTCTGCTGTTAATTTACCCGAACGGCATTGTAATTCGGACGTAAGCTTTTTATTATTGCCCGCTTGTTTTTCATCTTACCTTGGGAATACAACTTTGAGTGATTTTCTAAGTGAACATCTGATCTATCGTGATGATGATTTTATGGTGATTCATAAACCTTCGGACATTTTGAGTGTTCCTGGTAAGGGTGATTTACATGATAGCGTTTTGACAAGGTTGATTGCGATTGAACCTAGAACCTTGCTCATTCATCGTCTAGACCGAGATACTTCAGGTATTTTAGTATTTGGTTTATCGAAGCGCGGTCAAAGTGCAATTGCACGTCAATTTCAAGATCGTCAGACTTCAAAAATATACGAAGCGCTTGTCGCAGGTCATTTAGAAGGTGAAGGGACTGTAGATATTCCTGTCATCTATGACCCAAGTCGACCGCCTTTACATATTGTCGACGCTTCTCACAACAAACCTGCTTTAACACATTGGCAGGCCATAGAACATTTTCAAATTCAGGGACAACCTGTAACTCGTGTGAAATTAACACCAATTACGGGACGATCTCATCAACTCCGTGTACACATGCAATATTTGGGACATCCAATTGTAGGTGACACGCTGTATGCGACACCGGAGCAGCAACTTGTTCCGCGTTTATGTTTGCATGCCAAACAGTTAAGTTTTAATCATCCTGTCACAGCAGAAACATTAACTTTTGACTGTCCTGTACCGTTTTAATGTAAAAACTTTTGATGAGTAATTTTTTGTAGCAAAGCGATTTAATTGGTTTTTGCTTCAAAATTTTGCTTTAAAGACTACATAAAAAGATGCAAAAATAAGCTAATTTGCATCGTACAATATGTAGTGCGAACTTGAGAGAAAGGTGGAAAAATTGCAGCAGTATGCTATTGGTCAACGTTGGCTATCAGACACAGAAACTGAACTCGGTTTAGGTGTGCTTATTGATGTAGATGAAAGATCTGTCAGCATTTTATTCCCCAAAAGTGATGAGACACGTGTCTATGCACGTAACAATGCTCCACTATCTCGTATCATCTTCAATACCAATGATGAAGTTCAAGATCAAGAAGGTCAGAAGTGGATTGTTGAGTCTGTTGAAGACCGCCATGGTGTTTTGCGTTATAACGTTGTTCGTACTTTAGAAAATGGCGAACAAGAGCGTAAAGCACTCAATGAAACGCGTATTGGTGCGCAAATTCAATTATCTAAACCTTTAGATCGTTTGCTTGCAAGTCAGGTCGACTATAAAGAGTGGTATGACTTGCGTATTGAAGCGATGCTCATGCAAGCGCAAATGCAGACTAGCCCTTTACGTGGTATGGTTGGTGCACGTGTTGGCCTGATTCCTCATCAGCTTTATATCGCACATGAAGTTGGTAAACGTTTTGCTCCTCGTGTTTTACTTGCCGATGAAGTAGGTTTAGGTAAAACAATTGAAGCTGGTCTAATTATTCACCAGCAGCTTAAAACAGGACGTTCAGAACGAATTCTTATTTTAGTCCCTGATTCTCTACAGTATCAGTGGATGATTGAAATGCGTCGCCGTTTTAACTTGCAATTCTCTCTGTTTGATTTAACGCGTACTGCATCTATTAAAGAACATGATCCAGAGCTTAACCCGTTCTTGACCGAGCAATGCATTATTGCCAGCGTTGACTTAATGGTTGACCATGATGATTTGCGTGAGCAAGCCATAGAAGCTGGTTTTGATTTGCTTGTGGTTGATGAAGCACATCATTTGATGTGGAGCGAAGAAGAAGGCGGTAATGATCGCTACGATTTAATTGAAGAGTTAGCTGAAAATACAGCAGGGGTGTTATTACTCACTGCAACACCTGAACAATTAGGCGTAGAAAGCCATTTCGCTCGCTTACGTTTACTTGATCCACAGCGTTTTAGTAGTTTAGAGCGCTTTCTAGATGAAGAGACTCAATATCAGCAAACTGCAAAAATTGCTGAAGTACTCATGTCTGATCAAGCTTTAACGCCAGAGCATTTATCTGCTTTAGAAGGTTTGTTAGGTCACACTATTGAAGACCAGCCTGATCAACGCTTTAGAGCTATTCACGAGTTATTAGACCGTCACGGTACTGGACGTATTTTATTCCGTAATACACGTGAAGCGATTCAGGGTTTCCCAGGCCGTGATTGTCAGCCAGCACCATTACCAGCACCAGAAGATTGGTCAAAAGACGGCAAACTGCGTGAGCAGATGTGGCCTGAAGAAGCGCAGATTGATGGTTCATGGATGCAAAATGATCCGCGTGTGCCATGGTTAATGGAAATTTTACGCAAAGATCTTAAGCATAAAAAAGTGCTTTTAATCGCGCGTAGCGGACCAGTGGTTGAGTCTTTAGAAAATGTGTTGCGTTTGCATGCAGGTATTCGTACCGCAATGTTCCATGAGGGCATGAGCTTACTTGAACGTGACCAAGCGGCTGCTTATTTCGCTGAAGAAAGCTATGGCGCACAGATTCTATTGTGTTCGGAAATTGGTTCGGAAGGCCGTAATTTCCAATTCGCCAGTGATCTAATTTTATTTGATTTACCAGCTAACCCAGATGTTTTAGAGCAGCGTATTGGGCGTCTAGACCGTATTGGTCAAGAAAACCGTATTCAGATTCATGTGCCATATCTTGTGGGAACAGCTCAAGAACGTATGTTCCGTTGGTATAACGAAGCACTTAATATTTTCAGCAATATTTCTCCAACAGCACAAACGCTGCAAGAGAACTTTATTGTTGAATTAAAAGACTGCTTACTTGCAGACCAAGGTCAAACATTTGAAGATTTACTTGAAGAAGTGAATGCTCAACGTCAAGCCTTAGAAGCTGAACTTCAAGCTGGCCGAGACCGTTTACTTGAATATAATTCATGTCGTCCTATTGTGGCACAAGAAATTGTTCAGGCCCTTGAAGACTATGATGACAATACTACGCTGCCAATGTTTGTGAAGCGTTTCATGTCATCAACCAATATCGACTTTGATGAGCAAAGTAATGGTACGGTGATTATTAAACCGACCGACCAAATGCAAGTGCAAGGTTTAGCTTTAGACGAAGAAGGTATGACCGCAACGTTCTATCGCGATCAAGCTCAGCTTCGTGAAGATGCTCAATATTTAACTTTAGAGCATCCATTCATTGAAAGTGTTATGGAAATGATCCGTACACAATCATTTGGTAGTACCAATGTTGCTGTGCTCAAATCGAATGCGTTAAAGCAGGGTTCAGTCTTAATTGAAGTCTGGTTTAAAGTGGATGTTGTTGCGCCGAAATCGCTGAATTTACCATCGAGCTTACCTAAGCAGCTTATTCGCGTATTATTAAGTGAAAATGGTCAAGATTTGTCTGAAAAAATTGATCCGACAATTTTAAAACCTTATTTACATCACTTAGATGGTAATAGCTGTCGTCAGGTGGTTAAAGCTCGTCGTGATATCATTGAGCAGCGCTATAAACAAGCGTTAGAGATTGCGAAAGTTGATTTGCCGCAACTTCAACAGCAAGCAAAAGAACATTATGGTAATAAATGGCAATATGAAATTGACCGTTTAACTTATCTAAAACAATTCAACCCAAGTATTCGTCAAGACGAAATTGAACGTTTACAGAAGTTGCAAAAAGAAGGTTTAAGCTTACTTGATGGCTTAACGGTTACACCAGAAGCGATTCAAGTGTTAGTTGTAGTTAAACCTTAACTTACTCAAAATAAAAAAAGCGCCTAGAGGGCGCTTTTTTTATACATCGATTTTGAATTAGATGAGACCAGCATCTTTTAATTCTAATTTTAAATATGCATAGAAAATTGGAGCCGCGATTAAACCGCCTAAACCAAAAATGGACTCAAACACTAACATTGCCAATAAAATTTCCCATGCACTGGCATTGATTTTATGCCCAATAATTTTAGCATTAATAAAATATTCAAGCTTATGAACCAGAACCAGATAAAGTAATGCTGCACCTGCTAGTCCTAAGGAAACGGTAAGAGCAGCAATGAACGTCAATGTATTGGAAATAAGATTACCTAAAATTGGAATCAGTCCAAACATGAAGGTCAAAATGGTTAAGGTTTTGGCAAAAGGGAGGTGAATTCCCCAAAGTGGTAATAAAATAAATGCAAATAAAATAAAGAGCAGTGTGTTAATAGCTGAAATTTTTATTTGTGCAAAAACAACATTTTTAAATGAAATCGATAGTTTTTGGATACGTTGAATCAGAAGAGACTTAAAAACAGGCTGAGGGGTACGGCGGTGAAAACCATGTATTGCCACCAAAATACCGATAATTAATCCCATCACCATAGTTACGAAGTTATGCAAAATATCGGAACTGGTATTTTTTAATGTAGTCACGTTATCTTTCATAAAAGCAAAGATTTCGTCTTTTAGATCTGTCACGCTATCGGGAATATAGCCTGGAAGATATTTTCCGATCTCTGCCTGCAAATGAAGTAGGGTTTGGTCAACTTTGCCATTAATACTATGTAAACCTATACCTTTTAGATCGTGTACAACAAAACTAATCAGACTCGTAATGAAAAAACCAATAAGCGAAATGGTAACAATACTAAGTAAAATACTAATAAAAATACGGGCTCTTTGGCCGTCAATATAACGTTCTACAACTGAACTTAAGCTAATAATAATTTCATAAATGAGAAAGCCTGCAAAAAAACTTGCTAATAAATGTAAGGGGATAACCGAAAGCAAAAAGATGCCCATAAGAATGTAGCTTGCAATCAGACTTTGACGATTATTCAAATTTTGCATGTGGATCCCTGAGATCGTTGGGAATATAGGAGAAAGAGCAAACGGAATGATTATTTATACTCTGGCAAGCTATTAGCTTCAATTAGTGAATTATATTTTTATTGGAAAATAGAGGAGTTAGATTTAAAAATGGCCTGTTAATTAACAAGCCATTCATAAAACAATTTTAGCGAATTTTTGCTTCATCTAAATGACGTGCGCCTTCTAAAATCATCCGAATCATAATCATGGTTTGTTCAGCCACTTCTGCACGTTGATTCATTGGTAAATCAATAACTTTTGCACCCATGTGAAACACAAGTTGAGTAATTGCTTTTGCAACAAGGTCTGGATGGTAGAGGTGATTGTTATTCAAGCGCTCAAGACGGATTAAATCTTCTTGTAGCTCTTGCTGAAAAAAGTTGAGTTGACGGTCTACTGCAGCTTTATAAGAAGCTGAACCTGTAAAACTTTCACGGAGTAGTAAACTTAAATTGCCTTCATCAGCATCAAGCTGTTGAAGAAAAATATCGACAGAACTACGAATAATACTCTCTTGTAAAGAAGCACGTAGGCGAGCCTGACGGATGATTTTACGTAAAACAATACCTGCACGGTCAATTAAAGAAATTGCTAACTCATCAATATCTTTAAAGTGTCGATAGAAACTATTTGGTGCAATTCCTGCTTCTCGAGCTACTTCACGTAAACTCAGTGAAGCAATACTTTTTTGTGGACCAATGAGATTCAAAGCTGCCTGAAAAAGTTCTTCTTTAGTAATTGTCGCTTTTCTTCCCACAGAACGCGTAGCTGTTTTAATTTCAATGACATCTTGTTGAAGAGGTGTGTCATTCAGGTTCTGAGAAAGTGAAGATTGGGTCATGCTGTTCAATATATTTGTAAACTCTCAGGATTATAGCCTTAGAAGCTGAACTTGTGAAATTGTAATTAAAAGTACGGGTGTATATACAAATATATATACATGTGTATAATAATTAAAAAAGAGCGACAGAGCCTCAGTTATGCAAGCAATCGAAAAGAGAAATCCTCTATTCAATTCATTGACACAAGCCATCTTTGATAAAGAAATGGCTAATTTCTGGCTACAAAAAGTTAATCCTTTATGGTCTGTAAAACATGGCCTTGTTCAAATTGTAAAAAAAGAATTTGTCGCTCACGACATGGTGAGCTTGACGCTAAAATGTAACCGCTTAGTGAAAATGGGCGTTGCAGGCCAGCATCATCCTGTAATTGTAGAAATTGCTGGTCGTCGCTATGAACGTACTTATAGTTTGACGCAAATTGATGCGCAGCACTTACGTTTAACCGTAAAAAAAGTTGCGGATGGTATTGTCAGTAACTGGTTTATTTCTGAAAGCCAAATCGGTGATGTTTTTGAGCTTGGTCAACCCTATGGTGATATGCAACAAAACATCAAAACACCGAATTTAATTATGTTGGCAGCGGGTAGTGGTATTACCCCAATGTTGAGCTTGATTACTGCGATTAAACAAAGTCAGCAATTAGATAAAGTTCAAGTACAACTTTTATATTGGGTGAAACAACGTTCGGATGCCGCTTTTGTTGAATACTTTGAAAAAGTTGCACAGCAATACCCAAATTTTAGTTATCAGGTTTTCTATACCCAAGAAACCCCAAATGATGAACGTTTAAATGCAGAGCATTTAGCATTAGTTAATGATGTAGAAAACAGCACAGTTTATGCGTGTGGACCTTCTGGTTTTGTGGCGACTGTTGAGCAGTTGTTTGAAAAAGCTCCAGCCCTTTTAACAGAAGCATTTAGCTTAACAAATGAAAGTTCTGCTGATGATATTGGTTATGTGAATGTCACATTAACCCAGTCTAATAAGGTGATTGCAATTCCTAAAGGCCAATCAATTTTGGTTAGCCTTGAACATGAAGGCGTTAAACCAACTCATGGTTGCCGTATGGGAATTTGCAATAAATGTGTGTGTAGTAAAACACAAGGTTCAACACGTAATTTACTCAACGGTAGTGAAAATACTGAACCAAGCCAATTACTCAAAATTTGTGTGAACTCAGCACAATCCGATCTAGTTATTGATCTTTAAGAGAGAACTCTTATGAATATGCCAGTGAAAGTCGAATATTTTAAAAATCCTAAAAATCGTGATTTGACTCCAGCAGAACTTGATGCATTTGCAAAAGAGCTTGATCAGATCAAACAAGAAGTATTGGATGATTTGGGTGAGAAGGATGCTAAATATATCCGCCGTGTGTATGCTGCAATTCGTTATAGTAGCTTTTTAGGCCGTGCATGTTTGTTTGCAGGTTGGTTCCCACCAGCATGGATTTTAGGAACAGGTCTATTAGGCTTTTCTAAAATTATGGAAAACATGGAACTCGGTCATAACGTGATGCATGGTCAATATGACTGGATGAACGATCCTAAGTTTAATGGCCAAACTTACGAATGGGATACTGTCGGTACTTCTGATAACTGGCGTCAAACGCATAACTATAAACATCACACCTAT
This sequence comes from Acinetobacter pittii, assembly GCF_034067285.1. NCBI lineage: Bacteria > Pseudomonadati > Pseudomonadota > Gammaproteobacteria > Moraxellales > Moraxellaceae > Acinetobacter > Acinetobacter pittii. Next base: position 1,017,858 of record NZ_CP139286.1, read on the forward strand.
ACCAATATTAAAGGTATTGATGATGACATTGGTTATGGTTTACTTCGTTTATTTCCAGAACAACGCTGGAAGCCAGGTTTCTTACTTCAACCCGTTTATAGCATCCCATTTTGTTTGTTGTTCCAGTGGGGCGTAGCCATTCAGAACCTTGAAATTGGACGTGTCCTTTATAAACGTAAGAGCATGGCAAAATTCTTGGAAGAATTAAAACCTGTTAATAAAAAGATTGGTACGCAACTTTTTAAAGACTATGTTTTCTTCCCATTAATTGCGGGTCCGGCAGCTTTACCTGTATTTACTGGTAATTTAGTTGCTAATGGTCTTCGTAATATCTGGACATTTACGATTATTTTCTGTGGTCACTTTACAAAAGATGCAGAAGTATTTCCAAAGTCCGTTTTACAAGAAGAGAGCCGTGGTCACTGGTATATGCGCCAGATTCGTGGTTCTTCTAACCTAAAAGGTTCAGAAGCATTACATATTTTAAGCGGACACTTGAGTCATCAGATCGAGCACCATTTATTCCCTGATATTCCAGCGCGTCGTTATCGCCAAATGGCTCCAAAAGTTGAAGCTGTATGTAAAAAATATGGTCTAAATTATAACAACGCGAGTCTAGCTAAACAGTTTGGACAGGTTGTAGGCCGTATCTTTAAATATGCTTTACCGTTTAAAAAATAAGATATTACTTTAACCCCGAAACGCACTACTGATTATTCAGGAGTGCGTTTTTTTATGGTTGGCACTAGCATGAAGAAGTAAGAGGAGCCTTATTGAATATGCCCCATTGTTCAAACTGCTTTAAAGATAATGAAATTTCTTTTTCTATATCATTTTCATCTAATTGATTTGCATTAAAAATAACATGAGGTGTGTGCCAATTTAATCCGCATCGACGTGCAGTAGCTTTTAAAGGTGCCATGAGCTCATCTAGGGTGAAGCCATTTTGTCCTTGTTTTTGATATGCCGAATTCAAATTGCCAACTGTGACATGTAGGTAAAGTGATTTACCTTCGATATTCTGACCTTCCTGTTCATAAAAAAGATAAAACATCCGTGTTAAAACCGCATCCATCCAAGTTTTGAAAATCGGAGGAACTGAATACCAATAGATCGGGAACTGGAAAATGATGTGTGAAGCAGAGATTAGACGTTGGGCTTCAATTGCGCCGTCTTTCATTATATCCAGAGATCCGTTATATAACTCCTGAATATCAACAATGTCGATTTGGTTTCGAAGCTGTAATGCTTCAACCAAAGCACGATTAACCTTAGACTGATTTAAATCGGGATGAAAGACCAGTAAAAGTGGCTTATTCATAGTATGTCTCCTTAATTTCTATGATGAGTAATCACATGCATAAACAATATTCACATCATAGAAAAAGCAGACCTATAATAAAATTGACTAAATTAATTGAGCAGATGAAAGAATTTTGATGAACAAACAGACTTCTTGGGATGATCAGAAATTCTTTTTAGTGGTTTTAGAAGAGGGGAGTTTCTCGGCAGCCGCTCGTAAATTAGGCGTTACTCAACCCACTGTACGAACACGTATAGAACAGCTTGAAAATCAGTTGGGGACTGTTTTGTTTAGTCGTTCTGTTCATGGCTTGAAACCGACAGAACATGCTCTAGCTCTTGAACTGCCAGTTCGGGCTATGCAACGTGCTTCTGATCATTTTATGCGTACAGCAAGTGCCCCTCTAAATCTAATTGCAGGCAGTGTACGGGTAAGTGTATCGGAGTTCCTGGGCACGCTTGTTCTGCCTCAAATGCTCACAAAATTCCGTTCACTTTACCCAGAAGTTAATATCGAAATATCTTTAAACAATGCTTCTGCCAACTTATTAGAGCAAGAGGTTGATCTGGCAATCAGGATGTATCCTCCTGTTCAGGAAGCGCTTGTAGCCAAAAAGGTTGGTGAGGTGCCATTGGGGCTATATGCACATCGAGATTATATACAGCGTAAAGGTTCCCCCATCTGTCTAGCAGATTTAAGCCAGCATGATCTGATAGGACCCGACCGTAATCTTCTTGAAAGAGAAATGATGAGGATTTTTCTACCTGAAATAAAAAATGAACAATTCAAAATACGCACCGATAGTCATCCTGCTCAGTTCTCAGCAGTTAAAGCTGCTTTAGGAGTAGGTTTTATTCAGTGCCCTATAGCAAATCAATGCCCAGAGCTTGTTCAACTGCTTCCAGACCTAGAGATTCATCGATATGATCTATGGCTGGTTATTCATGAAGACTTTAGACAAATTCCAAAAATCAGAGCGCTTTTTGATTATTTGGCTCAAGCTTTTGCAGAGTATTTAGATGGGGAAAGTTAGCTAATAAAAAGCCCAAGCAGTCAAGTGCTTGGGCCGGAAAAGGTAATTTATTTAAACTGAATTGAACCGTTCGCATTTACAGTAATTTTAGACTCACCAGCTGCCATGTCTTGAGCTGGTGCAGCTTCGGCCATAGCGAACTTAGCCATGCTGGCACGCATTACAGGTTGTGGGAAATAGTTGTTGGTATTCAAGTTCAGATTAACCAATGTATATTGGTTTTTATTCCATGCTTGAGTCAACATTTGAGCGCGTTGTTGAAAGTTTTTAGATGCTTCTACCATTAACTCATTTTCAACTTTTTTACGTTGTTCATCAGAAACTGTAAAATTAATCGATTGAGTCTGGAAGTTTTGCTGTAATTCATTCACTAGCTGGCTAGCAGCTTTAAAGTCTTTACTTTCTAAACGGATTTCAGCGCGACCACGCCATTCTTTTAACTTATTGCTATCGTTATCGTAAATTGGATAAGTGCTTTGAGCACCTGTTTCCACTTTGACTTGAGGATATTTACGAGAAACGGTAAGCGCCTGATTCATTAATTGGTTAATTTGATTTGAAAGTTCGGCTGGTTGTTTGTTACTTTTTTCAATATATAAAGTTGCATGCATTTCATCGTTTGAAACTTGACGAGAAGCCTCAGCTTGTACATTTACAATATTGTAGTTCAAAGCATTATCATCCTGAGCAAAAACGAAAGGGCTAAGGAGGGAACCTAAAAGAAGGGTAGAGACGGCTAAAGTACGCATAAATTTTTCCTTTAAAAATTAATATAAATTTAATTTTTTTCATTAAGAAATGTTAAACATAACTTATGCATAACTTTTGCAGATTTTGTGGCGTATTTGTAATATTAAAATCAGGTTTTTTTAAATTTTGGTAAATATAAAGTTTTTAAAAAATAATAACTTAAAATTAAAGTGTTTCAATGTAACTTAAAAAATCAAACTAATATAAAAAAAGAATATTTTCTTTAGGTTGTCACATAGTATGATGATAATTCATCATAACTATTGGGATGATACATTTTTTCAATAAGATTAGATGAGTAAAGTACATAAAAGACGTTTTTTTTCTTGCAAAATTAGGTATCATCGCGCTCCTAGTTACAAGATATAAAATAAGTGTCTTTGCTAGTTCTATAAAGCACCGAGTCAAAGGACCAATCGTCACCAGACTTATTTCTTTCTACCCCTATCAGAGATGGTAATCCGATATGAGCGTTACTTCCGTTAACCCTGCCACTAATGCTACTAACGAATATTATTTGACTCGCCAAAGTCAAATGGAATCAAATGTTCGTAGCTATCCACGTAAATTACCGTTAGCGATAGCGAAAGCACAAGGATGCTGGGTTACTGATGTTGAAGGTACACAGTACCTTGATTGTTTAGCTGGGGCAGGTACATTGGCTTTAGGTCATAATCATCCTGCGGTGATTCAAAGTATTCAAGATACATTGGCAAGTGGTTTGCCATTGCATACTTTAGACTTAACCACACCTTTAAAAGATGCATTCACTGAAGCATTGTTAGCATATTTACCTGGTGGTAAAGAAGAATATTGCTTGCAGTTCTGTGGTCCTGCTGGTGCAGACGCAACTGAAGCAGCAATCAAACTTGCTAAGACTTACACTGGCCGTAGTTCAGTGATCAGTTTCTCTGGCGGTTACCATGGTATGACCCATGGTGCACTTGCTATGACTGGTAACTTAAGTGCAAAAAATGCAGTTAATGGTTTAATGCCAGGCGTACAATTCATGCCGTATCCGCATGAATACCGTTGCCCACTTGGTTTAGGTGGTGAAGCAGGTGTTGACGCTTTAACTTACTACTTTGAAAACTTTATTGAAGATGTTGAAAGCGGTGTAACAAAACCGGCTGCTGTTATTCTTGAAGCGATTCAAGGGGAAGGCGGCGTAGTTACAGCTCCAGTAAAATGGTTGCAAAAAATCCGTGAAGTGACTGAAAAGCACAACATCGTTTTAATTTTAGACGAAGTTCAAGCTGGCTTTGCACGTTCAGGCAAAATGTTTGCATTTGAACATGCAGGTATTGAACCTGATGTTGTTGTAATGTCTAAAGCAGTAGGTGGTGGTTTACCACTTGCAGTATTAGGTATTAAACGTAAATTTGATGCTTGGCAACCTGCTGGTCACACGGGTACTTTCCGTGGTAACCAACTTGCTATGGGTACTGGTCTTGTTGTATTAAAAACGATTAATGAACAAAATCTTGCTCAAAATGCGCAAGAACGTGGTGACTTCTTACAAGCTGAATTTAAAAAATTAGCTCAAGAATTCCCATGTATCGGTAACGTACGTGGTCGCGGTTTAATGATCGGTATTGAGATTGTTGACGAGCGTAAACCAGCTGACCGTATTGGTTCGCATCCTGCTGACTCACAATTAGCTGCTGCAATTCAAACTGCTTGTTTCAACAATAAATTATTGCTTGAAAAAGGTGGTCGTAACGGTACAGTAATTCGTTTACTTTGCCCGCTTATCATCACTCAAGACGAGTGTGTTGAAGTAGTTGCTCGCTTTAAGAAAGCAATTGCAGAAGCATTGGTTGCAGTACGAGGCGCATAAGTATGGTGGATTTTGCAGAACATCGTAAAGCGTTACTCTGCAATGATGCACAATCCATTGCTGACTATGAGTCAGCAATGGGCGAAGCGGTAAAAGCCGTTTCAGCATGGTTGCAAAATGAAAAGATGTACACTGGCGGTAGCATTAAAGAATTGCGTTCAGCAATTTCTTTCCAACCTTCAAAAGAAGGGATGGGTGTACAAGAATCTCTTCAACGTATGATTGAGCTTTTCTTGAATAAAAGCTTGAAAGTACATCACCCACATTCATTAGCACATTTACACTGCCCAACCATGGTGATGAGCCAGATCGCGGAAGTGTTAATCAATGCAACTAACCAGTCTATGGACTCATGGGATCAAAGCCCTGCAGGTTCATTAATGGAAGTTCAGCTCATTGATTGGTTGCGTCAAAAAGTAGGTTATGGTTCTGGTCAGGCTGGTGTTTTCACTTCTGGCGGTACTCAATCTAACTTGATGGGTGTGTTGCTTGCTCGTGACTGGTGTATCTCGAAAAACTGGAAAGACGAAAATGGTAATCCATGGTCTGTACAGCGTGATGGTATTCCTGCCGATGCAATGAAAAACGTCAAAGTCATTTGTTCTGAAAATGCGCATTTCTCTGTGCAAAAGAACATGGCAATGATGGGGATGGGCTTCCAGTCAGTTGTAACTGTTCCTGTGAATGAAAATGCACAGATGGATGTAGATGCTCTCGAAAAAACGATGGCGCATCTTCAGTCTGAAGGCAAAGTTGTTGCTTGTGTCGTTGCGACAGCAGGTACAACCGATGCTGGTGCAATTGACCCATTGAAGAAAATCCGTGAAATTACCAATAAATATGGTTCATGGATGCACATCGATGCGGCATGGGGCGGTGCATTAATTCTCTCAAATGACCACCGTGCAATGCTTGATGGTATTGAGTTATCTGACTCGATCACCCTTGACTTCCATAAGCATTATTTCCAAAGCATTAGCTGTGGTGCGTTCTTGTTGAAAGATGAAGCGAACTATCGCTTTATGCACTACGAAGCTGAATACTTGAACTCTGCTTATGATGAAGAGCATGGTGTACCAAACCTTGTTTCTAAATCATTACAAACGACTCGTCGTTTTGATGCATTGAAATTGTGGATGACAATTGAATCACTTGGTGAAGACCTTTACGGTTCAATGATCGACCATGGTGTAAAACTTACTCGTGAAGTTGCAGATTACATCAAGGCAACTGACGGTTTAGAGCTTTTAGTTGAGCCTCAGTTTGCTTCGGTATTGTTCCGTGTTGTGCCACAAGGCTACCCAGTTGAGTTTATCGATAGCTTGAATCAAAACGTAGCGGACGAGTTGTTTGCACGTGGTGAAGCAAATATCGGTGTAACAAAAGTTGGTAATGTACAGTCATTGAAAATGACCACATTAAGCCCAGTTGTGACATTCGAAAATGTTAAAAACCTTTTAGGTCAAGTATTGGCTGAAGCTGACCGCATTAAAGATGCGATTGCTTCTGGTAATTATGTACCACCAATCGACTAATTGAGTTGATACCAAAAAAAGCCCGGTTTATTGCCGGGCTTTTTTATTACATATTATTTTTATTTAAAATGTGCATCGAAATAGACTGATATGCACAAACCATGCATATTTTCAAAAAACAAAAATAATTATGCATGATTTATGGGAAGCAAATTTCTTATTGTATTGGTATGTCCCCAATGTTTGGTCACATCGATATATCAATACTGCACTTACTCTTTAAAAGACGCTGCTCAAATGGTCATAAGGTAAGAGGCTGTAATTACAATTAAGACAAGGAAGAAGAAATGCAACAAGTTAATGTGCTTAATGAATTTAAATTAATTATTAACGGTCAATCTTGTTCAGGTGAACAGGGTGAACTAGAAATTATTAACCCAGCTACAGGTTTAACTGCCGCACGCTGTGCAAAAGCATCGGTTGAGCAAGTAAATCAGGCGGTTAGCGCTGCTAAACAAGCATCTAAAGCTTGGCAACAAGTTTCACACGAAGAGCGTAAGTCAATCTTAAATAAGATTGCAGATGGTATTGAAAAGCACGCTGAAATGCTTGCAGAGTTGGTTGTACTTGAGCAAGGTAAGCCACTCGCACTTGCACAAATGGAGGTGCAGGGCGCAATTGGTTGGACGCGTTACGCGGCTGCTATGGATTTACCTATTGAAGTGATCGAAGACAGTGAAACCAAGCGCATTGAACGCCATCGCCAACCATTAGGAGTGGTAGCTTCAATTACTCCTTGGAACTGGCCATTAATGATTGCGGTTTGGCATATCATGCCTGCATTGCGTGCAGGTAACGTGGTCATTAGCAAACCTTCTGAATACACGCCACTCTCAACTTTGCGTTTATGTGAAATTATTCAACAAGAAGTTCCAGCAGGCGTGATCTCAATTGTGGTCGGTGCTGGTGAGATTGGTGAAGCATTATCTTCTCATCCAGATGTACAAAAAGTTGTGTTTACGGGGTCAACTCGAACAGGTCAGCACATCATGGCTGGTGCAGCTCAACAGTTAAAACACCTAACTTTAGAGCTTGGTGGTAATGACGCTGGTATTGTATTACCAGATGCAAATATAGATGAAATTGCAGCTAAGATTTTTAATATGGCGTTCTTAAATGCAGGCCAAACATGCGCGGCGTTAAAACGTTTATATGTCCATGAAAGCCAATATGAAGCTTTATCTCAAAAGTTAGCTGATATTGCCAACGCTCAAGTTGTGGGTGACGGAATGGAATCTTCTACAACATTTGGCCCAGTACAAAACCAAATGCAATATAACAAGGTGAAAACCCTTATTGCTGAAGCCATTGGACAAGGTGCAAAAGCACTTTCTGGTCAACAGCAATTACCAGAGCAAGGCTACTTTATTGCTCCTACTATTTTGACTGAAGTTTCTGACTCTTGCCGCGTGGTGCAAGAAGAACAGTTTGGTCCTGTGTTACCTGTTTTAAAATATACAGATATTAACGATGCAATTGCCCGCGCTAATGACAGTGAATTTGGTTTAGGCGGTTCAATCTGGTCGTCTGATATTAAAGCTGCTCAAACTTATGCTAGTCAGCTTCAATGCGGTACTGTTTGGATTAATACCCATGCAGAAGTCCTGCCTCATGCACCTTTTGGTGGCTGGAAAATGTCAGGCTTAGGTGCTGAGTTTGGTTTAGAAGGTTTACTTGAAAATACGATCGGGCAAACAGTTCATATTAGTAAAGTCTAAATATTAACTTTAAGGCGGATCTAGTATCCGCCTTTTTATTTTCACTTTTATGAGTGAAAAGCTGAGCTGTTTATTGGGAGTGATGATAGCTCATGCTTTTAGGTTTGATTAAAAAATGATTCTGTTCTTTGATTTTTTTCAGAACAATGTAAGACTTTATATGACCAATAAAATTATAAGAAAGTAATCTTTCAGTCACAAATTGAGAGAGCTGTTCTAAGTTTTCAGCAACGACTTTTAAAATAAAATCTGCATCACCACTAATTGAAAATGCATCTTGAATGTTATCTTCAGCTTCGATCAGTTCCTGAAAAGCCTGCTGAGATTTTGCTTCGTGTGTCCTTAAATTAATATGAATCATCGCTGTAACTTCCAGCCCTAATGCCTGCTGCTGGATACGTGCGGAGTAACCTAAAATTATGCCTTTTTGCTCAAGTAACTGTCGTCGTCTTGAACATTGGGAAGCTGATAATCCGATTAAATCTCCAATTTCCTGATTGGTGAGCCGTCCATTCTTTTGTAGTGCCTGAATGATTTGCCAGTCGAACTTATCCATTGCATAAAATCCTTTTATGATACACAAATCATGTATTTTTATTAAAATGCGTTTTCATTATGCACGAAATCTAAAAGATAGATGAAATATTATTTTTCTATGGAATAAAAATTGGTCTCAAAGGATATAGAGCAATGTTCATAGAAATCGGTGAATTTTTAAATCTTCGTTTAAAACAATTGGGTATCCAACATCTTTTTGGAGTACCTGGTGATTTTAACCTTTCATATCTAGAACAAGTTGAAGCAGACCCACAACTCGAATTTATTGGAAATTGTAATGAATTAAATGCTGCCTATGCAGCAGACGGCTATGCACGAATTAACGGTTTTTCTGCCTTGGCAACCACTTATGGTGTAGGTGACTTAAGTGCGATTAATGGCATCGCAGGTGCCTATGCAGAAAATGTACCTCTTATTCATATTTCTGGTATTCCACCATTACATGCAGTTCAAAAGGGCACTTTAATACATCATACGCTTGTCGATGGTAACTATAACAATATTATGAACTGTATGAAAGAGTTCACAGTTGCCCAAACACGTTTAACTCCTGCAAATGCAGCTTTTGAAATTGACCGTGTATTACGTCAATGTTTCCTTGAACGCCGTCCTGTACACATTCAACTACCAGGCGATATTACTCACGTTAAGATTGAAGTATCTGAGCGTCCACTCGACCTAAGCTATCCAGCTGTTGAACCTGAATTATTGCAAAGTGTGGTAAGCAAACTCTGTAACATTATTGAGAATGCTCAAAGTCCAGCGCTTCTTATTGATAATGAAGCTTCGGTTTTTGGTGTGACATCACTTTTAAATGATTTATCTCAAAAATGCTCAATTCCATTTGCAGGGATGAATACTGCAAAAAATATTATGGATGAAGGCTCACCTCGTTACATCGGAACTTATGTGGGTGGTGCAAGTCAACCACATGTGAAAAATATCATTGAACAATCTGACTGCTTAATTGGTGTTGGTGCACGCTTTACCGATGTTGGTTCGGCTGTATTTACTCATCATATTGAAACCAAGAACTACATCGAAATTAAATCTTATGGCCTAAATATTTTTGGGCAGGATTTTCCGGGTATTGAGATTGGTCAGTTACTCGTTGAGCTAAATAAAAAAGTTGCACCACGTAAATCAACAACACCTCTTCTTGAAAAACAACCGCCGAAAGTAATAGAAGCTCCAGCTCAACAAAAGCTTAGCCAAGATGTGCTTTGGAATTACATTTCAGGTTTCTTAAAAGAAGATGATGTAATTATTGGTGAAGTCGGAACATCAAACTCAGCTTTGTCAGGAATAAAGCTTCCAGCTACAGCTAAATATATTGCTCAGCCACTTTGGGGTTCTATTGGTTACACCTTACCGGCTTTACTTGGTAGTTTGCTGGCCGCGCCTGAACGTCGTCAAATTTTATTTATTGGTGATGGTTCATTCCAACTTACGGTACAAGAACTCTCTACGATTATCCGTCACGGTTTAAAGCCAATTATTTTCTTGCTGAACAATGGCGGCTATACCATTGAGCGCTTAATTATGGGTGAAAATGCAGCCTATAACGACGTGCAAAACTGGAAATACACTGAAATCCCGGCTGTGTTTAACGGTAAAAAAGGCCATACAACTTATGTGGTTGAAACCGCTGGGCAACTGAAGAGTGTTTTAGATAACGTTCAGCAAAATGATCAGTTAACTTTCATTGAATTAAAACTACCAGCAATGGATGCACCAGTAAGTTTGAAAAAATTTGCTTCTGTGATTGCGCGTTTTGATTACGGCGATCGTGGCTACGAAATTTTAAAGGAGCGTTCCCAACCGATTAAATGTAAGGATGCAATCTCTTTTTAAATAGAGGACAGGACACGTCTTCTCAAAAATTAAATGGACTCATATTAAAGCTATTTATGTCCGAAGGTCGGTTTCTGATCTTCGGATATGGTGCTGAATAAAGGTGTACAGGAAGTGACACCAACATTGGAGATAATGTTATGGATGCAAACAATAAGCACGAGTTAAAACAAGGCTTATCCAATCGGCATATTCAACTCATCGCACTCGGAGGGGCGATTGGAACAGGTTTATTCTTAGGTCTTTCTCAAACAATTAAACTGGCTGGTCCTTCAATTTTATTAGGATATGCAATTGCAGGCGTGATTGCCTTTTTGATTATGCGTCATTTAGGTGAAATGGTTGTTGAAGAACCGGTAAGCGGCTCTTTTAGCTATTTTGCGAATAAATACTGGGGCAAAATGGCTGGCTTTATGTCTGGCTGGAACTACTGGGTTTTGTATGTGCTGGTGAGCATGGCTGAACTGAGCGCAATTGGGACTTTTATACAGTTTTGGTGGCCTGAAATTCCGACATGGCTGACTGCTTTATTTTTCTTTATTTTAATTAACGGCATTAACTTGGTAAATGTCCGCTTTTTTGGGGAATCCGAGTTCTTATTTTCCTGCATTAAAATTGTTGCGATTTTAAGCATGATTGGCTTTGGTGCTTATCTATTATTTTCAGGTTCAGCAGGTCCGCAAGCAGGTATTGCAAATTTATGGCAACACGGTGGTTTCTTCCCGCATGGGATTCACGGTTTTGTCATGGCTCTGGCTGTCATTATGTTTGCATTTGGTGGTTTGGAGTTAATTGGTATTGCTGCAGCGGAAACGAAAAAACCTGAAACCACTATTCCAAAAGCAGTAAATCAGATCGTTTACCGCATCCTGATTTTTTATATCGGTGCGATCGGTATTCTTTTATGTCTTTATCCATGGAATATGGTGGCAGAAGGCGGTAGTCCATTTGTCATGATTTTCCAGTCACTCAATAGTAATGGTGTTGCGAACGTTCTAAACTTTGTGGTCTTGATTGCTGCTATTTCGGTTTATAACAGTTGTATCTATTGTAATAGTCGTATGTTGCATGGTTTGGCAGAGCAGGGTAATGCTCCGGCAATTTTGAAAAAAGTAAACAGCCGTGGTATTCCAGTGCCGGCAGCAGTTGTTTCTGCATCTATTACAGCAATATGTGTCGTTGTGAATTATCTGATTCCTGGTCAAGCTTTTCAGCTCTTTATGATGTTGGTTGTGGCAGCACTTGTTATTAACTGGCTTATGATTTCAGTCACACATTTGAAATTTACTAAAGCGATGAAATTGCAAAAACGTCAAACTAAATTTCAAAGTATTCTTAGCCCATGGAGTAACTATTTAACCATTAGCTTTGTATGCTTTATTCTTATTATTATGGCGTTTACACCAGATATGAGGTTGGCTGTTATTTTAGGGCCAATCTGGCTTGCTGTTTTAGCTGTGATGTATTTCTTAAAATATCGCAAAAAAATGGTAGCGATGCCAGAAGTACAATCGAATTGATCGTCTAAATTGACAATGATATTGCGGTTACCTGATTTAAAGTCGGTAACCCTTTATCTTTTGTCATATTATTTTAATGTTACAAAGAAAATAATTATTTTTAGAAATTTTTAATCATATTTTAAAAATAGGAAATATTTAAATCATAAAATTAATAACATCGTAAATTAGTGGATTTTAATATATTTATAATAAATTTTATTTTTATAATTTATAAATAACTATATTTTGGATTTTTAATCATTGTCATAATAAACATGATGACCTTCTGTAAAATAGGTGAGAAGTTTGAATTAAATAACTGATAATAAATAAAAAGAATAATATGACAATCGACATTATAAAAATCATTAAAGCGTCATCATACTGTAACTTATTTGTCATATTTTCTATTCACAATGCAGCTATCGAAGAGCGTACAAGCACTCAACAAAAAGTGACGTACAACCTATTGCATTAATGAGAGAGAACAGAATGCGCTTAAATCCACGTCAAATCGCAATTGCGTTAGCAGTAACTGGGGCAGCTGTAACAACGACTGCAAATGCAGCTCGTGATACGATTCAAATTGCTGGTTCTTCAACTGTATTACCGTTTGCCAGCGTTGTAGCTGAAGAGTTTGGTAATACATTCCCTCAATTTAAAACTCCTGTAGTGGGTTCTGGCGGTTCTTCTGCTGGTTTGAAACAATTCTGTCAAGGTGTTGGCGATAATACAATCGACGTTGCAAACGCTTCTCGTAAAATTAAAAGCACTGAAATTGAAGCTTGTAATAAAGCTGGTGTAAAACAAATCCAAGAAATTAAAATTGGTTACGACGGTATCGTATTTGCGTCTAACTCAAACAAAGCAGCTTATAAATTAAAACCTTACCATGTGTTCGCTGCTTTAGCTGCACAGTTACCTTCAAAAGGTAAATTGGTTCCAAACCCATATACAAACTGGAACCAAATTGATAAAACACTTCCAAATGAGCCGATTACTCTTGTAATCCCTGCATCTAACCATGGTACTCGTGAAGTTTTCCAAGAGAAAATGGTTGAAGCTGGTTGTGAAGCATATGAATACTTCAAGAGCTTAGACAAAGATGCTCAGAAGAAAGCATGTTCTACTTTCCGTAAAGATGGCCGTGTAATTGAAATCGCTGGCGACTATACAGAAACATTGGCTCGCTTAAAAACTTCTCCAAGTGCAGTAGGTGTGTTTGGTTTAAGTTTCTATGACATGAACCGTGACAAGTTACGTGTGGCAACAGTAAACAACGTTATTCCATCTGAGAAGACAGTATTGAATGGTACATACCCTGTATCTCGTCCATTGTACTTCTACGTGAAAGGTGAGCACTTAAAATCAGTTAAAGGCTTACCACAATATGTAGAATATTTCGTAAGCAAAAAAGCGACTGGTAAAGGTTCTAAAGCTGAGCGTGATGGTTTAATCGCGATGTCTGATGCTGAACGTGCAAAAGTTTTGGCTGACTTTAAAGCAGGTAAAACTGTTAAATAAGTTAGTTTGAATGAAGGCTGGTGATCTTAAGGGTTCATCAGCCTTTTTGTCTAACTTGTTTTTCCAAATTATGACAATTGAGAAAACAGTGGAGAGTACATGAATCTGCTACTTATCGGTGTGTTGTTAGCCCTTGTGGCCATCGCATATCAACTTGGGCTGAGAAAGAGCCGTAACATAGCAGGTAAGGGAAGCAACTCGGCGACATTACATTCTCGTCCTGGTTATTATGGCGCACTGGTTGGTCTTTGGTGCGGTATCCCTGCTTTTTTAATTTTGATCATTTGGAACTTGGTTGAACCAAGTATTTTAAATCATATTATTTTTAATAATATTCCGGCGTCTGTAAGTGCTTCGCTTGATGAAGCAGGCAGAAGTGTACTGATTGATCGTGTTCAATCAATCGCTTCAGGTTTTGGTGTAAGTGATAAACCAGCTGCTTATGAATTAGCTGCTGCTCAACAGTTTGCAAAATTTCAAACCATTGGCTCTTTTGCCAAATTTGCTGTTGTCGTTTGTGCAGCTTTACTCGGTTTAGTGTGGGCAAAGAAAAAAATCAATCAACAATACCGTGCTCGTAACCAAGTTGAACGTGCCATTAACGTTGCTTTGATTTTATGTTCGGGTGTAGCGATTTTAACCACCATCGGTATCGTAATGTCGATGTTTGGCGAAGCAATGCACTTCTTCCGTTTTGTTAGCCCAGTAGACTTTTTCTTTGGTACAGAGTGGAATCCGGGCTTTAGTACTTCCGGTAATGCTGAAGGTAGTTATGGTTTATTACCATTGCTATGGGGTACGCTCATGGTCAGTGGTATAGCGCTACTCGTTGCTGTACCAGTTGGATTAATGATTGCAATTTATTTAGCTGAATATGCTTCACCATGGTTCCGTTCATGGGCGAAACCAACAATTGAAGTATTAGCTGGTATTCCAACAATTGTTTATGGTGTATTTGCCATGATGATTATTGGACCCTTCTTTAAAGCAGCAGGCGCTTCTATTGGTTTAGAGATTAATGCGACGAGTGCTTTAACTGCTGGTTTTGTCATGGGGATTATGATTATCCCATTCGTTTCATCTTTGTCTGATGACATTATTACTCAAGTCCCGCGTGCACTGCGTGATGGCTCTTTGGGACTTGGTGCGACTAAGTCTGAAACAATTCGTCAAGTCGTATTACCAGCAGCTTTACCGGGTATTACAGGTGCTTTCTTATTGGCAGTTTCTCGTGCTGTTGGGGAAACCATGATTGTGGTTTTAGCAGCAGGGAACAGTCCACTTTTACACGCAAATCCATTTGAAGCTGTTTCGACTGTGACCGTAACTATTGTAAAGCAGTTGACCGGAGATACAGACTTCTCAAGTCCACAAGCATTGGTTGCATTTGCGCTAGGTCTAACACTATTTGTGATTACCTTGGGATTAAACATTGTAGCACTGTACATTGTGCGTAAATACCGTGAGCAATACGAATGAGTACATCAAATACATCGTCTCCTATGGATCAGAACGTATTTGATCCGAAAGCTGCTGCTGAAACACGTGAACGACGTAAACAGGTGATTGAAAAATCTTTGGCTAAACGCCATCGCAAAGAAAAAGCTTTCCGTTTTGCGGGTTTCTCGGCAGTTATTATTGGTCTTGCATTTGTTGCTCTCTTGTTCGGTAGCATTTTGGCAAAAGGTTTACCAGCTTTTTGGCAGACCAGTATGAATGTTCCAATTTACTTTGATCCTAAAGTCATTGATGCAGGGCCAGTACCTGTACGTACTCAAGGTGAAACACCAGCTCATTACCAAGAACGTTATGTGGATTGGCAAACTAAAATGGGTATGGTGGATTGGGGTGGCATCATTGTAAATGGAATGATTGCTAAAGATCCTACACTTGCAACACAACGCGATTACTTAAGTAGCTTATATGCAAGCTCAGAAGCTTATCGCTTACGTGATATGGTTTTTGCAGATCCATCACTTATTGGTAAAAAAGAAAATATTACTTTCTTGGGCGATGCGAATGTCGATGTTTGGTTAAAAGGTAATATTGATCGTTCATTGCCAGATGATCAGCAACAACTTGATCCAGAAGTGCGTAAGCTTGCAGATGATCTAAAAGCAAAAGGCGTTCTTGAAAGTACATTTAACTTGAACTTATTTAAGAACCCTGACTCACGTAGTTCACCAGCAATCAGTGGTCTGGCAGGTGCATTCATGGGTTCATTGTTCATGATGCTGATTGTAATCATCATTGCGATTCCAATCGGTGTTGCTAGCGCAATCTATCTTGAAGAGTTTGCTCCAAAAAATGTTCTGACCGACATTATTGAAGTCAACATTAATAACCTTGCTGCTGTTCCTTCTATCGTATTTGGTTTACTCGGTGCTGCAATCTTCATTGGCTGGATGCACTTACCTCTATCAGCTCCGCTGGTAGGTGGATTGGTTTTAAGCTTAATGACATTACCGACAGTCATTATTACAACCCGTGCCTCATTAAAAGCAGTGCCACCTTCTATTCGACAAGCTGCACTTGGTTTAGGAGCTTCTAAGTTCCAAACTATTTTCCATCATGTTTTACCGTTGGCATTACCAGGCATTATGACAGGGGCAATTATTGGGGTTGCCCATGCACTTGGTGAAACCGCACCTTTACTTTTAATCGGGATGAGTGCATTCGTTGCAAGTATTCCAACAACACCATTTGATCAAGCAACTGCTTTACCTGTCCAAGTTTACTTATGGCAAGGTAATGAGTTGCGTAACTTCTTCGAAGGCCGTACTGCCGCTGCGATTATCGTACTACTTGCATTAATGATTGGTTTAAACAGTCTTGCAATTTGGTTACGTAAAAAGTTCGAAGTGCGTTGGTAATAGAGGATAAATCATGAATACTATTGATATTACGAATTCCTTAGAAAAGGATAAGTTAGTGAATACTGAACAATCGCAATTTACAGACAAACCGCTGAATCATGGCACTTCGTATGTTTCGCATTTTGAACCACAAACTTCAAAAAAGCAGAACTCAACCGAAATCAAGATTAGTGCACAAGATGCCCATGTTTATTATGGTGATTTTGAAGCCATTAAAGGTATTGATCTAGACATTTACCAAAACGAAGTAATCGCGTTTATTGGTCCGTCAGGTTGTGGTAAATCAACGTTTCTTCGTACTTTAAACCGTATGAATGACACCATTGATGGTTGCCGTGTAACAGGTAAAATTACCCTCGATAATCACAATATTTATGACCCAAATCTAGACGTAGTGCTATTGCGTGCTCAGGTGGGTATGGTATTCCAAAAGCCAAATCCATTCCCTAAATCTATTTTTGACAACGTGGCTTATGGCCCAAAACTTCATGGTTTAGCACGTGATAAGTACGATCTAGAAGAAATCGTTGAAAATAGCTTACGTAAAGCTGGTTTGTGGGATGAAGTTAAAGACCGTTTGAACCAACCAGGCACAGGTTTATCAGGTGGTCAGCAACAGCGTTTATGTATTGCACGTACCATTGCTGTTAGTCCTGAAGTGATTTTAATGGATGAACCGTGTTCTGCACTCGATCCAATTGCGACAGCAAAAGTAGAAGAATTGATTTCTGAATTGTCGAATCAATATACGATCGTAATTGTGACTCACTCAATGCAGCAAGCTGCACGTGTTTCTGATCGTACTGCTTATTTCCATTTAGGTGATTTGATTGAAGTCAACTCAACTGAAAAAGTCTTTACTCAACCCGATCATCAGTTAACGGAAGCATATATTACTGGACGCTTCGGTTGATTAATCATCAATAAAAGAAAAAGAGCCAAGTGCTCTTTTTTTATTTTATAAATGAAAATGACTCTATTTTGCAAAATCGCTATTGAATTTTAATCAAAAGGACCACATCTTAAGGCTATAAAGATAAACTTATGAGCTTAGAATTTTATGTTATTCCATTTGCCTAAACTCCCTGCGGAAATACGTGTTAGTCATTTAAATGCGCGTGTCAATGAACAGAGAAAAAAAATTGCACAAACTACGGCAAGCCGTTTAGAACTTTTACAATTAGCTCAACAACTTGCTAAAGAAGCTAAAATTCGCCGTAAAAATAATCAGAAAATTTTTGTTTTAGATTTCAAGGGCGATATTCAAGCTTCTGCAGTTGAAAACTTACGTGAAGAAATTACTCTTATTTTAGCGACTGCTAAAGCAGGGCGTGACCGTGTTGTCGTTCGTCTCGAAAGCCCAGGTGGTATGGTCCATGGTTATGGTCTGGCAGCAGCTCAACTGGTTCGTTTACGTGATGCGGGCTTCCATTTAACTATCTGTGTAGACAAGGTCGCTGCGAGCGGCGGCTATATGATGGCATGTATTGCAAATGAAATTATTACTGCACCATTTGCAATTGTGGGTTCGATTGGAGTGGTAGCTCAAGTTCCAAACTTTAATCGTCTTTTGAAAGAGCATAATGTGGATTTTGAGCTTTACACAGCAGGGCAGTATAAGCGCACAGTCACCATGTTTGGCGAAAATACCCCAGAAGGTAAAGCGAAGTTCGAAGAAGAACTCCAACAAACCCATGTTTTATTTAAACACTTTGTAGAAAAGTATCGCCCGCAGCTGAATGTCGATAAGGTGGCTACAGGTGAACATTGGTATGGTGAAGATGCGCTAGATCTAAACCTTGTTGATAAATTACAAACATCTGATGAATATCTACTGGGTCTATTGCCTCAACATGATGTATACGTCATTAATACACGTAAGAAAGCGACCTTGGGTGAGAAGCTAGGTTTGCAAGCGGCACAAATGGCAGATGGTTTGATTCCTGCTGTAATGAGTAAAGTAGTGGAGAGCCTTGCAAAAGCGAACACGACGCTTGTGCAAGTACGTGATCCAAAACTATAAGTTTATCTAGTTCTAATTTTATAAAAGGCCAGCTTAAATGCTGGTTTTTTTTATAAAGTTAATATTCAAAGTTGTCTGGTTAAATATATTTGGATTTTTAATAGAAAGTAAAAAATAAATATTGATAAATATACTTTTTGAATTGTGATAAACACATGGTTTTGATATTTTAAGCAGCAATAAAATAGCTTTTAGATGAAACATTTAAAAAGTTAGACATTTAAAAATATAACTGAAATTTAGGACAGGAAATAATGACAAGAATAATTGTGGCATCCAAAGAGGGTTTGGACGTTCTGCAAGATGGTCAGCTCAGTAAAGTGGTTTTAAACCAACCTGCAATTATCCAGATTGGTGTGAGCCAACAAGATATTGCATCAATGGTTAAACAAGGTGGAAACTTAGTGATCCATTTGAAAAATGGTGAAACGCTTGTTTTAGAAAACTTCTTTAATGAAGCAAATAATACGACAGATCATTCACTTGTTTTTCCGACTGAACATGGAAAATTTGTCGAAGCACAATTTGATGCTCAAGGTAAGGTGATTGACTATACAGGTCTAAACCATGTCACAGATTTAGCCTATACCAGTACGAGTCAACCAGCTGCATCAATGGCAGTCGATGAGTCCCCAACTTTTTCGATGGGCAATGTCCTAAAAGCAGGCTTAGCAGTTTTAGCCGTTGAAGGTTTATACCTTTGGGCCTTTGATAAAGATGACAAAGACGACTCTTCAGGACCTGTAGATATCCTACCGCCTGCTGCACCGACGGCTACCGTTGCCGATGATACTGTTACGGTTAATGGTAAAGCAGAAGCTAATGCAAAAATTTATCTTAAAGATGCTGCTGGAAATACAGTCGCAACAGGTGTCGCAGATGCAAGCGGTAATTTTACAATTAAACTCGATAAACCTTTAGCAAATGGAAATAAATTAAATGTTTTTGCTGAGGATGCTGCTGGTAATATGTCTAAAGCAGGTACTGTGACTGGTAGTAAAGACACAATTGCTCCCGATGCCCCACAAGCCCAGTTAAGTGAAGATGGTTCATTGTTAACTGGTAAAGCTGAAGCAAATGCAAAAATTACTGTTTATGACGCTAGCGGTAAGATATTGGGTACTGTAACTGCGAATAAAGAGGGTATTTTTTCTTTAAAACTTAATTCTCCATTGACGAGTGAAGCAGGTGGAAAAGTTATTGCAGAAGACGCAGCCGGCAATAAATCTGAGCCAACTAAAATCATTGCAGGAAAGGATACTTTTGCTCCAGATGCTCCTTTAGTTGAAGTAAATAAAGAAGGCACCAAGGTTGAAGGACAAACTGAGCCTAATGCAAAAGTTCAAATAAAAGATGCTGATGGTAAAGTGATTGGAACCGGTACGGCAAACGCTCAAGGCGAGTTTCAAATTACGCTTTCTTCTGCTTTAAAAGAATCACAAAAGGTAACGGTTATTGTTGAAGATACAGCGGGTAATACATCTAAACCTTTAGAAATTTCCTCTGGCTATGACACTATAGCGCCAGATAAGCCTACCGCTCAAGTGAATGCGGATGGCACCTCTGTTACTGGTACAGCTGAACCCAATGCAAAAATCGAGATCAAAAACTCAGCTGATAAGGTTATCGGTACTGGTACAGCAGATGCAAATGGTAAATTTACAATTACGATTTCACCTGCTTTAACCGATAGCTCGAAAGGTTCTGTAATAGCAATCGACAGTTCAGGGAATAAGTCTACTGCGCTGGAAATTGTTGGCAGTGATAAAGATACGATTCCACCAGCTAAGCCTGTTTTAAAAAGTTTAGATGATGATGTGGGGGCTTTAAAGGGGGCAATCCTAGCTGGTTCTGAAACTGATGATGCCAAACCAAAATTTACTGTTCAAGTTGAATCCAATGCGACTTTGACTATTTACGATAATGGGGTAGCCATCTCAATTATTAAAGTAGGTGATTTAGGTACTAGTAAGACTTGGTCATTCACACTAGATAAAGATTTAGCCTTAGGGAAACATACCATTACTTTAATGCAAACAGATGCTGCAGGGCTTACAAGTGAAGTGAGTTCGCCATTTACGTTTTATGTGGTTGCTCCAAAGACTGCGAGCTTAAGTGATGCAGCAGTTGATACTGCTCATGCAGAAACTGTATCTGTTGCTGATAGCGTTGGCCTAAATACATTAAAGTTAGTCCAAAACACAACGAATGAAGCGGACAGTCAGCAGCATAAATCTGTCCCAATAGATGATTTGTTAAAAAGTTCTGTCTCTAGTGAACCAGACCCAATTGAAACTCTTTTATCATCAACAGCACTAAAGCCTACGCAAGTAAATGATCAAAGTGATATAGCTACCAACGCTAGCAATACGACAGCTAATCTTGAGCATGTTTTACCTGATACAACTTCTTCAGTTTTACAAAACCTTTTAGAACAGACGAATCCTGTCGTTTAAATTGGTCTTAAAAAAGCGCTCATTGAGCGCTTTTTTATTTATGAGTTATTTGTTTTAGAGGGAAGCACTAGTGCTGGAAGTCCATAGATAATTGCTCCAATCGTTGCTAATAGCATATCTTTATGTGCATCCCACATGTCACCTTGTTGCCCATTATAATTTTCGGCTTCTTCAGGTGATAATCCAATTGCAATTGCCCATTCAATAAGTTCATATAAAACACTTGAAGCCATTACGAATTGAACCACTAGTAAAAATAGACTAAATGGTTTTGCTGAGGGTAACCATACTTGAAAAACACGATAAATAAGAGGGTAGAGCAAAACGCCATAAACGAGGTGAACTAAACGATCATACATATTACGGGACCAACCCATATATTGATCTAAGTTGAAATGGAATACCTGCTGTATCCAATCATTGTACGGAACGTATGAATACAAATAGTGCGCACCGATAATATGGATGAGCAAAAACAGCAAATATAAAGTAAAACTTAAAAAGTCGAGCCCAATCTTTTTAAAAATAACAAAGAGCAAAATCAACATGAAAACAGTGCCAGCTTGATGAAGTAAATAAGCTTCAAATTCAAGAGGCTGAATACCTGAGATGACAATTGCAATCAAAAGCAGGCCAAGTGCAATATAGTGTTTTAGTTTGAATTGTTTTTCGATCATTTTATGAAGACTTTATTGTGATTTATATCAGTGTAATAAAAAAGCGAAGCCTAAGCTCCGCTTTTTGTAAACTTTTTAATTAGATTTTGCTAATTAAATCGTTAATTTGTTTCGCTTGTTCAGCTGCATTACCTGTGTAAGTTGCAGGCGTAAGCTCAGCTAAACGTGCGCGTTCTTCGCTTGGTACTTGAGAAAGTTCGTCACCATTTACGAAATTAACCATCATGTCACGCGTCATTGCTTGACCACGAGTTAATGCTTTTAACTTCTCATATGGTTTTTCAATGTTGTAGCGACGCATTACAGTTTGAATTGGTTCAGCTAAAACTTCTTGAGCTTGGTCTAAATCTTCATTTAAACGGTTTGCATTTAACTCAAGTTTACCAACACCTTTTAAGCATGCATCGAAAGCAATTAAGCTTTGCGCAAAACCAACACCCATATTACGTAATACAGTTGAGTCAGTTAAGTCACGCTGCCAGCGAGAAATTGGTAATTTTTCGCCTAAGTGAGCCAATACTGCATTTGCAATACCTAAGTTACCTTCAGAGTTTTCAAAGTCAATTGGGTTAACTTTGTGTGGCATTGTTGATGAACCAACTTCGCCTTCTTTCAATTTTTGTTTGAAGTAACCTAGAGAGATGTAGCCCCATACGTCACGGTTAAAGTCGATCAAAATCGTATTGAAACGACGTAACGCATCAAACAACTCTGCCATGTAGTCATGGGGTTCGATTTGTGTCGTGTAAGGGTTGAATGTTAAACCTAAAGATTCAACAAAAGCTTGAGCGTGTGCAGCCCAGTCAACATCTGGATAAGCAGATAAGTGCGCGTTGTAGTTACCTACAGCACCATTGATTTTGCCAAGTAGCTCAACATTTTCAAATTGTTTGATTTGACGAGCTAAACGGTATGCCACGTTTGCCATCTCTTTACCCAAAGTAGTTGGGCTAGCAGTTTGACCGTGTGTACGAGACAACATTGGTTGTTCTGCGTGAGTGGTTGCCAAAGCAGAGATCGCATTAAGGATTTGCTTCATGCTTGATACTAAAACTTCACGACCGTTTTTAAGCATAAGCGCATGAGACAAGTTGTTGATGTCTTCTGATGTACATGCAAAGTGAATGAACTCGCCCGCATTTTGTAATTCAGCAATACCCGCAATCTTCTCTTTTAAGAAATACTCCACTGCTTTTACATCATGGTTAGTTGTACGTTCAATTTCTTTAATGCGGTTTGCATCTTCTTCAGAGAAGTTGCTAACAATTGCATCTAAAGCTGCGTTTGTTTCGTTTGAGAAAGGAGCAACTTCAACAATTTCTGAACGGTTAGAAAGTGCTTGTAACCAACGCACTTCTACAGTGACACGAGCATGGATTAAACCAAACTCAGAAAGAAAAGGGCGTAGCGCATCACATTTGCTGGCATAACGTCCATCTAATGGTGATAGAGCGGTTAAAGCGTTCATAACGATTCCTTAATGTTGGAATAAACATAAAACTAAAAAAATCTCGTTTATAGTCTTAAATGACTTGGTACTGTAAACGAGCAAGTGCTTGAATATCCTGTAGCAATTTACGTTTGCTAAAAATCATGTTCCATGAACTACCGCCAAGTTGTCGCCATAAATGGGCCATTTGCAAGCCAGTAAACAGACAAGCACGGATGCGGTTAGTATGGTTGGTATCTTTAAATGCTTCTGCATTACCACGAACTAAAATGCGTGGATTAATCTGCCCGGCAGTATCAACATAAGTTTGTGCCAAATTGGCTAAAATGCTTGGGTGTAAATAGTTATTATCAAAAAAAGAAAGCTGTTTTAAAATTTTCTGCTGAGCTTTCTCAATGATTGCGACATATTCAGGATTGCTATAAACCTTTTTCTCTAGCTGTAAAAGCGACATCGCGTAGGACATTGGAAGTTTGGCTGTGCCCATTTTTGGAAGTCGAGATTTAGGCATGTTTGAAAAAGGTTGAGTAATACAATTTTCGAGGGTTTTAAGCCCTAAAGAAATATCAGCCAACTGATTAAAAAAATCTAAGGTTTGAACACCATTATTGGCTGTAGGTCGAATATTTAAACTTGCTTTAATTAACAGCTCAAAATAGAAGTTACCACTTTCACCAATACTTTGTTGACCCGTCATCGCTGTCATATGAGTAAGCTGGGTGGCCTGAAATACCCCAGCCAAGGCAAGGGCACGGTTTTGTCGAACATTCAAGGCTTGTGATTGTTGAAATGGTAACTCCACCATGCCATTCATTCCCTTAAATAAAATTTGGTGTAGGGGCATTTGTATGGTGAATGACACCCCCGCCTAAGCAAACTTCATCTGAATAAAATACAACGCTTTGACCCGGTGTAACAGCACGCTGAGGTTCATCAAACTCTACGCGTACACCGTGTTCAGTGTTTTCATCAATAAAAATTGTACATGCCTGATCAGGTTGACGGTAGCGTGTTTTTGCTGTGCAGCGTAATCCTTCAACAGGAATATTTTGTTCACCCGCTACCCAGTCAATTGACTCACTCCAAAGCTGAGTGCTTTGCATGAGTGGATGTTCATGTCCCTGACCAACAACGAGGCGATTATTATCTAGATCTTTATGTAGTACGAACCATGCACCCTCAGCTGCACCTTTCAAACCACCTAGACCAATTCCACCACGCTGACCGAGCGTATAGTACATCAGACCGTGATGTTCACCAACTTCTTTACCTGTATCAAGTACAATTTTCCCCGGTTGAGCGGGCAAATATTGTTTAAGGAAGTCATTAAAACGACGTTCCCCAATAAAACAGATTCCTGTTGAGTCCTTTTTCTTGGCTGTAGCAAGATCAAGTTCTTCAGCAATTCGGCGAACTTCAGGTTTTTCGATTTCGCCTACAGGGAATAAAGTTTTATTAATTTCTCTACCATGAACAGCGTGTAAGAAATAGGTTTGGTCTTTGTTGTTATCTACACCACGTAATAATGGTGCATATGCTTCGCCTTTAGAGTTATATGCAGTTTCACCACGACGTGCATAATGACCAGTCGCGATAAAGTCTGCACCTAAAGTCATAGCATGATCTAAAAATGCACGGAACTTAATTTCTTTATTACATAAAATATCGGGGTTTGGTGTACGTCCAGCCGCATATTCAGCTAGGAAAAGTTCAAACACTCGATCCCAATATTCCATAGCAAAGTTTGCTGTGTGAAGCTTAATACCAATTTTATCAGCTACTGCTTGAGCATCGGCTAGGTCTTCCATTGCTGTACAGTATTCCGTGCCGTCGTCTTCCTCCCAGTTCTTCATGAAAAGACCTTCAACTTGATAACCCTGTTGAAGTAAAAGTGCTGCAGAAACAGAAGAGTCTACACCACCAGACATACCGACAATGACACGTTGTTGCATAGGACTAGGCATCCAAATGAGAAGTTAATGAGGGAGAGAAGGGGTGCTCATAAATAAGCGATAGAGGATAATGGTGGCCTTTCATGGCATCTTCAACTGCTTTTAGCACAAGAGGACTACGGGCACGGGCAGATTCTTTGAGCTCATCTGGTGTCATCCACACAGCAGCGACAATATCTGTATCAAGTTGAGGATTACTTTCAACTTGAGTCACATGCGCTAAAAAACAGAAGCGGTAATATGTGCGATCGGGAAACATGGGTGGGGTATAAGTATAAATACCAAGCAAGGCATCAATTTCAACATGATGCCCTGTTTCTTCTAAGGTTTCACGAATAGCAGCTTCTGTTAATGACTCGCCACATTCCACATGACCGGCAGGTTGGTTAAATACTGTGTGTACAAAACCTTCGCTATGCTCTTCTACAAAAAGATAGCGTCCGTCTTTTTCTACGACTGTAGCAACAGTGACATGAGGAGTCCATGCGGCCATAAAAAAGCACCATGATTTAAAAGACGTATAATACGAAATTTAGGGGTTTTTGGCTACGGTGATCTGCTAAACGATATGAGCAATACTACAAAACCATATCGTTTAAAAAACAGAACTTTTACTACTTACAATCAAGATGGATAATTAATCTTGATTTGCCTGTGCAGCTTTATGATTATTTTGCACTTTTACATAATGTCTTGCTGAATAAGGAAGAAATGCGAGTTCTTTTTCAGTCAGTGGGCGCACTTGTTGTACAGGGCTTCCTACATAGAGATAACCACTTTTTAAGACTTTGCGTGGTGGCACTAAACTGCCTGCCCCAATCATTACATCATCTTCAATAATCACGTCATCTAGAATAACAGTGTTAATTCCGACTAAAACACGGTTACCGATAGTACAGCCATGTAAAGTTACGTGGTGGCCAACGGTTACATCTTCACCAATAATTAGAGGTGAACCATTCGGTTTTGCATCATTTTTATGGCTAACGTGCAACATACAATGGTCTTGTACGTTGCTGTTTTTACCAATTTGAATACTATTTACGTCACCACGGATGACTGCAAAAGGCCAGACAGAAACATTTTCAGCTAAGCTAACGTCACCAACCACAACAGCCATGTCATCGATATAACAGGTTGCATCTACTTGAGGGTGGTGTTCAAGATAAGGACGAATGTTCTTTGCCATGATGAGTATCAAAATAAAATTTAGTCGAATTATAAAATAAAAAAGCACTCAGGCTAAATAGCATGAGTGCTTAATTCACCTATTCAAAAATTAGAATAAGTTGCTAAAGAATTGTTTGATATGGTCGATTAAACGAGCAAAGAAGCTTGCTTCTTCAACTGGCTTTAATGCAACTAAAGGCTTTTCAGCAATTACTTTGCCATCTAGGCTAGCAACAAGTTTGCCCACAACCTGACCTTTTTGAAGTGGTGCATTTAAGTTAGGTTGAACCACTAACTGAGTTTTAATGCCATCAGCTTTACCTTTAGGCATAGTCACACTAAAGTTTTCAGCCAAACCAACTTGAACTTCATCTTCTTTACCAAACCAAACTTTTGCTTTTGCAAGAACTTGATTCGCTGGTTGAACATTTGCAGTTTCAAAGTTAGCAAAACCCCAAGCCAGTAAGGTACGAGTTTGGTCTGCACGTTCAGACATGCTTGGCGTACCAAAAATCACTGAAATTAAACGCATTGGACCACGTTTACTTGACGTTGTTAAGCAGTAGCCCGCTTCATCTGTATGGCCTGTTTTTAAACCATCTACACTTGGGTCTGTGTAAAGCAAGGCATTACGGTTACCTTGTTTAATACCATTAAAAGTAAATTCTTTTTCAGAGTAAATTGGATAGTATTTTGAACTGTCTTTAATAATATGTTGCGCTAAGACAGCCATATCTTTTGCAGTTGAATAGTGACCTTCAGCAGGCATACCGGTTGAGTTAATAAACTGAGTGTTTACCATGCCGATACGTTTTGCTTCCTGATTCATCATATGAGCAAACGTGCCTTCATTTCCGGCAATATGTTCAGCCATTGCTTTCGATGCATCATTACCTGACTGAATAATAATACCGCGGAGCATTTCTAGAACAGTCGCTGTACCGTTTAAAGGGACATACATACATGATTCAGAACTACTTCCTTTACACCACGCAGACTCGTTCATACGAACCTGCTCATTTTCAGTCAGTTCACCTTTTAATAATTTTTGTTCAATGATGTAACTGGTCATCATTTTTGTCATAGAAGCAGGTGCAAGCTTTTCGTTTTCATTTTTAGAAGCGAGAATTTGTCCTGTCTCATAATCCATTAATACATAAGACTTATTATTTAATTCTGGCGGAGCTGATAAGACAGTTGCTGCATAAGAAAAACTTGGTAAGAGGAGTAGTGCAGCAATAGCGCTTTTTCGAGTCATTCTAGGTAATTCCAATATCTTGTATGAAGCAGAAGAGCCTAGCATTTTAGGATAAAGCAAAGCCGACTTCTATGGGGGAAGTCGGCTTTTTCAAACAGTATTGTAACTCAAGAGTTTTTTACTAATTTAGTTTTGCGATTGATATGCTTTCACGTCTTGGCAAACTAAAGTGTTTTGCTCATCACCCGCAGCTTTTGCATCTTTACGCGCTTCTTTTAAGTATTTTTTGAAACCTTTGTCTTTGCTACGTTTTTCTAATGCAGAAACGGCATCCGCTTCATTTGGTAGATAGTCTTTCACTAAGCGTTCATAGCCTTGAGCAAAATCGGTATCTTTTTTACCAATCAAACTTGGGCAAATTTCAGAAAGTACTTGAATTGCAGCTAATTCTTCAGGAGTTGTGCCTTGTTGTGGAGTCACTTCAACAACATTTTCATTTTCGGTTTTCTTCTCAGTTGTTTTCTTCTTATCAGCAGCGAAACCAACTGTTGCCATGCTCATAAGTAAAACCAAAGAGAGCGATTGAACTAAGCTTTTCTTCATAAACATCGATAACTCAAAATAAAATTTTTAAATATGCGGTTAGCTTAACCAATTTAGATTTTAAAAAAATGGAAAAAATGTATTGTTATGTTGGTTTTCTGCTTAATACCAAGCAGAAAACCAAAAATGAATAAATCTCTATATCTAAAAATAGCAAGATCATTCTTTATAATTGACGATCTCTTCGCAGAGCTCATGTTGTTCATGATGGTCCATTTGTTTTGCCGCAAGACGTGCTTCATTTAATAGAGTTTTAAACTCAGCATCGTTTTGTAGAGTATTTAAGGTCATTGATTTATTTGAATAACCACTTAGATACATTGCAATAATTTTTTGAGCATTTGATTCAAGCTTTTTATTTTTTGCGACGAAAGCTGGGCAGATTTCCTGTAAAACTTGCGTTGCGGCAATGTCATCTTTAATTAAGCTATCAGCCTCTTGTGTTGAGATATCCTCATCTGCAAAAACCGCTTGCGTACACAATGTGATACTGATCCCCAATACTTGAAAAAAAGGAGCGAAAGTTTTCATTTTTTCACAATTTTATAATGCTATGGAGGCATAAATATATATAATTCAACAAATAATTCAATTGTGAAAACCTTTAGGTTTATTTGTAGAGAAAGATTTTAGTGAATATTTTAATTGCGAATGATGATGGTGTTTTTGCGCCAGGTATACAGGCTTTAGCTGAAGCATTAAGACCGCTTGGACGCGTGGTTGTGGTTGCACCGGAAAGTGAAAGAAGTGGTTTCTCTAGTGCATTAACATTGGATCGACCATTACGCCCAATTCAAATTGCCGAAGATGTCTGGGCAGTAAACGGTACACCAGCAGATTGTGTTTATTTATCCATGAATGGTTTGTTTGATTTTGAGTTCGATTTGGTCGTAAGCGGAATCAATAGTGGCGCAAACTTGGGTGATGACGTTTTATATTCAGGAACGGTAGGGGCTGCATTTGAAGGCCGTTTAATGAAACAACCCGCAATTGCCGTGTCTTTAGCAGGTCCTGATGTGCGTGCCTATAACAATAAAGAAGATTATGCTCAGGCAGCGCAGTGGGTACATGATTTTATCGCAAGTGGTTTACCAGCTTTGCCGCCAAGACATATCTTTAATGTCAATATTCCTGATGTGCCACAGTTAAAAGGAGCACAGATTACGTATCAAGGACGTCGTGCTCAATCTAAACCAATTACTAGTCACGTCGATCCACGAGGTCGTCAAGTTTACTGGATTGGTTTAGCAGGTGAGGCGGTTACAGATCCGCAGCGTGTTTCAAGTCAGATTCAATCTGATTTCTTTGCGGTTGCAAATGGTTATGTAAGTGTTACACCGATTCAAATGGATGCAACAAATTACGCCGTTTTAGAAGATTTACAGCTCAGTTTGAGTCAATAATCTGCTTCAAATGTTATAACTTTGTGAATAAAGAAAAAGAGGAACGTGTTTCCTCTTACTTTTTTGGTACTCTTAGCCGAAATGATTTGTAGCATTTAGTGAGGGAGATCAATGCATTTAATTGGGCAACAAAGCAGAGTGCATATCCAAAAAGACAAAATAATGAAAATTATGATGTTGTCTATAGCAGTAGGCTTTACTGCGGTTATGGCGGGATGTGCTTCTAAACCACAAATTAATAATAGTTCTCGCTATGCAATGGCCCCTAACTATTACACAGTTCGTTCAGGTGATACTTTAAGTGGTATCGCAATGCGTTATGGTCTGGACTATATCAGTATTGCCGAAATGAATGATATTCCTGCACCATATCGTATTTATGTTAATCAGTCTTTGCGTTTGAAGAAAGGTTCTTCACCAAGAACGGTATCTACACAAGTTATGGCGCAGCCTGAGCAAATCAAGCGTCAAACGATTGCTTTACCAACTACACAACCTGTTACCCCAGTAACTCCGCCTGCAACGACTGCACCGTCAACAAATACGACAGTGACTTCGGTTGCACCAAATTCTAGCTTACGCTGGATAAAACCGACCAATGGACCCGTGATTCAAGGCTTTAATTTGGCAAATAATGTCAAAGGAATCCGTTATGGTGGAAATCAGGGCGATCCTATTTATGCCGCAGCGGATGGTCAAGTTGTCTACGCAGCCGATGGCTTAAAAGAATACGGTAATCTGGTTTTAATTAAGCATATTGATGGTTATATCAGTGCCTATGCTCACAATAGCAAGATGTTGGTGAAAAGCGGTGACAATGTAACTGCTGGACAAAAAATTGCCGAAATGGGTTCTACTGGGGCATCTCAGGTCATGCTTGAGTTCCAGATCCGTCTGGATGGAAAACCAATTAATCCTATAAATCTTTTACCAAAATAGCTAATGCATAAAACTTAGGTTTCCTCGTATAATATAATTGGTTGCTTTCATTACAACAATAAGCATTTTTTTATAAATTTAGAATTAGATTTGAGGAAACCTATGTTAGATCAGCTTCGTGCGATGGGTGTTTTTGCTTGTGTGGTTGAAAAAAGTTCATTCAGTGGTGCGGCACGTGAATTAGGAATTACAACAAGTGCGGTGAGCCAGCAGATTCGCTCCCTTGAGCATGAAATGGACGTAATTCTATTACACCGTTCCACTCGTAAACTTAGTTTGACAGAAGCCGGACAGGCTTTTTTTTCAAGCTGTCAAGAAATGTTGGCAGCTGCTGAAAGGGGAAAAATCAGAATTAATGAATTGAGGGATGACTTAATTGGGGATTTGCGTATTGCAACAACTCCTGATTTAGCAGTTCAACACCTCATTCCTGCATTATCTCACTGGATGTCAGCTCATCGCGGTTTATCTGTGCATTTTGAAGTTGGGCATCGTTATATCGACTTAATTGAAGAACGAATTGATATTGCAGTACGCATGAGTTCTACTCCGGTAGAAGAAAGTAGCTCTGTCATTCCAATGGCTTTTGTCGATCAAATTTTAGTAGCTTCTCCAAGTTATCTAAATCAATCGAGTCCAATTGTGCATCCTCATGATTTAAGAGATCACGAGCTGTTGTCGATTAATGTAATGAATGAATCACACAATTTCCATTTTCAGCATGTAAAAACGGGTGAAACGCTTAATGTTGAAATGCAAAGCCGTTTGCAGAGCAATAATTTACAAGTTGCAAAAGCGTTATGTCAGCAAGGCCATGGAATTGCCCGAATTTTATATTTAGATGCTCAAAAAGAGTTAAAAAATGGCTCTTTGATTGAACTCATGCCTGATTGGAAATTGCCAACTTTTACGTTGTATGCAGAAGTTGCCAAGCATGATCAACAACCCATGAAAATTCAGCGCTGTGTTGAAGCACTTAAACAATATTTTAGTCAGTTAGCAGGAGGGCGAGCGATCCAAATCGTCCGCTAATTTTCTAAGACTAAAAAGGGCCTGTTTATTACAGGCCCTTTTTTATTACTTTTGTTTTAAGGTTGCAACTTCCTCTACACTTTCTTGCGGTAGATCTTCTGCAGTAAGTTCTTCATGCTTCTTAATTTTTTTCTTATTTTTCTTTTTCTTTTTTGGTTCCTCTTCAACTTCAGCACCATCTTCAATCGCTTGCCAGTACTCAAGTTGTTCCATTACGGCCGCATAAATTGAATGTTTGCTGTATTTACCTTTTTTATCAAGTGTACCTACTGGGCGAGCCATTAAGATTTCAAGTGCCTGATCAATCGTGTCAATCGCATGAATATGGAATTGGCCGCTTCGAACAGCATCGATTACATCTTGGCGTAACATTAAATGCTGCATGTTTTGACGAGGAATAATGACACCTTGCTTACCCGTTAGCCCTTGTAATTTACAAGCATCATAGAAGCCTTCAATCTTTGCATTTACACCCCCAATTGGCTGAACTTGTCCTAACTGGTTCATTGATCCAGTAATTGCCCAAGATTGATCAATTGGTAACTGGCTAATTGCAGAAATCAATGCTGAAAGCTCAGCTACAGTTGCGCTATCACCATCGACTTGGCCGTAGCTTTGTTCAAATGCAAGCGCAGCAGAGAAGTGCAAAATTTGTTCACGACCAAAGTGAGCTTTTAAGAAGCTAGACATCAGCAACACGCCTTTGGCATGCAGTGAGCCCCCGAGCTCTACACTACGCTCAATATCAAGAATATCACCGCCACCTTGATAAACAGATGCCGTCAAACGTGAAGGTAAACCAAATTCAACATCTGCATAATGAATAACGGAGAGGGCATTGATCTGACCTAGACGGTAACCTGAAGTCTCAATTAATTGAGTACCACGAGAAAGATCTTGCCAGTAAAGCTCTCTTAAATAGCCTAAGCGATATTGTCGGTGTTGTAGCGCTAGGTTGATATGTTGTTCAGTAACGATCTTATCATCAGCTTTAAACGCATGGTGATGTGCTTCTCGAATGAGATCACCCAAAGTAGAAGCATGCAATGATAATGAGCTTTGATCTTCTGCTTGTCGGCTAGAATCAGTTAATAGAGCAGCCAAAGCACTACGGTCAAACGGTAATAATTTATCGGCTTGTACGTAGTCAGCAATCAACTGCATATAAGCTTGTTCATTGGTTTCGTTACGTTGCAGGGTATCGGTAAAATCTGCACGAATTTTAAAGACACTGCCAAGCTCTGGTTCTAACTCCAAAATTTCATAATAAATTTCAGGCTCAGCCATTAAAATCACTTTAATGTCGAGTGGGATTGCCGCCGGTTCAATCGAAATGCTGCCTGTTAAGGTGAGCATGTGTTCGAGTGAAGACAATCTAAGCTGTCCAGATTTAAGAGCGCGTTTTAAACCTTGCCACGCATAAGGTTGTTCTAATAACTGCTCCGCCTCCAGCATTAAAAAACCACCATTGGCTTGATGCAAAGAACCAGGACGAATTAAGGTGAAATCTGTGGTAATTGTGCCGTTATGAGTGAGCTGTTCAACATGACCTAGCAAATTATAATGCGTTGGAAAATCTTCAAAGATAACAGGAGCGCCACTGTTTGGCTTGTTCGCTACAATTACATTGGCTTGATAACGTGCGGGTACACGATTGAACATTGAAGGAGCAAAGTCGTCTTCATCTTGTTCTAAAATTAGTTCAACATTCTCAATAATATCTTGAGCATATTGTTTTAAATAATCTTCAAGCCCTTTAACCTGACCATATTTATTTAAAATAAGGTCCATTCTTGGCATAACGACTTGTGTTGCAATATCGCGATTTAAAACAGATACTTTGTCGCGAGCATCATCTTCTAAATCACCTAAATGTAAGCCAAGACGTTCCAGCTTTTTATCCATGTAGCGGATATTGGCTGCAATTTCGGCACGTTGCTTACTATTAAGTGCATCAATTTCTGTTTGGGTGAGCTCTTGAACCTGATCATCTTTTAACTGCACAGGTACAAAGCCATGCTTTTCATTGCGAGAGATGAGTTTTAAGTCGAGCTCTTCGCCTTCTTTGGTTAACTCGACAAGCGCTTCTTGCTGCTCATCTCCAGTTTCCTGACGAATTCTTTCAATACGATTATGGTAAGTCTCGGCGCTAAAACGACGTTCGAGCTGTTTTAAAATAATTTGCCAAGCTTGATGAAGTGCTTGTTGAAACTTTGTTCCTTGACCCGCTGGAAAACGCAGCGCAATCGGTTGACGTGCTTGTTTAAAATTATAGACATACACCCAGTCATCAGGTGTTGGCATCGTTTTGGCGTGTTGCTGTAGCAAACGTTTAATCATAGTACGTTTGCCTAAACCGGCAGTTCCTACAGCAAATATGTTATAGCCTGAATAGGGCAAAGAAATTCCTGCCTCTACAGATGCTTTAGCACGATCTTGACCTAAAAAGTTATTAAGCGGTTTGATGCGTTTGGTTGAAGCTGGAATTTTTTCAAAATCTGGAATATGTGTTAGTTGTTCGGGTTTTAAGGCTGTCTTATCTAAGGTCATTTTTATATCAGGTTGCTCAAAAGCTGAAGGAAATGCATTTACTGTGACGTTTGTGGTGTTTGTTTTAGCGAGTGATAAAGTTGAGATAGTCACTTGATCAAGTTTTTGTGTCACTGTTGATATCCAGCAAAAGAAAACGAAGGTTGAAGCTTAAAGGTATACAGGTTTAGCATAAAATATCAAGCAAACTTGCCGTTTTTATCGCCAAAACAAAATTGATTGCATAAAGAATCTTGAAAGCAATTGTAAGAAGAGTTTGAATAGGCACATTTATAATTTATGGAAAATAAAAAACGAATGACCACACAAGCTTCGGGTTGGGTCTCGGCTTTTAAAGCATTTTTAGATCGCCGTGCATTAATTATGCTGTTTCTGGGTTTTTCTGCCGGAATTCCAATTTTATTAATTTTCTCAAGCCTTTCTTTATGGCTTGGTGAGGCGGGCATTGATAAAAGTGCAGTCACTTTTTTTAGCTGGGCGGCTCTTGGTTACTCTTTTAAATTCGTATGGGCTCCTCTTATTGATGAGCTACCTGTGCCAGTCTTAACCAAGATGTTAGGCCGAAGACGAGCTTGGTTATTGATTGCACAGTGTTTGATCGTTTTGGCTATTTGTATTATGGCTTTCTCTGATCCTGCTTTAGGTCAAAGTTATCTTGTTCAAATGGCGGTAGGTGCGGTATTACTTGGTTTCTCGGCAGCGACCCAAGATATTGTAATTGATGCTTACCGTATTGAATTAGCAGAAACAGAAATGCAAACGGTATTGGCATCTACCTATAATGCGGGTTACCGAATTGGGATGATTGTGGCTGGAGCGGGAGCATTATTTTTAGCTGCCCACTTGGGAACGGCTAAAGGTAATTACATTTACGAAGCTTGGAAAACGACTTACCTAACTATGGCCGCCGTGATGTTGGTGGGTATTGTAACGACTCTGCTTGTTCGTGAACCTCAGGTAAATCGTGTTTATAAAAACTATAAGAGTAGTGATTACTACCGTTTGGTTATCGTATTTTTTATTGCCGTTATTTCATTCGTAGTGACTTATATTTATTCGGGGCAAGTTACCGAAGCAATTTCACAAGCTGGCAATATTAAAGACAGTGCTGCATTATTTGGCTTAGAAGCACTAAGATTTTTAACAGCAACTGGGGCAGCTATTTTTGTGGGCTACCTACTCGTTAAAATCGGTGTGGTTAACCAGCAAATGGCTAAAGAGACGTGGATTGCACCAATTCTTGATTTCTTTAAACGTTATGGTGTCAAGCTTGCATTAGTGTTGTTGCTACTTATTGGTTTCTTCCGTATTTCAGATATTATTGCTGGCGTCATCTCTAATGTGTTTTACCAAGACCTAAACTTTAGTAAAGAACAAATTGCAGAAGCAGTAAAAATCTATGGTGTGTTATTTAGTTTAGTCGGCGGTTTCTTAGGCGGACTTCTAGCACAGCGCATCAACATTATGAAGCTCATGTTTGTTGGTGCTGTTTTGGCAAGCTCTACCAATTTAATTTTTATTGGACTGGTAAAATCTGGTCAGCCTTTAGATATGGTAGACGTAAAAGTTGGTGGACATAGCTATCAAGTCAAGCCAGATGAAGTCGGGTTATGGAAATTAGAAGTCCCAAGCTCTGCTTTTAGCGGAACAAAACAAATCGAAGTAAAAGCTGCTTATGCTGCACAAACTGATGTAGCACCTGTCATCCGTACTCAGCCATTACTTACGGCTGAGTCAGCTAAATTACCTCTACAAATTTTACCTGTCATGGGGAATGATCAGGTTTCACTTAAAGAGGGAGAGGGAAGTGTTGTCGTCCGTGGACAATATTTTGGTCAAGCTTTAACTCCTACCCAAAAAATTATTATTAGTCTTGATGGGCAAAATTTTGATGCAAAAATGACTGATCAAAAAGGTGTTTTTAGTGCAGCCATTGATGCGAAAAAATTAGTCGCATCGACTAGTAAAGAGCTTCATGTAGCTGTAATAGAGGGTGAACAAAAAATACTTTCTGCATCTCATCCATATGCTGTTAACCCAAATCTAAAAGCACCAAGTGAACTTGATGTGAATATTGAGCCGATATCGTATATTGATCCGCTTTCTGGTCAAACAGTTGAAATTAGCGGTAAGGTCATTAAACCATATAGTTCTTTATGGCTTTATTTTGCCATTATTGTCGATAATTTGGCTTCTGGTTTGGCTGGTGCAGCATTTATTGCATTCCTTTCAAGTTTAACCAGTGTTTCGTTCACAGCTGTTCAATATGCAATCTTTAGTTCACTCATGACACTTACACCAAAACTTTTGGGTGGATATTCAGGTACCATAGTGAGTAATATTGGTTACCCAAAATTCTTTTTGATGACAACTCTTATTGGTATTCCAATCTTGATCTTAGTGGTTTGGGTTGGAAAACTGCTAAAAGATCATCAAGCACATGAATCAGAAAAGGCAGGTGAATAGACATGCGAATGCTTCATACAATGTTGCGAGTAGGCAATCTAGAACAATCTTTAAAGTTCTATACCGAAGTATTAGGGATGAAGTTACTTCGTAAGCGTGATTATGAAGAAGGGCGCTTTACACTGGCATTTGTTGGCTATGGCCATGAAGAAACCAATACCGTGCTTGAGCTTACTCATAACTGGGATACATCAAGTTATGATTTAGGCAATGCTTATGGTCATATTGCCATTGGTGTTGATGATGCTTACAAAGCGTGTGAAGAAATTAAAGCACGTGGTGGCAAAGTTGTGCGTGAAGCGGGTCCAATGAAAGGTGGTGTTACCGTGATCGCATTTGTTGAAGATCCGGACGGCTATAAAGTCGAATTGATTCAACAAGATGCTAATGCAACAAATAACTAAAAATTGACTGTGATGCTTTAAGATTTAGTTCTTAAAAGTCTAGCTTTATTTTTTTAGCCCAGTATGATGAAGGCTTGACCAAATGGTCAATTTATCAACTGGGTTTTTTATTTATCTAAAATAATCATAGGATATGGCTATGCTGAAGTTATTGGCGCTTGATCGATTTACAATTTTATTGGTTGGAATGGTACTACTCGCAACATTCTTTCCAGTCAGTGGTCAAGCTGCACAATATTTCAATACACTGACCACAGTCGCGATTGCAATTTTATTCTTTTTACATGGTGCGAAACTATCAAGAGAGGCGGTGATTGAAGGCATTTTGCATTGGAAAATGCATGTACTTGTCTTTGCATTTACTTTCTTTATTTTTCCAGTAATTGGTTTATTGGCTAAGCCAATTCTGTTACCTCTATTAGGTCAACAGTTGTACTGGGGTTTTTTGTTTATGTGCTTTTTGCCCTCTACAGTTCAATCTTCTATTGCATTTACATCAGTGGCAAAAGGGAATGTGGCTGGAGCGGTGTGTAGTGCATCTTTTTCCAATTTGATTGGTATGTTTATTACACCAGTATTGGTGAGCTTTTTTATTTTAGGTCAAAGCCAACATGGGTTCGATCCAACAGCTTCAATTATACAAATTACATTATTACTGTTAGTACCATTTATTTTAGGTCAATTATTACGCCCTTATATTTTCCCTTATATGGCAAAAGTTCCAAGTATTGTTAAAGCATTCGATCAAGGTTCAATTTTGATGGTGGTGTATGGTGCATTTAGTGGGGCTGTGGTTGCAGGGCTTTGGCATCAAGTGAGCTGGAAAACTTTACTCATTCTCACAATTGCATGTTCAGTGCTTTTAACGGTCATTATGCTATTAGCACTTTACCTACCGCGTGCTTTAGGTTTTAACCGAGCAGATCAAGTCACGGTTTTCTTTTGTAGTTCAAAAAAGACTTTGGCAAGTGGTGTTCCAATGGCGCAAATCTTATTTATTGGTCAGCCTTTAGGTATGATTGTGTTACCTATTATGATCTTTCACCAAATCCAATTAATGGTGTGTGGGGTGATCGCAAATTACTGGGCTAAATCGAAAGATTAATTCGCAAAAAGAAATTATTTGATGTATAATGTTGCCCACTTGTTGTGCTTAGCTCTAACCCTAGAGGTTTCGGTGGGCCAAAAGAATGGTCTGTTGTGGTGTTGATCTGCTCATTTTGAGCCTGTCCTCAACTGAAGTTGAGAGTGATCAATTGCGATGACAGCTTAAGCCTTTCTTCCAATTAGGAGTAATCGACGATGCGCGCCGATATTCACCCAAAATATGAAAAATTAGTTGCAACTTGTTCTTGCGGTAACGTAATCGAAACTCGTTCTGCTTTAGGTAAAGAAACTATCTACCTTGACGTATGTTCAGCTTGCCACCCATTCTACACTGGTAAGCAAAAGAATGTAGACACTGGTGGTCGTATCGACAAATTCAAACAACGTTTTGCTGGTATGTCTCGCTCTATCAAGCGTTAATACTGCGACACGAAACAAAAAACGGGCTTTATGCCCGTTTTTTGTTTTTAGCGTACCAGCCCATTATTGGTCTTGTACGTCCGTTAAACGATCAAGTTTTTTCTGAAAATATTGGCCTTGCAAGAAACGAGCTTCTACATTCCAAGCATTTGCAAATGAGTTCATGTCATTAAGTTCACTCAGTAAAATCCCGACTGGTTTTACAGTCAAATAGTTCAGAACCTTTTCTTGTAAGCGAACTAGCCCATCATCTGAGTTTAACAGCTCGGTTTTCTTCGATTGCAGTTTTAAATATTGAACATCAAGTTGTTGCAATATTGATTCGCTATACATAGAAGAAGAGAAATCCCGAATTGAAACTTCTGCGCCATGTTGACGTAGGCGAGCAATGTGTTGCTGGGCAATTGCAAGATGAGGCTGAATCGCTTGTTCTGAAAATTGTAAAACCAATGGGCTTTCAAGCTTGCTACCAATAATGGTGAGTAGTTTTGAAATCAACTCAGGGAATGACTTATCTTTGAGCAAGATATCAATATTCAGGTTGATAATCAGTTTAGCTTTAGGGTACTGAGTAATAAAATTATGTAGTTGCTTACACGCCTCAACCAAAATCCAGCGGTCTAATTGAATAGAAAGCTCACTGTCTTCTCTTAATTCAGCTAAGTCATTTATGTCATACCATTGTTCATCGCTAATAAAACCACTAGTCACTTCATAGTTATGAGTTTCCTGATCATGCTTGTCGTAGATCTGCTGATATTTTAAATGAATTTCACTTCGGGCTAGTTGTTGCTTTAATTGCTGTAATACAGATGATTGCAGAGGAGCATCAACGTGTTGAAGGCTTAGATCAAGCGATATAGGTGAGCTGGCAGGCTCAGCAGCGACAATATCAATCGTTGGTGCTAACTCAATTTCTGACTTTGCCTTAGGTAACTCTTGCTGATGAGTTTGATCAAGTAATTTTGTAAAGCTATCTTCATTTAAAGGTTCAGTTATTGGGGCATAACTCAGCTTAAACTGGACCGAGTAGTTAAACTCATTAATCTTTAATAAATGCTCTTTCTGCAAACTTTGCAGACTAACCAGTTGAGAGTTAAGCACACTACTGTTTTCAGCTTGTAAAACGCCAACATACGCGCCCAATTCAAGATTGAAAATCGGTATTTGTGCGTGCTCTTTTAAGAAACTTTGTAACTGGTTGAAATATTGTGCAGGGGTTTGCCAATCTTGTTGAAATACTCGTTCTGGGCACTGATTTAAGCGAAATAAAATTAATGCATTGGCTTGAGCAGGGTAGGTCGATAGATGTCGATTAATTTGTTGCCAAGCTGTTTGTACACCATCACTCTTTTCGGAAAAGAGTGTATTTGCTGGTGTTGCCAAATCCAGTTGGTAGTCAATGGTCAACTGTACGGCATCTTCTTCCTGACTAGGAATAAACTCTAGTTTTAGCGCCTTATTACCTGAAATTGCTGCATGTTGGCTTTGAATTTCAAAACGTGCCTGATCAAATTGGCCTAATGAAATTTTCTTAAATCTTTGTTTAAAAACATTTAAATCATTAGGCTGTAAAACATCTAAGATAGGCAGGCCGATAATCTCATCTTCTTGTTTAAAGCCAAAAAGGTTGAGATATTCTGTATTTGCTTTGACATGCATGCCTTCTTGAAAAAGGGCAACTGCTTTATGGCTGTTATTGACCAATGTTTGTGTATGGGAGTGAATCGTTTCTAACTCATTGGTCAGACGTTGTTCGGTTTGTAATAACTGGCTATATGACAAGGTCCGAATAAGAGTGATATAAAAATAATCTAATGGTTCTAATGGAACTACATCATAAATGCCTTTTTGAATATAAGCCTGATATTGCTGAGGTTGATAATCTTCAGGTT
This sequence comes from Acinetobacter pittii, assembly GCF_034067285.1. Lineage (NCBI taxonomy): Bacteria > Pseudomonadati > Pseudomonadota > Gammaproteobacteria > Moraxellales > Moraxellaceae > Acinetobacter > Acinetobacter pittii. Next base: position 1,058,096 of record NZ_CP139286.1, read on the forward strand.
GTAATAATAAAACAGGTAAATTTGGCTGCTCAGATGCTTGAATGAGGGAGAGAGTTTGTTCAATTTTTAGGTCATAAGCGCGACCAAAAATAATAGCATCCCACGGCGTATTTAACTGTTTTTCAAAACTTTTTAAATCATCAAGTAATAATGCCTGAACTTGATAATCATTCCCCAATAATAAATTTAAAATCTGGTTATAACGTAGCTGGTTGTCATCAATAATGAGTAAACGTGTTTCAGTACGTTTTAACTTTTTAGATAATAAAGAGTTTCTCACTTTAGTGCTTCCCATAAATCTTGGCTGCTAGAGTTATTACCCTTTTTCATCATGAACTGATCAAGCAGGCCTTGTTGCTGCTCATTCAAAAGTTCGAAATGAAATTGAATAAAACTTTGCGTAATGAGTTGTGCTTTGAGTAGATACACTTTGATTTCTTCTGTCCCCAATCGTAAATGAATTGTTTGTTGCTCTCTAAAAATTTGAGAGCCCGGTAAAATAAGCGTGTTTTGTATTTCTTCTAGATTTTGTGTTTGTAGTAATAGTGCGGGATGATAGTTGCGAGTATGGCGCTCAGCTTGAATATGCACTGCGCAAGGGAACATGGCTTGTGACAAGATCTCTAAACCTAACTCTAGAGATTTTTCAGTTGATTGCTTAATCCAGCGAATCACGCCACCGCGCCATTGTCCGTGCAAAGTCTCTTTAACTAAAATGTATTCACCGGTTCTTAAGTTTTTCGGTGCTTCGCCAGACCATTTAATACGGTATCCATTGACACTAATATCAAGAACAGTGGTTTGATAAATGGTTTTGCTCTCACGACTCAAGCGTTGATAGGAGCTTGTTTGTTGTTCTTTTTTCTCTAAGTTAGATAAAACTTTAGATTCGCTTTGCAAGTTATAGTTATGGTTAAGCTGTAATGTTTCTTCAAAGTTCTTTGCTTTTGATAGATAGAAGTGAGCAGTGCTTAAACCAAAACAAATTTGTAGCTCTGCATTGTACTCATAACGTTCATGACGACGTTGAGCTGTGGTTCCTAAAATCGTTTGAACATGAAACTTTAAAGCTGGGCTTAAATAAAACTTTTCATTCTTAGAAATATATTGAGCATTTTTATGCATGGTTGCAGTGACATGCTCAAGTAAGGCTTGCGTACCTATAAAAATGCTCGGATTAAAATTAGAGCTACGCTTGGTATTATAAACAGGTGGATGATCTTTATTTGGGTCGACGACGTATTTTGTTAATGCGGTATCTTTCGGCAAAATATGAATCATTCTTGCCCAGTCAAAACTACATTGAAATAATGCCTGAATTTCTGACTGACGAATCTGGTTGGTATTTAAAATATCGAGCAAAATCAGTTGAGCATAGGCCTGAGTGATATTTGCTAGCGGGTGGTGGATGCCCTGAATATGATTGATATTTGTCAGATGGTATTTGTGTTGAACAGCGGTTTCATAGAGCTGATGTGCAATTAACCATTGTCCTTTAAGAGGCTCGCTATAGAGCATATGCTGCTGATATAGAAGACTCGTTAACTGCTTTAAAGCATGAAAAGTCGATAGAGTACGCGCCGTTTGCAAATTCTTTTTTTGCTTATAAGCAAAGAGTGAAAACTTTTGATGCTGTAGTTGCTCATGACTATTTTGCGCAATATTCAAATAAATACTGGCGAAATAGCAGCGGAGCAACATTGCTAATTCAATAATATGTTCATTACGATCTGTACTAATAACACCTTGGTTAAAGAAGTTTTTTTCTAGGCTCGCGAGCACATTATTAATGGTTGGATGGAGCGTTTGTATGAGATCAAAACGTAGAGTCTCACTACATTTTAATTCATTGAGTTCTAAAATGGCTGTGAATAATGCTTTTGACGTATCACCGAGTTGCATAATAGAAAGGGTAGTGACCCATTCATTAAGATCTTTAATTTTGGCTTCACAAAAGCTTAACCGTTCACGAGTGAGTGCGGTTTGATTGTGAAAAATGTCTGACAGCGCATTATTCATCATCACTTATTATATAACTCAAAATGTTGTGGCCCCAAAAAGCGGTGTTTTATTCTTTTCGCCCGCAATTTCCCTGACAAGTTTAGGAACCAAATACCCCGGTAGGTTCGCTAACACGTCACGATAGATCTCATCTATCTCAGATGAATCTAAATCAAAATGTTGTGCACCTTTTACTTTATCTAAAACATGTAAGTAATAAGGCATAACGCGAGCTTCAAATAAACGATAACTTAAATCGACTAAGGTCTGTGCAGAATCATTCACACCTTTTAGCAATACTGCCTGATTCAGTACAGTAATATGATGGTCAGATAACTGCAACAATTTTGAACAAGTGAAGTCATCGAGTTCAGAAGCATGATTTGAGTGTACCACCAGAACTATACGCAGCCTACTGTTTTTTAATAAAGAAATCAGCTCTTCGTCGATCCGGTTAGGAATGACAATAGGGACTCGTGAATGAATTCTCAGAATCTTAATTTGTTTGAGAGATGATAGGCGTTCTAACCAAAGTGCCAATTTACGGTTAGAAAGTGTAAGGGGGTCGCCACCACTTAAAATGATTTCATTGATGTTCGGGTTTGCTTCAATATAATTTTTAATATTTAGCCAGTCTTCATTTTTCGGTAAGTTTTCTTGATAGGGGAAATGGCGACGGAAGCAATAACGACAATGAACGGCGCAAGCGCCTGTCAAAGTCAGTAAAAAGCGCGACTTATATTTATGTAATACACCCGGTAATTGATTTGCTGCTTCTTCACCCAATGGGTCAGTGACAAACTCAGGATGTTCTTCAAGCTCTAAATGATGAGGTAATACTTGTAGCAAAAGCGGGTCAAGCGGGTTTTTAGCGTTCATTTTTCCGACGAACGCGCGAGGAACACGCAATTTAAACTTTTCAGAAGCCAGAATCGCACCCGATAATAGCTGTTCTGAGGATAACTCGAGTAGGCTTAGCAATTCAGAAGGATCAGTAATAAGGTCACTCAGTTGAGATTGCCAGTTTTGCTCTTGGTATAAATAGTTTATCATTTGACACGATTAAGATAATGCAACAACGCATTATATCGCATAGTTGACTTGTTAAGTTTGGAGTGTGCCTTTCATGGCCTATTATTCTACAAATGATTTCAAAGCAGGCCTTAAGGTTATGCTTGATGGTAACCCATGTTCAATCATGGAAAACGAATATGTAAAACCAGGTAAAGGTCAAGCGTTCAACCGTGTAAAATTACGTAACCTTAAAACCGGTAAAGTATTAGAAAAAACTTTCAAATCAGGTGACTCTTTAGAAGCTGCTGATATTGTTGAAGTTGAAATGGATTATCTATACAACGATGGTGAAATGTGGAATTTCATGGATCCTGTATCTTTTGAGCAAATCGCTGCAGACAAAACTGCAATGGGCGATGCTGCTAAATGGTTAAAAGATGATTCAAATGAAAAATGTACAATTATGTTGTTCAACGGCGTTCCTTTAACAGTAAACCCGCCGAACTTCGTAGTATTAAAAATTGTTGAAACTGATCCAGGCGTACGCGGTGATACTTCTGGCGGTGGCGGTAAACCAGCTAAGCTTGAAACAGGTGCGGTTGTTCGTGTGCCGTTATTTGTTCAGCAAGAAGAAAGCGTTCGTGTAGATACTCGTACTGGTGAGTATTTAGAGCGTGCATAATAGTTAAAAAATAAACTATTATCGAAGGGATGATGTAAATCATCCCTTTTTTTATGCGAAAGTATAAGAGGAAAAAAATTAAAGGAGGAGTAGAGTCACAAGGATTACGCAGAGAACAGTACATAACAATATAAAAATGCTGTAGTTATTTATTGAGAGGTTAAGAATGGACACAATGCAAGCGAAATCTACGCTTCCCTCCAAGCTGGTCTGGAGCCTAGTGGCAATTATAGGTGCAATTTCTTTTGGGATGCTGGCACTCAGCCGTGGTGAACATGTCAATGCGGTTTGGCTTGTACTCGCTGCAGCATGTGTATATAGCATCGCATATCGATTTTATAGTCTATTTATTGCAACTAAAGTATTTGAATTAAACCCAAGACGTTTAACCCCAGCACATCGTTTAGCCGATGGTCTGGACTATGTACCCACCAATAAATATGTGCTTTTCGGTCACCACTTTGCTGCAATTGCAGGAGCGGGGCCGTTAGTTGGACCAATTTTGGCTGCACAAATGGGCTTTTTACCAGGAACGATCTGGTTACTGGTCGGTGTGGTTCTGGCGGGTGCGGTACAAGACTTTTTAATTTTATTTATTTCAACGCGTCGAGACGGTCGATCGCTTGGTGAAATGGCAAAACAGGAATTAGGTTCTTTTGCCGGGATTGTCGTCATGCTCGGTGCGCTTGGGGTAATGATTATTATCCTTGCGGTACTGGCTTTAGTTGTGGTGAAAGCACTTGCCCATAGTCCATGGGGTGTTTTTAGTATTGCAGCGACGATTCCAATTGCGTTATTTATGGGCGTTTACATGCGTTTTATTCGCCCGGGACGTATTGCTGAAGTTTCTATTATTGGCTTCGTCTTAATGATGCTTGCCATTGTTTATGGTGGACATGTTGCAGCAGATCCTTATTGGGGTGAATTTTTCACTTTAACAGGTACACAGCTCACATGGTGCTTAATCATCTATGGATTTATTGCCTCAGTTTTACCTGTCTGGTTATTGTTAGCACCACGTGATTATCTATCAACCTTCCTTAAAATTGGTGTCATTTTAGGTTTAGCAATCGGTATTGTCATTGCATTACCTGAATTGAAAATGCCGGCAGTGACTCATTTTATTGATGGTACTGGTCCTGTTTTCTCAGGTAGTTTATTTCCATTCCTATTTATTACCATTGCCTGTGGTGCTATTTCTGGCTTCCACGCACTTGTATCAAGTGGTACGACACCAAAACTCGTGAATAACGAAGCGGATATTCGTGTGATTGGTTATGGCGGCATGCTCATGGAATCTTTCGTCGGTATTATGGCGATGATCTGTGCAACTGTCTTAGACCCAGGGGTGTACTTTGCGATTAATGCTCCTGCGGCTGTACTGGGTACAACTGTAGAATCTGCGGCAGAAGCTGTGCGCAATTTAGGCTTTGTCGTTACTCCAGAAATGCTAACTTTGTTGGCTCAAGAAGTGGGTGAAAGCTCAATTCTTTCACGTACGGGTGGTGCACCTACATTTGCGATTGGTATGGCACATATCATTTCGGAAATTTTTAATAGCCGTGAAATGATGGCGTTCTGGTATCACTTTGCGATTTTATTTGAAGCCTTATTCATTTTAACTGCTGTAGATGCAGGTACTCGTGCTTGTCGTTTTATGGTGCAAGACACGGTCGGTATTGTTATTCCGGCGGTTAAAGCATCAGGTTCATTCTTCGGTAACTTGGTCGGTACGGCAGTTGCTGTAGGTGGATGGGGCTTCTTCGTCTATCAAGGTGTGATTGATCCATTAGGCGGTGTCAATTCGTTATGGCCTTTATTTGGTGTTGGTAACCAAATGTTGGCTTCGATGGCACTCATTTTGGGTACAGTCATTCTGTTTAAAATGAAGAAAGAAAAATATGTTTGGGTGACGATCATCCCAACAATTTTCTTATTTGTAACCTGTATGACTGCGGGCTGGCAAAAGATTTTCCACGAAAATCCAAAGATTGGTTTCTTGGCTCAAGCTAATAAATTTTCAGATGCGATTGCTCGTGGTGAAATTCTTAAACCAGCCAAAACTATTGCTGAGATGCAAAATATTGTGATGTCAAATCAGATTAATGCTGCGCTTTGTGGCTTCTTTATGATTGTTTCGATTGTCATGATTATTGCTTCAATTGGTATTGTGCGCCGTGCTTTAGCAAGCCCTAAACCGACTGTAAACGAAGCGCCAGCTGTATATGCCGATCCGGAAGTGGTCACCCCACGAGGAGAGTAATGATGAATTTTAAATTTGCAAAAAATGGAACTGTCATTATTGCGAAAATCATCAAAATGACGGTGCTCTCGCAAAAAGAGCTATTGCTTTCTCCAAAGAACTGGTCGCGCATTGCAACCTTGTGGCAGCGTTTGCAGCAAAGTTTCCGACTGATGGTGGGTGTGCCAGATTATCAGACTTATCTGGAACACATGAAAGCTCATCATCCTGATTTAACACCCATGGATGCAAAGACTTTCTATCGTCATTGTGTCGATGCGCGTTATCCATCTGCAGGCGGTACTTTGAAGAAATGTCCTTGTTAAGTTGAGAGTTAAATTCAGCTAAACAAAACGGTATGTGGTTAAACCATGTACCGTTTTTCTTTCTTGGGAAGTCAAAAAGAGTTTGCTTAAAGTCTGCTCATTTGTATTTTTTTCAATTGAAAATCACTTGTTTTGCTTTTGAAAAATGAATATGATGCTTTCCATTCTAGGTGTATAGCTCAGTTGGTTAGAGCGCTACGTTGACATCGTAGAGGTCTCCAGTTCGAGTCTGGATATACCTACCAAGATATTAAAGTCATATAAACTCGAATAGCTTTACATGACTTAAAAAGCCCTAAACTATAATGGTTTAGGGCTTTTTTATTACTTTATAATTTGCTAAATAGTTAATTTTTATAAATTTGATCATGCTTACTTTAAAGGTAAAGCTGACATAGAGATTGTTGCTGATATGACAAATAGAAAGTTGCCATATGAAATAACCGTGGCAGGGCTTCATATTGCCTAAAAAGCTAGATTTCTATGGTATTGTCTTAAACCATCCGGGACTTTATTAATATTTATAAAAATAAACGACCCATTGATTAATGGGTCGTTTAGCATTGAAAATTAATAAGAATGTAGTTTGTTAATGACCATGCCCGATTTCACCGCCAATTGCATGCGTTGGCGCTTTTTTAGCAGCGATAGAGAACCAAAGAACATAGACATAGCATAATAATGGAGCAATAAATGCGATTGATTTAGAACCAGTCATTTCTTCAAGCTTCGCAAAAACGAGTGGCAAAATTGCACCACCAGAAATTGCTAAAACAAGAAGTCCTGAGATTGCAGGAGTTGGAGCCGTTGAACGTTGTAATGTCAAAGTAAAAATGGTCGGGAACATAATTGAGTTAAAAAGCCCAATTAAGAGTGCTGCAAATGCTGGAATTAAACCTGTCGTATTTGGAACAGAAGTCAGAAGTACATTGATCATTCCAGTAGGAGCAGATGGGTTCATTCCGTTGGTCAGAATGATGATTGAACATAAAACAATTGCCCCAATCGCGACGACAGTTAACATCACATAATCTTTGAATACTTTCATCAATGCTGAACCAGCAAAGCGACCAATCATTGCAAATAGCATATAAAAGGTAGTGAGGTGCCCGGCAGATTGTGCTTCGATATTAAGAATATTCGTTTGTTCTAAGAAAAGAAGGAGATTTAGAGAAATTGCAACTTCAGCACCGACATAAAGAAAGATACCAATTGTGCCGAGTCTTGCCCATTTAGAACCTAAGGCAGAGAATGGCGAAACAAATTGACCAGTTTGCGGGGCAGCAGCTGTAATTTTGTCACGGATGAGCCAAATTGCCCAAATAAATAAAGTAAGCATTAAGCCAATAGCAAGATAAACATTGGTCACGAAGCCCAGAGCTTCTTCTCGCATAATGTCTGTAATTACAATATTCTTTGTAAAGATTGGGCCATTCAATAGAAATGATGCACCGAAAAATAAACCGCAGGCTGCGCCCAGCGAATTAAATGATTGTGATAGGTTCAGGCGAAATGCAGAGTCTTCGGGTTTGCCCATAGATGCAATTAATGGATTTGCTGCAACTTGTAGTAGGGTTACGCCCGCTGCCATAATAAATAATGCAATTAAAAACACCATATAAATGTGAACTTTGGCGGCAAGAATTGCGATAAAGCAGCCTGCAACAATACCTCCTAATCCGACAACAACCGATTTGGCATAACCAAATTTTGAAAGGAAGGCCGCAGAAGGTAAAGACGCAATAAAATAACCTAAGAAAAATGCAAATCCAGTTAAGCTGGCTTCAACAGGGGTTAATGTGAAAACGGTTTTCATCGTTTTCAATAAGGGGTCGAGTAAATTGGTGACCAGAGCCCAAATGAAGAATAGAGCGGTAATATAAATCACGGCGATAGGAAGGCCGGTTTTTCTGCTATCCTTAGACTCGGGTATAGATAAGCTAGTATAACTTTTGGACATAAAAGTACCTACAATCCTTTTTAGAAAAAGCACCATTAATTCCTTGTGCTTTAATTATTTGAATGAAAATCTTATGTTTGTTAAACAAACTAAAATGATTTATAAGGACATGCTAGATAAGACTTTCAACAAATTCCAATTGCATATTTTCACTATGCAATAACTTCTAGTTATTTAATAAAGACAATGTCGGGTTTTGATGTGCTGAGATATTAGACTTTAGATGGGGTAAAGGGTTTTCAAATATTTATTGATATATCTTGTTTTGATAACTATTAGTTATTGTTTAATCAAAATCTTGCATTAGACAACATCCGATCATGGACTTAGAGTACGGTGATCAGAACTTTCACGATCGTATCAGTTTAAATTAAAGCTAAATCATGATACTAGAACATAAATTCTGAAAAAACTTTAGCTTGTTGCATTGTATAACTTTAATAAAGTTCATTTATATGCCCAGCAAAATCAGGAAGGAAGCCAATTAAAGGCAGAGAGGATTATATGGATTTACAGCCCGCTCATTACCCAAGTTTAGTTAATCAAATTGTTTTTATCACAGGCGGTGGTAGTGGTATTGGTGCAGAGTTGACTCGTGCATTTCATTTGCAAGGGGCTCAGGTTGCATTTATTGATATTGATCAAACTGCAAGTCTGGCGTTAATTGAAAAATTAAAAGCTGAAACAGGACGAGCGCCATGGTTTCAAGTGTGTGATATCCGCGATATTGCAGCGCTGCGTAAAGTCATTGAAGACGTAGGGGAACAACTTGGCCCGATTAGTGTGTTGGTCAATAATGCTGCGAGTGATGACCGCCACGACTGGCGTACGGTTGAGCCAGAATATTGGGATGATCGAGTAAATATTAATATACGCCCAGCTTTTTTTGCGATCCAAGCTGTTGCTTCTCAAATGATCAAAGCTGGTAAAGGTTCAATTATTAATTTTGGCTCGATTAGTATCCAGTTGGCCGCAGGTGAAATGCCTGCATATGTTACTGCCAAATCGGCTACACATGGTTTAACTAGAGCAATGGCACGAAGCCTAGGTGAGCACGGTATTCGGGTGAACACTATTGTGCCGGGTTGTATTATTACAGAAAGACAGTTGGAGAAATGGATTTCACCAGAAGATGAAATCAATATCCAGAAACATCAATGTCTTAAATTTAGATTGGTTGCAGAGCATGTGGCACCAGCCGTCCTGTTCTTGGCATCTGATGCAAGTCAGGCCATTACAGCGACAGAATTACCTGTGAATGGTGGATGGGGCTAATTCACATGGCACATTTGGATGTTGTAGTTAAATTAGAAATGGATTTAGGGGAGAGTCCTTTATGGGATTATCGCCAGCAATGTTTATATTGGATTGATATTCATGTTGGGCGTATTTATGCATGGAAACCCAGTGTAGATAAGCAGCCTGTGAGTATTCAGTTAAATGAGCCTGTAGGGTGTTTGGCTTTAAGTGAACAGCATCATGTGATTGCTGCAATGAAAAGTGGGATCTGCCAGCTTGATGCAGAACTTCAACCTGCGTTTTTCTTAGCCAAAAATCCGGAATGGGATGGTGAAAAGGGCAACCGTTTTAATGACGGCTGTGTAGATCCATTAAAAAGATTATGGGTCGGAACATTAGATAGTGAAGAAAAGCATTCAACAGCAGCTTTATATTGCTTATCTGGAACTGAACTTGAGAAGAAAAAATCAGGTATTACCATTTCAAATGGATTAGCTTTTAGCCCTGCCGGTGATTGGCTTTATCATACTGACTCTCCTAAACGACAGGTGGTACGTCATCGGTTTAATCCGCAAACCGGTGAAATTGGTGAGGCAGAATTGTGGATTAATTTAGATACTTACAATTTGCCGGGCGTTGTTGATGGTGCTGCCGTTGATAGTTTAGGGCGCTATTGGTGTGCACTGTATGGCGGCGGTCAGGTCGTATGTTTCTCTCCTGAAGGTGAGTATTTACATAGTTACTTGTTGCCATGCCCGCATCCAACAATGGTGACATTTGGCGGAGATGATTTAAAAACAATGTTTGTCACCACTGCTCGTCAGCATTTAACAAGTGAAGAATATTCGCTTTATCCGGATGCTGGAAGTTTGTTTGCATGTCAGGTTGATGTTCCAGGATTGGCGCAACCTATATTTAAGGGATCTATTTCCTAAACTAACCATTTATTTTTCGTGTGCAATTCTCTCTGTTCAAATAAATAGAGCTAGAGAGTTGCACCCAAAAAAAGATGAATCTTAAAAGGAATTTTATATGAACAAGCCTATATGGATTATGGGTGCAACAACTTTAATTTTGTCAAATGCTGTATCAGCCTTAGACATTAACGGTTATTTCCGTACAGGTATTGGAAGCAGTGACAATGGTCAAACACAAGAATGTTTTCAATTGACCGGAGCGCCGTCTAAATATCGTTTAGGCAATGAATGTGAGCAATATGGTGAGTTAACAGCTAAACAAAATTTGATTAGCCTGAAAGACAATTCGACCATTTCAATCAATGGCATGCTACAGCTTTATAACCAATATGGAAAATCGCTGAGTTTCAGTGGTGAAGATGGATTTACCCGTTTAAACCAGATCTATCTGAATTGGGAAAATATTTCTTATTTAAACGGAGCTAATATCTGGGCAGGACGACGTTACTATAATCGTAATGATATTAATATGTCTGACTTTTACTACTGGAACCAAAGTGCTACAGGTTTTGGTATAGATGATTATAAAATTAATGGATTATCTTTGAGTTATGCATTTTCAAGAAAAGATAATGTATTTCAAGAAAAATATATTAATCGTCATGATGTGACGGTGAAAGATATTGATATTAATAAAAATAACAAACTCAATGTCGGGGTATCTATTGTTGATACCGAACATACGGGTTGGGATTTTACGGTTCAAAATGTGACTGCAAATGTATTTAATGGAAAGAATACATTTGTGGTTCAGTATGGGGAAGGTTCCGGTACGGGCTTAAGCTATACGGGAAGTCCAGATGCTGACCGAGATGATTCATCATTCCGCGTTATTGATGTGATAGATTGGGTTTCTGAAAATAAAAAGTTTAATGGTCAAACAGAACTTTTATATCAAAAGAATAATTTTAAAGATCAAGAAGATACCGAATGGTACTCTGTCGGTTCGCGTTTAGCTTATGTCGTTCAAGATCATTTTAAGATTTCTACCGAGGTTGGTTATGATCAAATTAAAGGTGGTGATCAAAACCGCAATTTGACGAAATTGACCATTGCCCCAACATGGTCTTTAAAAGGTACGGGTTTCTATGACCGACCGGAACTTCGTTTCTATTACACTTATGCTTTTTGGAACTCTGATGAGCAAAAATTACGAGATTCTTTAAATACAGACAGTGCATTTTATCAACTGAGTCACGGATCTAATTTTGGTGTTCAGTTAGAGCATTGGTGGTAATTTTTGTACCTTTTCCATAACTCTTCAATGATGAGTTTACTTGACCATCATTTTAGCTGAGCGAGTGTGGGTACAATATTGTTATTAAAGTTAAATCAAAAACAGCCTTTCTAGGCTGTTTTATTTCCTTATAAATGCTTAGAGTGCAGAACATCACCTTATTTTATAAATAAAATAAATATATATATTAGAAAACTTGATTAATTTTATTTTTCGTATATAATGAACATAACTAGAAAAAGTCATGTTTGGTAAATCTTCTCTAAGTACCGCAGTATTAGTCATAATCCTTCGTTTTTTTCAGATTTTCAGCTCCATTCTTTATTATTTCGATGTTACTCATAACCAATAAAATGGTTTAAATTTTTAAAAAACTAGGATGTATTATGTCTAATTCAAATATCATGAAAGGTACTGTTAAGTGGTTTAACGAAGCTAAAGGTTTCGGTTTTATCCAACCAGAATCAGGACCAGACGTTTTTGCTCATTTTAGCGAAATCGCTAACTCAGGTTTCAGAACGCTTGCTGAAGGTCAACGTGTTGAATTCAGTGTTGCACAAGGCCAAAAAGGCCCAAATGCTGTAAATATTGTTGCTCTATAAATAATTATAAGCACTCATAAATAAAAGCACTCACGAGTGCTTTTTAAATTGATTTTAAAGTTATTTTAAGATTATAAGTAAATTTTAAGTTAGGATATAAATTGTTAAAAATAAATGATTTAATAGCAAAATCTAAAAATGGTACAGAAATTCTAGTGTCTTTAATTCCTCTAAATAGAATACAAAATACACGTGAAGGTTTTAAAACTGTTGAAGTTGGTAAAAGAGTTCTTCTTTCCTCTGGAATTGAAGTTGATTTAAATCTAGATGGGCGTACCTTTTATGCGTCTGCAAATCAATTATTTAAATTAGATTATAGAGTTAGTTAAAACTCAACTTACTATTGGATATTTCGGTAGATCCATTATTTCTGCCATAATTTTATTAGGATATCGTCATGCTTAAACAAAATATCAGTGTTAAAGACCAGTTTGGAATTAAATACGTCATTCAGGCAACAGTAGATAATTATTTCGCTAATACTCAATGTTTTTCTAATTTGAAATACATTACAGTCGAAGGTGAAGATATACGCCCGGGTTTTGAAATGTTTTTTCAAAGTACTTTAAGTGGTAAAATTTTTAAAATTGATAAAATAAATTAATCTATCAATGAAGTGTATTTAACGCGGCAGGATAGAGTTCTAAGAATTTAATAATAAAGCGCAGGTGGTGAAAACTATACTAGCGCATTGCTAATTTTCAAATCCCTATACCCTTAAAAGCCCCAACTTTATAAACCCCAAATTAACAATAACTTATTGATTATTTATCCTTACTTTTTAATGATCTATTTTAAAGCAAATGTCATTTTGTGTGCTTGACTGCAATAAATGTGAAGCTTATCCTTTGCCTGCTGGCCACATTGCCAGCCGGTTTTAGCAGACCGTGATGAAAGATCGCATCAGAGTTATTCCGTCTGAGGAATAGTCTTATGCGTAGACTCCTCGTCTCCTCCCGTAGCGGTAGGACGGGAGAGGGACACCTTCGGGTGTGCTGGTTATATCTTTCACCAGTCTGCTAACCCTTTCTCGTTCTGCCACCATAATTTTCATGTCTGGCAGAACTCCCAATAAAAAGGAGTTGGCTTTGCACATTCTTAAATTCTTGGCAGTCTTTGCCAAAAGCTATAACGACACAACTTAAATCATATTTATCAGCTTGATGACCTTTAGGGTGTTCAGGCTTTAAGTCATTACGGCTCAAAAAAACTTGCATCAACAATAAAACTTGAGATGTGCCAAGCACAGTCTTACGGCTTTGCTATGCCTTTTTTCTCCCAAAAAAGTATCTCATTTAGAAACAACAAGAATTTATAACGGTAAAAATATGCCACATTCAGATCTCCCATTTCGTGCTTTAAGTGTGCTTCACACATCCCGATATCTTTTTAATAACTACGGTTTTCATAAAGTCGGAGTGGACCGCATTCTTGAATCTTCAAAAACTTCAAAAGCAACTTTTTATAATTATTTTCATTCAAAAGAGCGGCTTATTGAAATGAGCCTAACCTTTCAAAAAGATGGGCTTAAACATGAGGATCTTTCAATTATCTATGTTCAAAAAGATTTAACGCTGCTTGAAAAGCTTCGCAAACTTTACTTTTTACATGCAGATTTAGACGGACTTTATCATTTGCCATTTAAAGCTATTTTCGAGATAGCGAAAACCCATCCGAAGGCGTATCAGGTCGTAATTGACTATCGAAACTGGTTTATCAATGAAATCTATCATTTGCTTTTAACGAGCCATACCAATGTTTCAAAACAAGATGCACACATGTTTTTGTTTACGATTGATGGGGCGATGGTACAGCTTTTAGATCCAAACAAACCAGATGAAAGAGAACGATTGTTAGAGTATTTTTTTATGCAGTTTATTTAAATTATGACGTGAACAAGTTGGGTGGCTAGCGTATGCAGTGCCTATCTATGACGTTTTAACTGACCTCATAGATAGGCTCCAACTTTTATTAAGCAGATAAAAACTCTACATATTTAGAAATATCGACGTTCCCACCACTAATAATGACACCTATACGTTTGTCTTTTAACTCATGTTTTAAATTACGCGCAGCAGCAAAACCTAGACATCCTGTCGGTTCAACCACCATCTTCATTCTCTCTGCAAAAAACTTCATTGAAGTAACAAGGTCTTCGTCAGTTACAGTCAAAATGTCATCAACTTTTTGTTGAATAATGGGAAAAGTGAGTTTGCCTAAATACTGAGTTTGAGCACCATCGGCAATCGTTTGCGGTGTATCAATATGAACAATTTCTCCTTTTCTAAAAGACATCTGTCCATCATTTCCTAGGGCAGGTTCAACACCATATATTTTACAGTTTGGAGAAAGCTGGCGAGCAGATAGGGCAGAACCAGCCAATAAACCGCCACCTCCTAAACATACAAATAGGTAATCCAACTCACCTACTTCTTCAAATAACTCTTTTGCAGCCGTACCTTGACCCGCAATTACATGGGGATGGTCATAAGATGGAATTAAGGTTAGGCCATTTTTTTCAGCAATTTCTTTTCCAATTTTTTCCCGATCTTCTGTATAACGGTCAAATTCAACAATATCTCCGCCGTATTCTCGCGTTGCTGCCATTTTTGCAGCAGGAGCATCGTGGGGCATGATGATTGTGGCTGGAATACCAAGAATTTTTGCTGAAAGTGCAATCGCTTGTGCATGATTTCCCGAAGAGAAAGCAACCACGCCCGCTTTTCTTTGAGCCTCATTGAATTGCAAAAGTGCATTCATTGCGCCACGAAATTTGAAAGCGCCAACACGTTGAAAATTCTCACATTTAAAGAATACTTCTGCTTCAAATTCATTGTTAACAGTGCGTGAAGTTAAAACAGGAGTCTTATTTGCAAAACCTTTTATACGTTCAGCAGCGGCTGCGACATCTTCATAAGTTGGAAGGGTTAAATTTTTCATAATTAAACCTAATTCTATTCAATGTTTTTGAGTTCAAGATTCCGTATTGCGCAAGGAATACACTAAATATTAACCTTTTTAGATAAAGTATATACTTTTGGATAAAATGTCTAATTTTATTTTCTAATGAGATAACAATGAGATATAAGATTTTGATTTACATTAAGTTTAAAATTAGATAAAAAGTCTAAATTACTATTACATTCTTTACACTCGAGTTTGAAATAGTAAGCAAGTCATTTGGAGGAAATACATTGGACAATCGTGATAAACATTTACTCACTCAACTAGATACTATCGCGAAAGGGTTAAGTGAAACGCTATTTCCTTTTTGCGAAGTTGTTGTCCATGACTTAACAAATCCTGAGCATGCCATACTCTCAATACACAATAATTTATCAGGCCGAAAAGTGGGTGATCCGGCAACTGAGTTAGGGCTGGCTAGAATCATGTCTCCAGAATTTCCAAACCTTATTTCAAACTATGCAAACCAGTTTGCTGATGGTCGCCCTGCAAAAAGTACTTCTATTGGTATTAAAGATGAAGAGGGGCAGTATGTGGCCGCTTTATGTATGAATATTGATTTAACCCTATTTAGGGGAATGCAAAGCGCTTTAGAACAGTTTGCTAAAATTGAAACTGATAACATTGTTGAAAATTTGGAGCCGAAAGGTACTGAAGCAATCCGTAAATACATCGATCAATTTGCTTCAAAACATGCCACTACACCACGTATGTTAAAACTTAATGAGAGAAAACAATTAATTCATGAGTTAAAAAATAATGGCTTATTAGATATTAAAAAGGCTGTCGAGACAGTTGCACAACATTTAGGTATATCAAGAGCAAGTGCCTATTTGTATGTGAAGGAAACTTAAAAGTTTTATCTTATTCATCAAAAAACAACTTGTTTATTAGGCATGACTCATTTAAATAATTAAATGAATAGGAACACGCAAGCATCTCTATAGCTTGATCTAGTTTAGGAGGTCGTTATTTGAAGTTATTTATTATTATATTTATTGCGATTTTTTCCAGTATCGGACTGATTTGTTTAATTGCTCTGTTTAGAAATTTAAAAAATTATTCACCATCTGGTGAGCATGATCATTCATCTTCTTCAACGCATCATTTTCACGATAACAGTGCTAGCCATCATCATAGTACTAACCATTCAAATGATTGTTCGTCATCTTCAGACTCAGGTAGCTGTGATAGCGGTGGTGGCGGAGATTAAAAAAAGCCCTTTTATGCAAAGGGCTGTTGGTGATTTAAGGCAAATCAAACCAGATAAATTGACTGTCTTCAGTTGCTTGAATTGTCGCTTTGTCTTCAAAAACTAGAGCATCACCGGCTTTAACTTCTTGATCGCCAATGCGAACTACACCTGAAATCACGTGCACATAGTTCACTTTTTTAACCGTATCGACAGTTAACTCATGGCCTTTTTCCAATACAGCAGACTTTACTTCTGCATCTTGGCGAATATGCATTGGTGCATTTGCATCAGGCCCTGCAATTAAATGCCATTTGTTTGGTTCTTTACGTGGGTCCAAATTAATTTGTTGATAATTTGGCTCGGCATCTCTTTCATTTGGAATAATCCAGATCTGTAATAAATGTACAGGCGTATCAGTGTTGTTGATTTCACTGTGGGCAACACCTGTGCCGGCGCTCATAAGTTGCCATTCACCCGCTTTAATCTGGCCTTCATTTCCCATCGTGTCGCGGTGTGAAATCGCACCATCTAACACACAGGTTAAGATTTCCATATTGTCATGTGAGTGCGTACCAAAACCATTATGCGCATCAATCTGGTCGTCATTAATTACGCGTAGAGCGCTTACACCCATATATTTAGGGTCGTACCAGCTACCAAATGAAAAGCTATGATAAGACTCTAACCAGCCTGCTTTTACATGACCTCGATCTTCACTACGATGTAGATAAGCATTCATGACCTAATCTCCCAAATTTTTATTTATCTCTTGAGAAATATCTTAATGTTCTATGAAGGGCGAAAAAATAGGTTAACTGCAACATGTCGTTGCATAATTGATATGATTATAGGGTTCTTTACTCATATATTTTTAAGGATAAAAAAACCTGCCATGAAGGCAGGTCTTTAATAGAGCTATTAATTACTCAAGGAATTTAACAGTTACGCCAGAACGTACTTTACTTCCTAAATCGTTTGCATCCCAGTTAGTTAAACGGATACAACCGTGTGAAGCTGTTTTAGAAATTAAAGACGGGTTTGGTGTTCCGTGGATACCAAAAGATTTTTTACTTAAACCAATCCAGATATTACCTACAGGAGCATTTGGACCTGGTGGTAAAGAAAGTGGTTTTAGGTTTTTACCTTGTACGAAGTTTGAAGGTGAGTAGCTGTACCATGGGTTACGTGCTACACCAACTACCTTGTAAGTACCGGTCGGAGAAGGCGTATCAGTACTGCCAATTGTTGCAGGAAATGAGGCAATCATTTGGTTCCGGCTGTTAAAGAGGTACAGTTGTTTTGCGCCTTTATGCGCAATAATCAAATGAATGTCTTCTGGTAAATCATTGCGTACATTTGGAACAATGATTTTTTCGCCCACTTTTTTGAATGTCGCAGTTGGGTTAATTTTCTTTAAGAAAGCTTCATCAATGTGAAACTTCTCACCCAACATTTCGCTAACACGCGTGTAGTACAAACCTTTCATTTTGGCCTGTAATGCGTAGTCAGAAGGAATCGACTCAGCATATGGACCTTTTAAGTCAGCATCAGAAATTGTGTATTCAATAAATGCTGGCTTTGTTTGTTTAGCAACTAAAGCATCCCAAGTTTCTTTAGTGAGTTCACCAGTAGGTGACAAACCATTCATTTGTTGGAATGAAGAAATTGCTTTTAAAGTATTTTTACCGCTCATGCCGTCAATTGCACCTGGTGATGCATGTGCATTATTTAGCATAACGTGAGCACGTGCATAAACTGGAAGCTGGCCTTTACCAATATTTTCAGACCATTCCGCCGAGTTTAAGCTATCTAAAGTCCATGATGCAGCGGTTGTCGCAGTAGTCGTAGACGCAGCAGTGGTTTTAGCAACAGCTGGAGTCGACGCCGCGATGCCTGATACAGCATTTGGGTCTTCAGTTTTCTGTAAATTTTGTAATGTTGTTGACGCTCGATTTAGGTCATTTTGTTCTTGAGCGGTGATTTGTGTCGGAGCTTGAGCTTGTACAGTTGAAGCTGCTTCTACTGCTAAAGGATCAATCGGATCTTCTACAGGAGCTGATACCTTTTTA
The DNA here is from genome assembly GCF_034067285.1 of Acinetobacter pittii. Lineage (NCBI taxonomy): Bacteria > Pseudomonadati > Pseudomonadota > Gammaproteobacteria > Moraxellales > Moraxellaceae > Acinetobacter > Acinetobacter pittii. The sequence continues at coordinate 1,076,604 of NZ_CP139286.1, forward strand.
GGGTTCAGGGGTTGCTCAGTTGTTGAAGCAGCAAAAGCAACATTAGCAATAATACAACTTAAACTCATAGCGAGTAATGAGCGAACAAACATGTAATTCAACCTTAAGAATTTTCATATAAGCAATAGGAAGATTGATTTGATCTCAAAGTGCATAAAACTACCAATAACTCATCTCTATGAGCCCAAGATTGGCAATTTAGTGATTAAAAGAATATCAATAAACCCAATGTAACATGTTGCAAGTATTGCAGAAAAGCCCGCTACTTGCAGTAGACTTTTGTGTAAATATGCATTTTTTAGTAGATTGACGCGTTTTTTGTGTGAAATTGAAATTATAAAATTCTCTATGTTTTTGATATGATGCTGCCACATAAAGAATATAGAGATTGGTAATGACGACTTTGAAAAATGATCGTTTCCTACGAGCTTTGTTACGCGAACCTGTAGATACCACACCGGTATGGATGATGCGTCAAGCGGGACGTTATTTGCCTGAATATCGTGAAACACGTTCAAAAGCAGGCGACTTTCTATCTCTATGTAAAAATACAGAATTTGCTTGCGAAGTGACTTTGCAGCCTTTACGCCGCTACGACTTAGATGCAGCGATTTTATTTTCAGATATTTTAACTATTCCTGATGCATTAGGTTTAGGGCTTTATTTTGAAACTGGAGAAGGTCCTAAATTTCAAAAGACTGTTCGTACTGAACAAGATGTCGCGAATTTACCAAAGTTAAATGCAAAATCAGATCTTGATTATGTGATGAATGCGGTAAGTACAATTCGCTCAGCTTTAGGTGGTCAAGTTCCACTGATTGGTTTCTCTGGTAGTCCTTGGACGCTTGCAACTTATATGGTTGAAGGTGGTTCAAGTAAAGAGTTCCGTTTCACCAAGCAAATGATGTATGCGCAGCCAGAAGTTTTGCATGCTTTACTTGATCATTTAGCAGATTCAGTCATTGATTATTTAAATGCTCAAATTGATGCAGGTGCTCAGGCGATCCAGATCTTTGATAGCTGGGGCGGGGCATTAGCACACCGTGAATATGTCGAATTCTCTTTAAACTACATGAATAAAATCATTGCAGGTTTACAGCGTGAGAAAGACGGCCGACGTATTCCTGTTATTGTGTTCACCAAAGGTGGCGGTCAATGGTTAGAACCGATGATTACCACTGGTGCAGATGCATTAGGTTTGGACTGGACTACTCCGCTCAATACAGCACGTAATGTTGTCTCTGGACGCGTAGCGTTACAGGGTAATCTTGATCCTGCTGTTTTATATGGCTCGGCTGCTTCAATTGAAAAAGCAGTGAAAGCGATGTTAGACGATGCCTACGCAAATGGTGAAAAAACAGGTTACGTTGCTAACTTAGGCCACGGGATTACCCAGTGGGTAGACCCTGCACAGCCAAAAATCTTTGTAGATACAGTACATGAGTATAGTGCTAAATATCTAGGATAGTTTTTTGTGCGCCATCTGACTTTACCAATTCATTTTATCGGCAAGGCTGTTTCGGCAGCCTTGTTTGGTATTCTGCTTTTAATTGCTTTTGCTTTAACAGCACCGATGGGAAGCCATGAATATATGGGTTTTTATCGCTATGATTATTTACTCATCTATGCATTGTTAATCCAGATCTGCTTACTTTATTTAAAGCTTGAATCATGGGCAGAAGCCAAAGTTATTGCTTTATTTCATGTCATGGCGATGGTCATGGAAATATTTTTAACGCATCCTGCGATTGCATCATGGCAATATCCTCAGCCCGCCGTATTTAAAATCTTAACTGTGCCTTTATTTGCAGGCTTTATGTATTCGGCTGTGGGTAGTTTTTTTGCACGTTCAATCCGACTGTTTCAAGTTTCTTTTGAAAAGCTTCCTAGTTTTGGAAGTATGCTTTTATTGGCATTTTTCTCATATATAAACTTTATGAGTAAATTTTTTGTACCTGATATTCGCTATATTTTATTTGCGATCAGTATGTTTATTTTTTGGAAGACTAAGCTTTATTTTCAGTTAAATGAACATAAATTTAAAATCCCGATGTTGCCTGTATTGTTTACACTCGCTTTTCTCATCTGGATTGCTGAAAATATTAGTACTTTTTATAAAATCTGGCTCTATCCAAGTCAGGTAGATGCTTGGCATATGGTGGGCTGGGGTAAACTTGGTTCATGGTATTTATTATTACTGTTAAGTTTAGTACTGGTGCTTAAAATATTAGGTCATCGAGATAATCAAGGTAACTGGAATTTAAGATAAATTTTTCTTTTGCACTTTTTATCATATTGTTTATTTTTTAATTGCTAATTCACAGCCTTCTCGTTATCTTTAATAGCGTGTAATAAAAATTACACATAACAATACAACACATAAGAAACAATCAATAATGATTTTGGAGTTATACATCTATGTTAAAAAAATTAGCTTTAGCTGCGTTATTAGCAGCTGGTTCAAGTGTTGCAATGGCTGACAACGATGTAGGTTGTGGTGTGGGTACACAAGTCTGGGCTGGCAAAAAAGGAGTAGCGCCTAAAATTCTTGCTGCGACAACAAACGGTATTTTTACTAACCAATTACTAGGGATCACTTTCGGTACTTTAGGCTGCCGACAAGGCGGAACAGTAACTGCTCAAGTGGTTACATTCACAAATGAAAATGCTGAAGCTTTAGCTCGTGATATGGCAGTAGGCCAAGGTGAAAGCCTGAACGTACTTGCTGAGTTAATGCAAATTAAACCTCAAGACAAAGATCGTTTCTTCAAAGTTTCAAAAGCAAACTTTGGTGAAATCTATTCTGCAAACAACCAAAATACGCTTCAAGTATTAGCATCATTACAAACTGTAATGGCTAAAGACGACGTTTTAAAAGCTTACGTATAAGTTTGAAACTGAAAACCCTGTCGTATGGCAGGGTTTTTCTTATATTTAATGATAAAAATTGATGAGCTTAATGAAGTCAGTTGTTTTAGTTTTTGCCTCTTTGGCAGTGAATATTGCGTATTCAGCAGATATAAATCCATCTATTCAAAAATATTGGTCAATCGCAGAACAACAAAATCTAGATCAAGACATTACATGGCAAAGGCTCATGTATGCCAATAAAAACCAGAAAAGTGAGGTCACTTACGGTGGCTATTTCCTATCAAAAAATGGAAAAAATAATCTAAAAGAAGAGCTGAAAGCGGATATCTCGGCATTATTTATGCCCGCTCAAGATAATCAGTCGATTCGTTGTAAGTTCCCTGCACGTAGCCAATGGCTCATACAAAAAGTCGGTATTCAAGAAAATGAATTGCCACAAGTAAAATGTTCAGAATTTGAAAACTGGATTGGGCAGATTAAGCCCTACAAAGCGACATTAATTTATGCGACCGATTTTATGGGCAATCCTAGCTCCATGTTTGGCCATACGTTATTGCGTTTAGACCCTAAAGATCAGCAACAATTAAATTTAGTTTCCTACGCTGTAAATTATGCAGCAACTGTGGCAGGGAGCGATAACTGGTCATATGCATGGAAAGGTTTAACAGGGCAGTATCCGGGTGAATATTCACTGATGCCTTATTACCGTAAGGTAAAAGAGTACGGTGATTTTGAAAGCCGTGATTTATGGGAATATGAGTTAAATCTATCACCTGAAGAAACTCGGTTTTTAGTAAGTCATATTTGGGAAATGCAACATGTGAGCTTCCCTTATTATTTTGTGAGTGATAACTGCGCCTATAGGCTTTTAGGGTTAGTCGATTTAGTCAAACCTGAATCTAACTTACAAGAAAAATTTACTTATGCCTCCATTCCAATGGAAACCATTAAATTGATGCAGCAGCAGGGACTCACCAAAGCTCCTGTGTACCGACCTGCTTTAGAAACTCAGCTACTAGCCCAAGCTCATCAGCATGGTGCCTCTTTGGCAAAGGTGGCTCATCAAATTACGATGCTACCTACACAGCAGTCTTCTCAGATTTTAAAATCATTTAGTGAACAGGATCAGGCTAAAATCCTCGAGATGGCTTACGATGATTTATATCTCCAATTTATTAGCCGAAAAATAGAAGAAAGTGTTGCTCAACCGCAGTTACGTCAGCTTTTAGCGCTAAGAAGTCAGATTGATTTAGATAAGCAACGTCAAGAACCTAAAAGACCAGCAAAGGAACCAACTCAAGGTCATAACGCTCGTAACTTTTCCGTGAAAGCTGGAGAGGTGCAGGGTGATAAGTTTATTGAACTTGGTCATCGGCAAGCCTACCATGACTTAATAGACCCTCAAGGCGGATATCGTGCAGGTACTCAATTACTCTTTTTAAATGGTAATGCGCAGTGGCGAGATGACCATTTAAAACTAGAACGTCTTGATTTGCTCGAAGTAAATTCTTATAACCCGATTCAACCTTTTAAAACACCGCTGAGTTGGGGGTTTAACTTAGGCTGGCGTCAGGAAGCTATTCATGACGGAAGTTTTAATGAAGACAAACAACACGGCGTCGCAAGCTTTAATGCACAGGTCGGTTACAGTCTTGCTGACTATGAGCGCAAGCATATTTGCTATGGGCAACTGCAAAGCTACGTACAAACTGGTTCAAATCTAGATAAAGGATGGCGTGTAGGCGTAGGTCCAACTTTAGGTTGTATGAACCAATGGTTTGAGCGCTTCAACTCGGTCGTGCAAATCGAATTGCCCTATTGGGAAGACCAAAATCAATGGAATTTGAGAGTCAATACGCAGTGGCAATATATAATTAATCGCAATAATGCTGTTCGTTTAAACTGGGATTATGAACAACAAAATCGTCAAGACTGGATGAAATTAAGTCTAGGATATGTTTGGTTCTTTTAAAGAATAAGCCCATAAAAAAAGAGAAATGAGATTATTCATTTCTCTTTTTGTTTTTAGAAAAGACGATTATTTCTTTATTGCATTTAACACAGCATAAGCTGCTTTAATGCGTTCTTCATTGGGAATACGTTTATTAGTTAACATGACTAAACCAATATTTTCTTTAGGAATAAACACCACATATGTTCCGAAACCGTTGGTTGAGCCAGTTTTATGGTACATCTTAACTGAAGGTTCTTTTGAAATAGCAGTCACTTTATTAGGTTTCATCACAATCTGTTCTGAATTACTGTCTAATAAAGTTTGTAACGTTGCCGGATAAGAAAACTCTTCCCAACCAAGCGCTTGATACATGGTATTTACTTGATAGCGACCCTGATGTGTTTCATTAATTGCACGTTGAATATCTGCCGGATATTTCTGTGGGTTAAGGTTGGCATAAATAAAACTCAACATATCCGGTAAGGTGGATTTGACGCCATATGCTGGGGCATCGAGTGGGCCGGGGTTAACTCGAATCGGCTGATTTTCTTGGTTATAGCCAAAAGCATAGTTTTGCATTTGGGTCTTAGGTACATTTACATAGCTATGTTTTAAGCCAAGGGCCGGAAAAATTGTTTTTTCTAAGACTTGATCGAAAGGTTTATTCATAGACAAAGCAACAATTTTTCCAAATAAGCCAATACTTGGATTTGAATATTGTCTGTATTCACCGATTGGGTTTTTAGGTTTCCAGTCTTTGAAAAAAGTTAAAACTTGATGGTCTGTTTGTACTTCATCTGGAAACTGCAAGGCAAGGTTACCACTTGTATACGTCGCGAGTTGAAGTAAGTTAACTTGGTCAATCGGTGTATTTTTTAGCTCTTTCCAATATTTACCAGGCGTATCGTCAAAAGAGATTTTTCCTTTATTTTTTGCATAAGCACCTGCTGTCGCGGTAAATAATTTACTGACAGAACCTAGCTCAAAAATAGTACTGCTATTTACGGCTTTTTTATCTTGAACAGATTGAAGACCATAATACATTTCATACTTTTTATTATTTTGAATAACCCCCACAGCCATACCCGGCACATCATATTTTTCTATTAATGGTTTAAAATTTTGATCTACCAGTTTTTTAATTTCTTGGTCTTTTGGTGTATTGCCCGCATAAATTGAGGTACTAAAAATAAAAAGCGGGGATAAAAGTAGACAAGAAATTTTTTTAAATCGCATGATTAGCTCATAAATTTTTTAAAAATAAAGATGGGTACTTTTATAACAAAAATCACATAATTTAATTGTTATGTTTTATGGAGTTCGCGAAGTATTAAGATGTAAAAAAAGCCCAACTGAGTCGGGCTTTAATTAGTTTACTAAATAAAAATTAGTAACTTTCAGGTACGGCACTTAAGAACTCACGACGTGCTTCTTTATCAGTTTTAAAATCACCAATAAATGACACAGTACGTGTAGTTGATTCTTGCTTACCTACACCACGCATCATCATACACATATGTGCTGAATCAATAACTACGGCTACACCACGAGCACCAGTCACTTCAGCCACAGCTTCTGCGATTTGCTGAGTCAAGTTTTCCTGAATTTGCAAACGACGTGCAAACATTTCAGTAATACGTGCAAATTTCGACAAGCCGAGAACTTTGCCTTCCGGTAGATAGGCAACATGAACACGACCATAGAATGGAAGGAGATGATGTTCGCAAAGCGAATAAAATTCAATATTCTTCACCAATACCATTTCATGGTTATCTGATGGGAAAACAGCATTATTGGTGACTTCTTCTAAAGTTTTACTATAGCCAGAAGTTAAATATGAAAAAGCTTTAGCCGCACGCACAGGCGTATCTTTAAGGCCGGGACGATCAAGATCTTCACCGACGGCAGTCAGAATATTTGCGTACGATTGCTGCATAGACATAAGAATGTTCACTTACACTGGTTGAACAAAACGGCATTCTATCAGAAAACTATAAAAAGTCTGAATTCTGTAGAAAATGCCGATTATTGTTGGTACTTGGGATTTTTTTCTGCACGTTTAAGCAGTACGAGAACGGCACCTGTGCCACCTTGATTTTCTGGAGCGCTTACAAAGGCTAAAACATCGCGGTGTTGGCGTAACCATCCGTTGACATAGGTTTTTAAGACAGCTTCTGGGCCCTTACCATGTACGATCTTGATCACATTTTGATTTTCATCTTTTGCGATCTGGATAATTTGTAGAACCGCATCACGTGCTTGTTCAATGGTACAGCCGTGTAAATCGACAGCTTCAAACCAACGCATTTTGCCAGCTTTTAAGTCTTCAAATACTTTATGCTGAAGGGTAGCAAGGCGATAGCTTAAGGTCGCTTGGCTTGCGACAGGGTTTAAAGCCGCTTGAGTATCAGATAACTCGGCATGTTCAGTGTCACGCCCGCCTTCGGCAGCTGCACGTTTTGCTAATGTTTGAGCATCAACTTTTTTTACGCGAGGGGGTCTCACATCAGCAATATTACTATTATTGATGGGTTTAACACCTGCTACAGCACTTTGAAACAGATTTGCATTTTCCAATTCTTCAGACTCAGCCTGAGGTTGTTTGACCTCAGGCTGACTTGCGATTTTGCTTGAATGAGGATTGGAGATTTGCTTTTTAAATTGCTTCAATAACTTTTGTTGCTCTTTAGAAAGCGATGAATCTTTATTACTCATATATCTTCTATTAAACCGTTTGGGGTTGTCCAAAAAGGGCACTAAAGGCTTGATCTGGTCTTGGTTGTTTCATAAAACTTTCACCAACCAAAAAGGTGTGAATATCATGTTCTTGCATCATGCGAACATCATCTGGAGTGGCAATGCCGCTTTCAGTCACGAGTAAACGAGAGGCAGGAAGTAAATTTTTCAAACGAATTGATGTGTTTAAATCAACATCAAAATTTTTTAAATTACGGTTATTCACACCTAATATACATTGCTCAGACAACTTTAAAGCACGTTCAAGTTCTTCTTCGTCATGAACCTCAACCAATACATCGAGTTGATGTTCAAAAGCAGTTTTAGACATTTCTTCGAGCTGCTGGTCTGACAAAGAGGCAACAATCAATAAAATACAGTCAGCATGTAAAGCACGTGCTTCAACTACATTATATGGATCAATCAGAAAGTCTTTACGTAAAGCGGGTAAAGCACAGTGGCTTCTTGCGATTGCGATATTTTCATCTGCACCCTGAAAAAAATCAACATCAGTTAAAACAGATAAACACGCTGCGCCAGCTTGTTCATATTGTTCGGCAATTTCAGCAGGATTAAAATCTGCACGAATAATACCTTTTGATGGAGACGCTTTTTTAATTTCAGCAATCACGGCAGGGCGTTTGTGTTGTAACGCTTTTGCAAATCCTCTTACCGGAGTTGCAGCTTTCGCAAGTTCTTCAACATCCTGTAAATTACGTTGTTTTAAACGCGCAGCAAGTTCCTCATGTTTACGGTCAACAATTTTACCTAAAATGGTATTTTGAATATTAATCATGAGAAATCCTTAATCTGCCTGACATTGTTTTAATGTTTTGGTAAATTCAGCCAAAACACTCATTTTTTCTAAAGCTTGTCCGCCGTAGATAATATCTTGAGCGAATGAAACAGCTTGAGCATAGGTTTTGGTAATACCAGCCACATAAATTCCTGCACCCGCATTAAGTGCAATCATGTTTGCTGCTTTTTCACCAATAGCAGTTTTATTTTTACCTAACGCATCTTTAATTAGCTTTAAGCTGGCAGCAGCATCCGCAACAACTAAACCATTTAAAGTTTGTGATTCAATTCCGACATCTTCTGGGGTAAGCGTCCATTCAGTAATTTCGCCGTCTTTGAGTTCTGCAACAGCAGTAGGAGCAGCAAGGCTGATTTCATCGAGTCCATCTTTTGAATGAACCACCATGACATGTTCAGCACCGAGTTGCTTCATAACCTCTGCAATCGGACGACAAAGTTCATCTGAAAATACCCCAATCACAAAGCGTTTTACGCCGGCCGGATTCGTAAGCGGGCCAAGTAAATTGAAAATGCTGCGAACACCAAGCTCACGACGTGGGCCGACAGCATATTTCATTGCTTTGTGATGATTTGGAGCAAATAAAAACCCTACACCCATCTCACGAATGCAGCGTTCAGTTTGTTGCATGTCTAAATCAAGATTAATTCCTGCTTGCTCAAGTAAGTCTGATGAACCTGATTTACTCGAAACGCCTCGGTTACCATGCTTTGCAATAGTTGCGCCTGCTGCTGCAATGACAAAGCTTGAAGCGGTAGATACATTAAACAAGTTTTGTCCGTCACCGCCAGTACCCACAATATCAACTAAGTATTTGATATCGCTCACATCAATTTTGATGGCGAATTCACGCATAACACGTGCGGCAGCAGTAATTTCGTCAATACTTTCACCTTTCATGCGAAGGCCCATCATCAAAGCACCAATTTGTGCCTCGGTTGCCTCACCTTGCATGATGCTGCGCATAATGTCTTCCATTTGCGGCTGAGTCAGGTGAATATTTTTTGTTATATGGTTAAGTGCTTGTTGAATATTCATAGTGATCACTTATGCATAAATATCTAAAAAGTTTTTAAAGATTTGATGGCCATGTTGACTCAAAATAGATTCTGGATGGAACTGCACACCTTCGATAGGCAATGTCTTATGTTTAACACCCATAATTTCTTCCATTGAGCCATCTGCTTCATTGGTCCAACACGTGACTTCAAGGCAATCAGGTAATGTTTGCTGATCGATCACCAAAGAGTGGTAACGAGTTGCCGAGAATGGGCTAGGGAGATTACTGAAAATACCTTTATTGCTGTGGTACATATCAGATAAACGTCCATGCATAACCGTTTTGGCTCTTACAATGTTTCCGCCAAACGCTTGCCCAATACTTTGATGCCCTAAACACACGCCAAGCAAAGGAATTTTTCCGGCAAAGTGATTAATTGCAGGAATGGAAATACCCGCTTCACTTGGAGAGCAAGGACCAGGACCAATAACCAGATATTTAGGTTGCCATCGTTCAATATCCTCTAATGTGACTTGATCATTGCGAACTACTTTTACTTCCTGATTCAACTCGCCAAAATATTGGACGATGTTGTAGGTAAAAGAGTCGTAATTGTCGATCATTAGAAGCATGATGAACTTAACCTCATGATAATTAATATATATTTAATTAAGTGACTAGAGTTTTACTCACAATGTTACTCACTTTTTAAAAAGTACCTTTATTTGATCAAATAAAAAGCCGCTTTCTAAGCGGCTAATATAACAAAAAAAGAAGTGACCAGTTTAACTATTTCATTCGTTAGACATTTGAGAAAAAATTAAGCTTTGATGCATATTAAGTTTGTTTAAAAATAGAGATAAAGACACTAAAGGCAGAATAAGCTTTTCATTAGAAATAAAAAATTATTCTGCCCCCATAAAAAGAGAAGATTAAATCTTACGTGTGTTATAAATCAGCCAGTCTAAGACCTCTCCCGACAAATGTTCAGCGAGTCTTTCTTGAACTGTTTGATGGTAATGATTTAGCCAGTCTTTCTCTTCATTTGTTAGTAGGTCAACTACGATACAGTCTAAATGAATTGGACACAGTGTGAGCGTTTCAAACTCTAAAAATTCACCGTAAGTTTTTTCAAAGCCTGAGTGAAGTTTGTTTGTAACCAAATTCTCAATACGAATACCATATTGTCCTTCATGGTATAGACCCGGTTCATTAGAGAGAATCATTCCCTCACGCAATTTGCTGTAGGCATGTACAGGCGCATAGTAAGAAAGAACTTGTGGCCCTTCATGTACGTTAAGTGCAAAGCCTACGCCGTGACCTGTTCCGTGTCGATAATCCAAACCATGTTGCCATAAAGTATGTCGACAAATTGAGTCGAGTAGCGGTGCAGCTAACCCTTCTGGATAAATAGCTTTTGCCAAAGCAATGTGACATTTTAAAACCAGCGTATAGTCACGTTTTTGTTGCTCTGTTGGTGTCCCCACAGGAACAACACGAGTGATATCAGTTGTTCCATCTACATATTGGCCACCAGAATCAATGAGCAATAGACCATCGCCTTCAATGAATGAGTATTGCTCTGGAGTTGCACGGTAGTGAGGTAGAGCACCATTGGCGTTAAAGCCTGCAATCGTTGAAAAACTTGGTCCTATAAATCCGTCTTGCTGAGCGCGGTAGGCAGTAATTTTCTCATCGATAGTCAGTTCTGAAATGCGTTCACCCTGATGAAGTGCTTTTTCTAGCCAATGGAAAAAGTGACAAAGCGCGACTCCATCTTTAAGCATTGCATGGCGGATATGAGCAATTTCGCTTTCATGCTTGCGCGATTTAAAAAGAGTACTTGGGTTGATGTCGTATACAACCTGAATATCTTTTGCGATGGCTTGTTCATGAAAAATCGATACTTTTGCTGGATCTAAAAGCACAGATGAATCAGAAATATTCGTTAAAAACTTAGACGTATCTTCATAATTACGAATTTCGATGCCATCGGCTGCGAAAGCTTGTTGAATGGTTGAGTCTATTTTACTGCTATCAATAAACAGAACAGCTTGCTCTGCATTAATATAAAAATGAGAAAGAAAAACTGGGTTGTATTCTACGTCTTGTCCACGTGCATTTAAGACCCATGCAATATCATCTAAAGATGAAAGAAAATGCCCTGAAATATTCTTGCTATGTAAAGTCTCACGAATAGCCTGAATTTTCTCTTTACGAGATAGTGCATTTAGCCCTTCAGGCATTAAATAGATTTTTTCAGAGGGTAGTTCTGGGCGGTCTAACCAAATCTCTCCAACTAAATCTTTTTGAGTCTCGAGTTTATAGCTATGAACTCGTGCAGTATGTTCGAGTGCTTTAAATTGTTGAATAGATAAGGTATGTCCATTTACAGCAATGATTGAATTTGCTGCTAAGTTTTGTCCAATCCAAGCTAAATGTGTTGAAGACTCATCACTTGTTAATTTTTGAAGATTAAAGCCAGTTCCAACAAGTTGTTGCTCGGCTTGTACCCAATAGCGCCCATCGGCCCAAAGTCCTGCAAAGCTTTGAGTCACTACTAGTGTTCCAACAGAGCCACTAAACCCGCTGAGCCATTGTCTCGCCTTCCAATAGTCTGGTAAATATTCTGACATATGGGGATCGGCACTCATCACAACAAATGCATCAATTTGCTGAATGCGCATGAGTTCACGAAGTTTCGCTAGTTTTTCTGGAACAGTTAAATCGTTCATATTGTTTCCAAATCAGGTTGAACTTTGTTGGTGCTTTTGCCCATTAATTTATTCATTGGTTTCTTTAATAAAAATAACACGATTGCGCCAATAACCAAGGCCAATACACAGCGCATAAATAGGCTAGGTAAATGATTAATACCATCTGCCGATACATGTCCGCCAATTAAACCTGCCATGAGGTTGCCTAAAGCTGAACCAGTGAACCATAAACCCATAATTTGACTGCGTATGACATCAGGTGCAAGTTTGGTCATGGTTGATAAGCCAATCGGGCTTAAGCAAAGTTCACCTATGGTAAGAAGAAATAAAGTACCGACTAACCAAAATGGTGAAACTACTCCGCCACGAATAGCAAAATGACTGGCTAAAGTCATAAGCAAAAAGCCACCTGCTGCGAATAGCAACGCAATAATAAATTTACTTATATAGCTTGGATCTTTATTTGCTTTACCTAGTTTAGCCCATAGCCAAGCTGCTACTGGAGCAAATATAATAATAAAAAGGGCATTGATTGATTCAAACCATACAGTTGGGATCTCAAATCCAAAAACAATACGATCCGTATAATCTTGGGCAAATAAAGTAAAAGTTGTGGGTTTTTGTTCGAAAGCTGACCAGAATAGGGCAGATGCTGCTAATAAAACGAAGCAAATAACGATTTTAAATTTTTCATGTTGCTCTAAATTCAGGAAAAGTAATAAGTAGGCAAAATAAGCAATAATCCCAATGCTAATTCCTACAGTTAAGTAGGTTGCAACAACGACTGGGTTGATGTGAATAATCCCAAAGAAAGTTAATCCAATAACCACCGCCACAGCGAATAAAAAGCTAAATACAATTTTAGGCGCATTTTTATTTTCTACGACAGGTTTGCTACAGCTGTTGGCTTCTTGGCGTAGCTCATTAAAAGTTTGGAGCTGTGGGATAGCTAAAAAGCGGAAAATTAATAAAGCAATGAGCATCCCAATGCCACCAATACCAAAGCCTAAGTGCCAGCCATAATCGCGAGCTAATAGACCTGTAATGAGCGGGGCAATAAACGAGCCCGTATTAATTCCCATATAAAAAATGGAGAATCCTGCATCTCGTCTACTATCCTGAGCTTTATATAAGGTTCCGACAATCACTGAAATACAGGTTTTAAATAGACCTGATCCAAGCACAATAAGAACTAAACCGAAATAAAAAAAGAATTGATCAAAAATGGTAGTGAGGGCAATTGATAAATGGCCTAGCGCAATAATAATGGAACCGTACCAGACTGATCGTGCCTGACCTAACCAGTTATCGGCAATCCAACCACCAAAAACAGTCATTAAATACATAGAGCCGGCAAATAACCCAACAATTGCTGCAGCGGTTGGACGGTCAAGGCCTAAACCACCGTCGTTGACCATTGCAATCATATAAAGAACGAGTAAAGGCCGTATACCATAATAAGAAAATCTTTCCCAAAGCTCTGTAAAAAATAAAGTTTTTAGGGGTTTTGGATGGCCGAAAAAAGCTCTGTCATATTGTTCGATTTCATGCTTCATTTCAAATCCTTTGAACTGATTGGTAGTTTAGAGAAAACCAAACTTTTAGTTTGTTTAATTATAAAAAAAAGTTATGTTTCATTTTTTAGATTTTTTTAACTTGAAAAGCAAGTTTGTCATGTATAAAAAAGGTATATAACAAATGGTAAAAATTAGATCAGAAAAATTATAAGGTGAGGTGGGTTCTATAAAGTTTTTACTGCACCAAAGCTGATCAACTCTCGCTTTAGTACAAAGAACAATAAGAACAAAATTAGATTAATATTTTAAAGCTTTAGAATTTCAATGGATGAGTATGAACTCATAAACTATTCCATTTTTAAAATATCTATTCAGACGAAGTCTTTTTAAAGCTCTTATTAGCAAATCATGGGGTATATACCATGGTCTCAGCTCTAGCTTAAAAATTTCATATAAAATAGATTATTATTTTCATGCATTGCAGTAGGAAGGTCGGCTTTCTATATAAGAAAGTATTATGATCGTGAATGACTGCTAGATATTGATGCGATGATACATATTGGCGCAACAATTTTGCACTAAATTAGGGCGATTGCGAGCTATTCTTGTATGCCATAATTTGAAAATGTCTGAATATGGTGCATTTAACTATGCAAACAGTATAATGGGTTCGAGACAAGGGACCTAAATCATCGATAGTTATAAGCAATTCAATGTTTTAGGTAAGTCTTATAAAGTTGGTATGAGAATTGCTATATAAATACCAGCAACTAACACGCACTTAACAAGTGCAACAAAATTTCATTGGAGCAAAATGAGCATGGCGAACAAGGTCCTTCAACTCATACAAGAAAGTGGCGCAAAATGGGTCGATTTTCGCTTTACTGATACTAAGGGTAAAGAGCAGCACGTAACTTACCCAGCTGATTCTATTGATGAAGATACTTTTGAAGACGGTAAAATGTTTGATGGTTCTTCAATCGCTGGTTGGAAAGGCATTGAAGCATCTGACATGATTTTACGTCCAGATGCAGAAACTGGTTTCATCGACCCGTTCTTTGCTGAACCAACTGTAGTTGTGACTTGTGACGTTATTGAACCTTCAACAGGTCAAGGTTATGAGCGTGACCCACGTTCGATTGCTCGCCGTGCAGAAGAATACTTAAAATCTACAGGTATCGGTGATACTGCATTCTTTGGTCCAGAACCAGAATTCTTTGTATTTGACGAAGTGAAATGGGACATCGATATGTCTGGCGCTCGTCATACATTAATCGCTGAAGAAGCTGCTTGGTCTACTGGTAAAGACTACGAGTCTGGTAACTCTGGTCACCGTCCACGTGTTAAAGGCGGTTACTTCCCAGTTCCTCCAGTTGATTCTTCACAAGATATGCGTGCAGAAATGTGTGCGAAAATCGAAGACATCATGGGCCCAGGTCGTGTAGAAGTACATCACCACGAAGTTGCTTCTTGCCAATTAGAAATTGGTGTGAGCTTCAATACTCTTGTACGTAAAGCTGACGAAGTTCAACAGTTTAAATATGCTGTTTGGAACGTTGCACATCAATATGCAAAAACAGCTACGTTTATGCCTAAACCAATGGTAGGTGATAACGGTTCTGGTATGCATGTTCATATGTCTATCTCTAAAGATGGCAAGAACTTGTTTGCTGGTGATGAATATGCAGGCCTTTCAGAAATGGCGTTGTACTTCATCGGTGGTATCATCAAGCACGCTCGTGCATTGAATGCAATCACAAACCCATCTACAAACTCATACAAGCGTTTGGTTCCTCACTTCGAAGCACCAATTATGCTTGCTTACTCAGCGCGTAACCGTTCTGCTTCTATCCGTATTCCATACGTTTCTAGCCCTAAAGGTAAGCGTATCGAAGCTCGTTTCCCAGACCCAATGATGAACCCGTACTTAGGTTTCGCTGCATTGTTGATGGCTGGTATCGACGGTATCCAAAACAAGATCCATCCAGGCGAAGCTGCTGATAAGAACTTGTATGATCTTCCTCCAGAAGAAGAAGCAAAAATCCCAACAGTTGCTCATAGCTTAGATATGGCTCTTGAAGCACTTCAAGCAGATCACGAATTCTTGTTAAAAGGCGGCGTGTTCACTAAAGAAATGCTTGATGCATACATCGAACTTAAAACTGAAGATGTACGTCGTCTTAACACGACTACTCACCCAGTTGAATTCGATATGTACTACAGCTTGTAATACATATTTTCGTAAAAAAGCCTGCTTATGCAGGCTTTTTTATTGTTCAAAATGTTGATTGAATTCTCTACGTTTTTTATCAAAAAATTGGGGTAAACTAGGTGCGAGTTTTCATGTGAGCAGATTATGCGTAAACGGCAACCAGTACTTAAACAGGAAAAGACTTTAAATCCTGAGTTGAAAACATGGTTGTATGCGTCTGGTTCTCTGACCCAACAATTAACTGAGCTTGGTGGTGGCCAGTTCAGTGTAAAACCCTTTAAAGAACACTTTCAGCGTTTAACTTTTGCAGATAGCCAATGGATGAATATGTCTCATGCTCACACCTCGTGGGTAAGGGAAACTTATTTATATGGCTGTGAGGCAGAGCCGTGGGTGAAGGCAAAAAGTATTTTTCCAATTCAAAGCTTACAAAAAAAAGCCCGTATATTTCAGCATATTGGTTCTAAGCCGATTGGCTTTTTTTTATTTCAAAGAACCACTCCGCTTTGTGACCGCCGTGTCATTCGTTTACCAGAAGGTTGGACACGGCAAAGTTGCTATACTTGGCATGGATGTAAATTTATCGTCCAAGAGACATTCTTACCGGCTTTTGAAGCTTTTTTAAATCAGCAGCACGACAAGGAATTACTATGACGACTGCAACAGGCACAACATGGCGTCAGCGCTTAGAAGCTTATTATTATCTATGTCGATTTGATAAGCCTGTTGGAACAGAACTGGTGTTTTGGCCAACCATGTGGGCACTTTGGGTTGCAGTAGAGGGGATGCCACCTCTACATATTCTTCTGGCGATGGTATTAGGTACAATTTTTATGCGTGCTGCTGGCTGTGCCATTAATGACTTTGCTGATCGTAAAGTAGATGGTCATGTAGAGCGTACAAAGACACGTCCTTTGGCAACTGGTGTAATTAGCCCAAGAGAAGCTATATATGTATTTTTAGCTTTAGTATTTGCGAGTGCTTGTACCTTGTTCTTTTTACCTATAGCAACATTTTACTGTGCATTAGGAGGTTTGGTTCTAGCATTTATATATCCTTTCATGAAACGTTATACCCATTTACCGCAAGTCGTTTTAGGTATGGCATTTTCTTGGGGTATTCCAATGTCATTTACAGCAATGGGTAAGCCTTTAGATATAACGTGTTGGCTGCTCTATTTTGGTAATTTGGCTTGGACGGTTGCTTACGATACTCAATATGCAATTACTGACCGTGAATATGATTTAAAGATTGGTGTGAAATCTACCGCTATTCTTTTCGGTCGATATGACATCCAGATTATTGCACTCCTACAGGTAACGAGTCTTGTTTTGATTGGTTCGGCACTGTATTTAGAAAATATCTTATTTCCATGGGCGATCATCGCTTTAGTGATTGTAGCATTCGATTTTATATATCAAACAATGAAAACCAAAGACCGCAATCCTCAAGTCTGCTTTTGGGCATTCCGTCACAATCGTTGGGTTGGATTAATCATTTTTCTAGGAATATTTTTAAATTTCATATAGTAAAAATGACCATGAGGTTGAAAAGTGTTCTATGCAGAGCACTTTTTTTATGTCTTAATATTTGTGCATAAAAAATATGCGGAATAAATAACATATAAAAAGGATATTCTATGAAACGGTCAAACATTGCTTTAGCTATAACATTATCAATTTCAGCATTATTTCTTACAGCGTGTAATGACGATGATGATAATTACACTGGGATAGATACAAATAAAGCCTATGTCTCTGAAAGTAATTACGCAATTGATAAAGTTGATAATGCCTCAACGATCAAAGTAATGACTTATAACATGGCAAATGTTCAAGGAAAAACAGCAACTGCTACAGCAATGGTATTGTTTCCAAAAGCTACACAACCGAAAGATGGTTATCGCGTAGTGGTATGGGAACACGGAACTGTTGGGGTGGGTGATGGTTGCGCACCAAGTAAAAATACAATTAATCCGCGATTTAAAATCCTTGCTGAGTCTTTGTTAGCAGCAGGTTATGTGATTGTGGCACCAGATTATGAGGGATTAGGTACACAAGGGGTGCATCCGTACTTAAACTTATCAAGTGAGGCAAAATCAGCCTTAGCTGCAGTTAAAGCAGTAAAAGAACATTATGGCGCTCAATTAAAAGGTGACTGGATGTCGATTGGTCAGTCTCAAGGTGGGCATGCATCTTTGGGAACTGCTGAATTTGCTAATACTGATGCAAGTTATAAAGGTGCTGTAGCTGGTGCACCTGCATCAAGCTTAGGAACAATTATTCAAATTTATATTGATCCCGCAATGAATCAAGATAGTAATTTTGCAGTTAGTAAGCTAGATCAGGCAATTAGAGCGCGTAGACAGATTGATGCAGCGATTGCTGCAGGGCAAATGTCTCCAAATGATCCACTGGCGCTTGCTGTACCTACAATTGATAAAACTGCAGAAGGATATGCCGAATTATTAGCATATGCAGCTTTTGCTAGTGCAGGGATTAAAGCACAGCAACCAGACTATGACTTGAAGGCAATTTTTACTTCAGGAGCGGCTGATATTGCAGAATTGGCTTATGGTCGTACAGGTGATGATGGTGCATGTTTAAGTTATCCTGCACCAGATAGTGCTAATGGCTTACAAGAAAAGTTTAAAGCGGGAATCTTAGCTTTCTTGGCTGACCCTGCACATCAAATTACCCAGTACGGTATTGATCTAAATAAATTTAAAGGAGATCAAGTTGTTCAACGCTTCTTGACGGCGACTCAACCTGCGACGAATGCTACAGCCGAGAAAGTTATTAAAACACCAGTATTCATTATTCAAGGTGAAAAAGATCAAGCTGTGTTGCCTGTGGTAACGACAAGCTTATTTAATAATATGAAAGCTAATGCTGTGAAATTCTTCCCACAAGCCGGCTATGATAAAGGCTATAAGCTAACTATTGTACCGAATGCGACCCATACTCAAGCAATCATATGTGAAAATGCCAATGCTGTAGATTTCATTCAAGCTAATATGTCAGCGGGTACGGGTATTGTGCTGACTGATGCACAGAAAGATGCTAGCCAAAGCCCGCACTGTACAGGTAAGTTCTAAGTTTTATTTAACTAGCATTTAGCTTAAGAAAAGAGCCTTTATATAGGCTCTTTTTTATTATATTGTTACGTAGCTTAAAATTAATGATGTTCGAGTTTAAATCACTTATGAATCAGCAATCAGTTGAAAAAAAATCTGTTCCTTGGTTATTAATGGGATTAGGTTTACTCATTCCTTTTCTGATTATAGGGATTCTTTTCTTTGCTGCAAAAAGCGATGCGAAGAATAAAAAACAATACGAACAGCAGCGTTTAGAAATGGCAAAAAGAATCGCTGAAAAAGAAGCGGTAAATTCTGAAAAGAAATAACAGCAGCTTGTTAATGAATATCCTTTTGTAACTGGCGTATGGTAGGAATATTCGTGTAGCGCTTTACTAGGTAACCTGCTTCAGTAAGCATTTGATCACGAATACGGTCTTCTTCTACTTTTTCAAGATGGGTAGGGTCATCTAGCTCAATAATAGCAATCACTTCCATCTTGTCATTTAGCATGACAAAGTCAGTGACTTTACGGTTGAACTGACTACGAATTTTATAGTCATTACTGGTAATTAAAGCACTAAAAGCCACTTGTGCTAACACATGATAATTTGGAAAACTTTGTTTTAAACGGATAAACATTTGAGTTTCAAAGTTTGTAATGACAGGACGAGCAAAGAATTTTTGTTTTGGAAATAAATAAGGGCGTAAACAAACGAGAAGAAAAATACAGGTGCTTACGCAACCTAAAATAATAAAAAATAAGTGACTCGATTCGAACATGGGAAAGCATCATACAAATAAAAACCCACTCATGATGAGTGGGTTTTTAAGAATCTTGGCTCTCCCACCTGGGCTCGAACCAGGGACCTGCGGATTAACAGTCCGTCGCTCTACCGACTGAGCTATGGGAGAATCTGGAAAAGGATTTTAGGCAGGAAAGGGGGCTGGGTCAAGCCTTAATGGCAGAATTAGAGAGAATATCTAATCGTTTGGTTTAAAAATACTCGAAACGTTGATTTTATTAAAAATAATAAAAGTATTAAATGATAAAAAAGAAAAAGCCCACAATAAATGCGGGCTTTTAGAATCTTGGCTCTCCCACCTGGGCTCGAACCAGGGACCTGCGGATTAACAGTCCGTCGCTCTACCGACTGAGCTATGGGAGATTAGTAGATGGCTCTCCAACCTGGGCTCGAACCAGGGACCTGCGGATTAACAGTCCGTCGCTCTACCGACTGAGCTATTGGAGAATCTGATGCGCATTTTATGGATGAAATCTAAAACCGTCAATAAGAATATTAAAGAAAATGAATCGTTTGCTTGATTAATATGCTTTTGTGGTATCAAAAATAAAAAAACCACCCGAAATAGGGTGGTTTTTTATAAAGAAATAAAATTATTTCTCTACACCTGCTGGTTGACCTGCAAGTTTTGCATTTGCATAGTCCCAGTTCACAAGGCTTTCTAAGAAAGTTGCGATATATTTAGGACGTAAGTTACGGAAATCGATGTAGTAAGCGTGTTCCCATACGTCAATTGTTAATACAGCAATTTGACCATGTGCAAGTGGAGTGTCTGCATTAGAAGTTTTAGTAATAGAAAGTTTACCGTTTACTTCATCAGCAACTAACCAAGCCCAACCTGAACCAAATTGAGTTGTCGCAGCAGCAGTAAATTCTTCTGCAAATTTTTCGTAGCTACCAAAAGCTTCGTCAATTTTAGCAGCGATTGCGCCAGTAGGCTTACCACCACCATTTGGCTTCATAGAATTCCAGTAGAATGTATGGTTCCAAACTTGAGCAGCGTTGTTGAAAATACCAGCTTTAGATGCATCACCAGCAGTTGCTTTGATGATTTGTTCTAAAGTTTTACCTTCAAGGTCAGTTCCTTTGATTAAGTTGTTTAAGTTAACAACATAGGTATTGTGGTGTTTGTCGTGATGGTATTCTAAAGTTTCTTTACTAATATGTGGCGCTAAATCATCATAGCCATATGGAAGTGCAGGTAAAGTAATGGTTGTCATGTTCCTATTCCTTGCATTTGCTGGGTTATACAATTAAGTGGCTCTATTGTAAATGATTCTGGTCACAATAGGGCATCGTTTTAAAGAACTATACACAATAAAGATCTAATTAATACGCATAACACAGATTGAAAAAAAGACTTAATTAAATCGGATTATTCAATTCAAAATATTCACTTTCAACTGAGAACTGTTTTGAGATTGCTTGTGCTAAACGTTGAACACCATAACGCTCAGTTGCATGGTGGCCACAAGCAAAATAATGAATACCTAACTCTTTTGCTTCATAAAAAGTTCGTTCACTGACTTCACCTGAGATATAAGCATCACAATTTTGCAAAGCCGCTTTAGCAATAAAATCTTGAGCCCCACCTGTGCAGAAGCCCACTTTTTGAATGCTTTGTTTTTCTGCTGGCAAATGAATCACCTTAAAATCAAAACTGTTTTGTAGTTTTGCTTTAAATTCATCAACAGAAAGCGCTTGTTCTAAATAACCAATATTGCCAATTGGATGTTTCTCGGCTAAATCGAGTGGTTCTAAATTCTGCAAGTTCAGTTTTTCTGCAATAGCCACATTGTTGCCTAAAGTTGGGTGGGCATCTAAAGGTAAATGGTAAGCAACTAATGAAATATTATTTTGGATGAGTTTCTTAATGCGATTGCCGCGCATTCCTGTAATTGGATACGGTTCGCCCTTCCAAAAATAACCGTGATGTACGAGTAATAGATCTGCATTCTGAGCAATTGCAGCATCAATTGCATCTTCGGAAGCAGTAACCGCACAAAGAATATGTTTTACTTCAGTTGAACCTTCAATTTGCAGGCCATTAGGTGCGTAATCTTTAAATTCTGCTGCTTTTAAGGTTTGGTCGCACCACTGAATAATTTCATGCAAATTTGCCATGATATTTCCTGAATTGAGTAGTAAATAATTGCTAAAGCTATAGAAACATATTTTGTTGTGTAACTAAAGCTAGACAAATCTTTTTTGACTTTTTTATGTATATCGACATATTTAATTTAAAATGCTTAACTGAAAAGTCTTTTTGTTCAATATATTAATTTAATTAAAAACTTCTTTGCGTAGAGGATATGAACGTGCGCCGCACCTTTACATGGTTACCTTGGGTGTTACTTATTATTGTAATTGCCAGTTTTATTGCATGGCAAAAATACCATCAGCCGAAACCAACTGTTGCAGTTGATGGGGTGCAAATGCCTGCTGAGAAAGTTGAACCATTGGTTGATACTTCACGAACGGGCGGGGTGGTATCTTATAGCGCTGCGGTAAAAGTTGCAGCGCCAGCCGTTGTTAATATTTTTACGACCCAGAAAGTTAAACAAAATCATCCATTATTAAGTGATCCTGTCTTCCGCGAATTTTTTGGAAATCAGGTTCCTGAACAACAACAGCAAAATGAAAATAGCTTAGGCTCTGGAGTTATTGTACGAGCTGACGGTTATATTCTTACGAATAATCATGTAATTGCTCAAGCTGATCAAATTGTAGTAGCATTACATGACGGGCGTCGTGCAGAAGCAACGATTGTTGGTACAGACCCTGATACGGATTTAGCCGTAATTAAAATCGATTTAGATAAATTACCTGTATTGCCATTTAAGCTAAGTGGCAATGAAGTAGGTGATGTTGTCTTGGCTATCGGTAACCCATTTGGTGTAGGGCAAACGGTAACCCAGGGTATTATTTCTGCGACTGAACGCTCTGATTTAGGTATCAATACCTATGAAGACTTTATTCAAACGGATGCAGCAATTAACCCAGGTAACTCTGGTGGAGCATTAATTGATGTGGCTGGGAATTTAATTGGTGTAAATACTGCTATTTTCTCTCAGTCAGGTGGTTCTTTAGGAATCGGTTTTGCAATTCCCGCTAAAGTTTGCCAACAAGTTTTAAACTCAATTTTGAAAGATGGTCGTGTTGTCCGTGGATGGTTAGGGATTAGTTTAGTACCCCCTACACAAGAAGATGTATTAGCGCCGAAACAGCAAATTGGCGTAGTAGTTGCAGATGTCTTGAAAAGTGGTCCAGCTGCGTCAGCAGGTATTAAAATTGGCGATAAAATTATTCAAGTTAATAATGAGCCAATCACTTCAGCATCTCATTTGATTAATTACGTCGCATTACAAGCGCCTAATAGCGAAATTAATGTAATGGTTGAGCGAGATGGGAAGCAACAAAACTTTGTGGTGACAGTAGGGGAAAGGAAAAACCAAAATACTCAATCACAATTTATACCACTGCCTAAACAATAAAAGTAAAAAAGCCTCTTAGTGAGGCTTTTTTTATTGGCTTGAATTAAGAATGAGAGGGTGCTTGATGTTGATGTTTAAACTCAGTTAAAGCATCAATGCGAGACTGAATTAACATTTCACCAATCTCAGCACCTTTAATATTCTCAGGTAAATCCTGAACTTTAATAGAGCGAACGATTTGCATCGCGTCTAACATATATTGAGCTTGAGGATAAGGTCGGTCTTCTAAACCTAGTCTTCCTTTAGCATCACATTCACATGCTTGTACAAAAGCTTCTACTCTCTCAGGACGGCGTAAGACATCTAGACGCTGTAATAAACGCCATACAGTTCCAGGTTTTAACGACATAATCTGATGACATTTTAGATGTTCTTTACACACTGAGAGTGCCAACTGTCGAGTTTGAGTAGGAACTTTTAAACGTTCACATAGCTCGGTAACGGGTTTCACTCCACGTTCTTCATGCATGATATGGCGAGGAAGTTCATTAACTGGAGTTAATGCTTTACCTAAATCATGCACTAACACAGCAAATCGAACATCGAGCGAATAATTGGCCTTACAAGCTTGCTGTAAGGACATTAAGGTATGTATGCCACAATCTACTTCTGGATGATATTCAGGACGCTGTGGAACACCAAACAATGCATCAATTTCAGGAAAAAGATGTTTTAAGGCACCGCAATCACGTAATGTTTGGAAATAAACATCGGCATGATCTTCTAAAAGTGCACGTGAAGTCTCTTTCCATACACGCTCTGGCGTTAATGCATCTAGTTCACCTGATTCTGCCATTGTTTGCATGAGTTCTAAGGTTTCAGGTGCAATATGAAAACCATATGAAGAATAACGCGCTGCAAAGCGTGCAACACGTAAAACACGTAAAGGATCTTCAGCAAAAGCTTCTGAAACATGACGTAAAGTTTTATTTTCTAAATCGTTTTGACCGCCATATGGGTCATATAGTTTGCCATCTTGATCCATTGCTATGGCATTGATGGTTAAATCACGGCGAATTAAATCTTCTTCTAAACTTACAGTAGTATCGGTAAAAAATTGGAAACCGTGATATCCCTTACCGGACTTACGTTCAGTGCGTGCAAGTGCATATTCTTCTTTTGTTTCAGGATGAAGAAACACAGGAAAATCTCTGCCTACAGGTTGAAAACCTTGGGCGAGCATGTGTTCCGGCGTTGCACCGACCACAACATAGTCTTTTTCTTGATAGGGATGCCCAAGTAAAGAATCACGGACAGCACCGCCTACTAAATACACTTGCATGAAAAAACCTCTATTCTTCAAGCAATCATGCTACAGAATAGAGGTTTTCTCAAGTCATTAGAGAGGCTTTTCGTAAAAAGCGGTTTCTAAATTACTTTTCTTGTTGTTGGATTTCAGCAACAGTTAAAGCAGTCATATTGATAAGACGACGAGTTGTTGCAGTCGGTGTCAAAATATGAACAGGTTTAGCAGCCCCTAACAAAATTGGACCAATAGTAACGTTGTTACCAGAAGTCGCTTTCAATAAGTTAAATGAAATATTTGCTGCATCTAGGTTCGGCATAATGAGCAAGTTTGCAGATCCTTTAAAACGTGAACCTGGGAATGCAAATTGACGAATATTTTCGTCTAATGCTGCATCACCGTGCATTTCACCTTCAACTTCAAGTTCAGGAGCTTGCTCAGATAAGATGCGATAAACTTCACGCATTTTTTGAGCACTTGAATCAGTTTGATCACTACCAAAACTTGAATGAGAAAGTAGGGCTACACGTGGAGTAATACCAAAACGACGCACTTCTTCAGCTGCTAAAATAGTCATTTCAGCAAGTTGTTCAGCAGTCGGGTTGGTGTTTACGTAGGTATCTGCAATAAATAAATTACGATCTTCAAGCATTAATGCATTTAATGTGAAGAAGTTATTCATGCCTTCTTTAAGGCCAATCACATTGCGTACAAAGTCGAGGTGAATGTTATAGCTACTATAAGTACCACATAACATACCGTCTGCTTTACCGAATTTAACCAGTAAAGATGCAATTAAAGTAGAACGGCGACGAGCTTCACGTTGAGCATATTCAACAGTAATGCCTTTACGTTGCATTGTTTGATAGTAGTCTTTCCAAAACTCTTCATACATCGGGTTTTGTTCTTGATCTACGATCTCAATATTTACACCGTGTTGTAAACGTAAGCCTAATTTTTTGATATTAGCTTCAATTACAGCAGTACGACCTACTAAAATTGGTTTAGCCAAGTCTTCATCAACTGCGATTTGCACTGCACGTAATACGCGCTCATCTTCACCTTCAGCATATGCGATGCGTTTAGGATCTGTTTTTGCTTGAGCAAAAATCGGTTTCATCAAGAATGCAGAGTTATAAACAAACTCAGATAGTTTTTGACGGTATGCAGAGAAATCTTCGATCGGACGAGTTGCAACACCTGAATCCATTGCAGCTTTAGCAACAGCAGGGGCAATTTCTAAAATTAAACGTTGATCAAGTGGACGTGGAATTAAATAATCACGGCCAAATGAAGCAGATTTTTCACCATAAGTAGCTGCATCAGCTTCTACATGTGCCATACGTGCAATTGCATGTACACATGCAATTTTCATTTCTTCATTAATCGTCGTTGCGCCAACGTCAAGTGCACCACGGAAAATGTAAGGGAAGCATAATGCGTTGTTTACTTGGTTTGGATAGTCAGAACGACCTGTTGCCATAATCACGTCTGGACGTACTTCATGTGCATGTTCAGGTAAAATCTCTGGATCTGGGTTTGCCAAAGCAAAGATAATAGGGTTCTCAGCCATCTGTTTCACCATTTCTTTGGTGAGAATACCAGCAGCAGAAAGACCCAAGAACATATCTGCACCAGCCATTACTTCATGAAGCTGAGATGCAGTAATGTCTTGAACATAACGTTTTTTAGATTCATCAAGTCCATCACGAGAAGTCGTTAATAGACCACGAGAATCGGCAACAATAATATTTTCTTTTTTAGCACCAAGTGCACAAAGCAAGTCTAAGCATGAAAGTGCTGCTGCACCTGCACCTGAAGCTACAATTTTGATTTCATCAATTTTTTTATTTACAAGTTGCAATGCATTGAGCAAAGCTGAACCTACAATAATACTTGTACCATGTTGATCGTCATGGAATACAGGAATTTTCATACGTTCACGAAGTTTCTTCTCAATATAGAAACATTCTGGCGCTTTAATATCTTCGAGGTTGATACCGCCGAAAGTTGGCTCAAGAGAAGCAACAATATCTACAATTTTATCTGGATCGTTTTCTGCAATTTCGATGTCAAATACGTCAACACCAGCAAACTTCTTGAATAGAACCCCTTTACCTTCCATTACAGGTTTAGAAGCTAATGGTCCAATATTACCTAAACCAAGAACAGCTGTACCGTTACTGACTACGGCAACCAAATTTCCGCGAGCTGTATATTTAGCAGCAGTTGATGGATCACGTTCAATCTCTAAACATGGCGCAGCAACTCCTGGTGAGTAGGCTAAAGCCAAATCTCGTTGGTTGACAAGTTGCTTACTTGGGGTGACGCTGATTTTCCCTGGGTTTGGATATTCATGGTAATTTAAAGCGGCCTGTTTTAAAGATTGATCGTCCATCTGAGTCTCTATTTGATACAAAAAAGCAAACTAGTCAAATCGCTCATTTAGGGAGAGGCAACGCGGCTCTTTGACTATGCTTTAATTTTTACCAATTAAGAGAATAGTAGACGAATTGCCAATAGCCCCGTGGTGAGCTAAATGCTAAAGAATATAACACTACTTCTTTATTTCTCACAGTCAAAAACGCTCATTTTTGGAAAAAGCAGCATAGGTAAAATAGATGGCCAAAACAGTTAAGAAATATGTGGATTTGTTTGTAGATAAGGAATGACCTGCTCGGCAGGGATTGGACGACTAAAGAAATAGCCTTGTAAAAAATCACATTGTTGTTTTTGCAGATAGGTTACTTGTTCTTTTGTTTCTACGCCTTCAGCAACCAGTTTAAGCCCCATGCTTTTACCCATTGCGATCATTGCATTCACAATCGCTTCTTGTTTGTGATCACCAATTTTAGAAATAAAAGCACGATCAATTTTTAATACATCAATTGGGTATTCTGTCAGGTACGCCAAAGAAGAATAACCCGTACCAAAGTCATCTAAGGCAATTGAGATATCTCGTTGTTTTATCGCGTGTAATAGTGTTTTTACGTTATCAGTATTGTCTAAAAGGGCTGACTCAGTAATTTCAAGTTCAAGATCTGAACCTTGTATATTATATTTTTGCAAAACCTCATCTAAATCACTGAGTAATAAGCCTCGATGTATCTGTTGTGCCACAATATTTACAGAGACTTGAATGTTGATATAGCCTGCATTTTTCCACTC
This sequence comes from Acinetobacter pittii, assembly GCF_034067285.1. NCBI lineage: Bacteria > Pseudomonadati > Pseudomonadota > Gammaproteobacteria > Moraxellales > Moraxellaceae > Acinetobacter > Acinetobacter pittii. The sequence continues at coordinate 1,104,218 of NZ_CP139286.1, forward strand.
TTGTAGTTGCTTTCCAACTTTATCTAAAACAACTTTACCAATGTCTGAAATTAGGCTACTACGCTCAGCAAAAGGTATAAACATATTCGGCATGACTAATCCTTTTTCAGGATGTTGCCAACGAATGAGTGCCTCAAAACCGATAATGGATTGATCTTGTAGACTAATTTTAGGTTGGTAATAAACTACAAATTCATTATTTTGAATAGCTTTGCGTAATTCTTGTTCTAAATCGGCAGTTTTATATGGGTGATCTGTTTTATTGCAGTAGTAAGAAATGGTATTGCCTCCTAAACGTTTTGCCTCTGAAAGTGCTTGCTCTGCATGATGGTTGAGATGGTCAATTTGTCTGCCATGTTCAGGGAAACATGCCACACCAATAGAAGCAGTAATAAAATATTCGTGATTATCAATATAAAATGGTGCGTTTAGCGCTTGCAAAATATTTTGGCAATATTGCTCAATATTTGGATGAATTGGTGAAATTTCATAAATAATTGCGAAATCATCACTATTTAAGTAGGCGACTAAAATTGCATTAATATTGATTAAGCGTAATCTTTGTGCGAACTGTTTAAGTAGTTCGTCACCACTATCATTATTTAAAAATTCATTAAAAGCCCGGAATCGGTCAATATTGACTCGTATTAAAGCTAAATTTTTAATGTTATATGAAGGATTTACAAGATATTGATGTAGTTGATTGTAATAGTAAAGACGATTAGGTAAGTGGGTGAGACTGTCGTAATTTTTTAAATAAGATAGGTGCTGCTCTTGGCGCTTCTGCTCAGTGAGATCGCGGGCAAATCCAATGTAATTGGTGATTTGATTGAACTCATCTTTGACGACATTAATATGCAACCACAAATAGACGCTTTTGCCAGAATTAAATTTTTCGTCAAACTGGCCCATGTATTCTCCTGTCTCGAGGAGCTGCTGTTTTATTGAGGTATGAAATTGTTGTTGTAATTCCTTTTGATTACTTGTAATGCTAAATAACTCTTTATTCAAAAGTTCTGCTTTAGTAAATCCAGTCAATTTTTCGTAGTAAGGATTAATATTAATATAGTTCAGATGTTCATCTAAAATAAATATTCCTTCCGCAGCCTGCTCAAGCACAATAGCTGATAGTCTTAGATGTTCTTGATCTTTTTTCTCTTGATGTATATCTCGGGTCATTCCAACCATACGAAGCGCTTTTTGTGTTTTAGGATCTCTTGTGATGACTCGACCTACATCATGAATCCATCGCCAAGAACCATCTCGACGTAAAATGCGAAAATTGATATTAAAATGATCTGTAATACCTTCCAAATGTTGTTTTAAACGTTCTTCAAAAAGCTTTTTATCACTTGGATGGATCCGATCTAATATCGCATGAAGATGAATAACAGCAGTCTGACTTTGCTTTTGTTGATCAAAAAAAGTAATTTCTAACTTTTGATTTTCAATATCCCAATCCCAAGGCCGGATACCTGCAGTTTCATGCGCAAAAGCTAAATTGTAGTGATGGCTTTCGAGTTGCTCATTCATTTTGGTGAGATCATAAGTACGTTCACGTACTTTTTGCTCAAGTAAATGATTGTTGAACTGAAGTTGGGCTTCAATATCTTTAGACTTATTTACTTCTTGCTGGAGCTGTACACATAATTCTTCAGCCCACTGAGTATGTTGGTCTGAAATTTGAACAAGCTGTTTGTTTTTAAGTAATAGTTGAGAAATTTTTTGGTAATTACGTTGAGTTGCGTATGCACAAAGTACTGTTGCTACAAAGGTAAGATTATAGGCAAAATAAAATGGTAATTCAGTAATGGAGTTGTGTGTGAATTGGGCGAACAATAGCGGCAAAGTACTAGGAATAAATAAGAGATAAAAGTATCGAGGTTGTTGCGTTAAAAACGTAAGGCCAATGATATGAGCAGAGGTAATAAATAAAGCAATTAAAATATGAGCATCTGGTAGTGCAACTAGCTCAGGCGGAAGATAAAAATGAATAATCGTGACATTTATTCCCATTAAAATGCCAGATAATAAACAAATACTTTGTAAGACACGATCAGCTTTTTTTGTGAAGTCGATAGTGCGGTAGTGAGTTAAAATATTTAGAATAAATAATAAGCAGATAAAAGAAATGATAGTCAGTCCAATAGACCAGCTAAATATTGTTATTACAGAGGAAAAATAGTAAGAAAAAATACCATATGAAATAAGGCACAGTAATATCAGGCTAATCAAATACCAACGTATATATTGAGTTGAAAGTTTCAGCTGTTCAATTTTTGTTTGATGCTGTAGATATTCTTCCTGAAGCCCAGACATAAGATTTTTCTATCCTATTTTTTTACATATATACAGAAAGAATCTGATTTATCAGTGAAAAAGAATTTGAAATTTTATTCATACAATAAAAGTAAATTAACTTTAAATCACGATTTAATCAATGTTCTGAGAACTTAGGTGGATAAAAATCGATAATTTAAGATAGACAAGGCAACAACTGGGGCAGTTTCTGTACGTAAAACACGGTCACCAATACACCAGTTCATAAAACCAGCTTGATTGGCTTGGGTAATTTCATTTTCACTTAGCCCACCTTCTGGGCCAATTAATAGGGCAAGTTCAGGTTGTATTCCTGCCAATACATCTTTTTGTTCTTTTTCAGGCGCTAAAACAAATTTAGAGTGAGGAAGTTCAGACGAACTTAACCATTCATGAAGGGAAATAGGTGCTAATACTTCTGGCACTAAGTTCAAGCCACATTGTTCACATGCTGCAATTGCAACTGCTTGCCAGTGATCTAATTTTTTTTGATCTCGATCGTATTTTAAGCGCATTTCACAACGCTCACTTGTTAATAATTGAATTTGGCTTACACCCAGCTCAGTGGCTTTTTGAATAGCATAATCCATTCGATCGCCTTTACTCATAACCTGGCCCAAAACAGCTTTAAAAGGGGCATTACGGTTTGCAGGGTTAAAATTTTCAATTGTGACAAAGGCATTTTTTTTATTAATTTCGGTCAACGTTGCGAGATATTCACCACCTTGTCCATTAAATAAAGTCGCTTGTTCTTGTAGTTGTGCACGTAAAACACGTACCCAATGATGAAATACTGATTCTGTCAGTTGAATTGTTGAGCCAACTGTAAGTTCAGTTTCGATAAAAAAACGATTCATTGGGTACGCCTTACAAAATTAATTTAAACCAAGGTCAACAACAAGCTGACGAGTTGGTTCGACTTGATTCATTGAATAGAAGTGTAAGCTTGGTGCTCCACCTGCAATAAGGCGTTCGCATAGCTTAACAACAACTTCATGACCGAAAGCTTTAATACTTTCACTGTCATCGCCATAGGCTTGTAACTGCTTACGGATCCAGCGAGGAATTTCAGCACCCGTACCATCTGCAAAGCGAATTAAATTACTTGCATTGGTAATAGGCATGATACCAGGAGCAACCGGAATGTTAATTCCAGCTTTATCTAAACGCTCTATAAAATAAAAGTATGAATCTGGATTAAAGAAGAATTGGGTAATTCCCGCATTGGCACCAGATTGTACTTTTTCAATAAAACGTTGAATGTCCGAATCAAGGTTTTCAGCTTGAGGATGCATTTCTGGATAAGCTGCAACTTCAATATGAAAATGATCACCTGAGTGCTCACGAATAAAACGTACTAAATCCTGTGCGTAAGGAAGTTCCCCAAGTCCAACCTGACCAGAAGGCAAGTCACCGCGTAAAGCGACAATACGATTAATGCCTTGCGCTTTATATAAATCCAGTAACTCAGCAATACGAGCTTTATCATCACCAATGCAAGAAAGGTGAGGTGCAACTGGCGTACCTTTACCGTTAAAATCTTCAATAGCAGCAAGAGTACGTTCGCGAGTAGAACCACCAGCCCCATAAGTAATCGAGAAAAACTCAGGGTTTAATAGTTGTAATTCTTGGTGAACAATACGAAGTTTTTCTGCACCAGCATCAGTTTTTGGTGGGAAAAACTCAAAAGAAATAGGTGTACGTTTAGTCATGTCAAATCCTTGTAAACAGCGAAACATTTTTAGAAAAAAGGGCAGTCGGTTCACCGTCTGCCCTTAATTTCTTAGTATTTGTAAGCGTCAGATTTGAATGGTCCCTCAACAGCAACGCCTAAATAATCGGCTTGCTCTTGAGTTAACTGAGTAAGTACACCACCAAAACCTGCAACCATTGCAGCAGCAACTTCTTCGTCAAGTTTCTTAGGAAGAACTTCTACGCGAATTTTTGCAGCTTTTTCATTTGCAGGAAGGTCAGCAAATTTCTCTTGGAATAAGTGAATTTGACCTAAAACTTGGTTAGCAAAAGAACCGTCCATCACACGTGATGGGTGACCAGTTGCATTACCTAGGTTTACAAGGCGACCTTCAGAAAGAAGGATAAGGTAGTTGTTTTCGTCTTCTGAACGATAAACTTGGTGAACTTGTGGCTTAACTTCAACCCACTTGTAACCACGTAAATAAGCCGTGTCGATTTCTGTATCGAAGTGACCAATGTTACATACAACTGCACCAGCTTTTAAGCTGTCTAACATTGCTGCATCGCACACGTGGTAGTTACCAGTTGTTGTTACAACAAGGTCAGTGTTGCTAAGAAGATCATGGTTAATATCTTCTTTTTTTCCTGTTTGTACGCCGTTTTTGTATGGAGATACAACTTCATAGCCGTCCATACATGCTTGCATTGCACAAATTGGGTCAACTTCAGTTACACGAACGATCATGCCTTCTTGGCGTAAAGATTGAGCAGAACCTTTACCTACGTCACCATAACCAACTACAAGTGCACGGCGGCCAGACAAAAGCATGTCAGTTGCACGTTTGATTGCGTCATTTAATGAGTGACGGCAACCGTATTTGTTGTCGTTTTTAGATTTAGTAACTGAGTCATTTACGTTGATTGCAGGAACTTTCAAAGAACCGTCTTTCCACATTTCGATAAGACGTTGAACACCTGTTGTAGTTTCTTCAGTAATACCGTGAATACGTTCTAAAAGAGCAGGGTATTTTTCATGAACAAGAGCAGTTAAGTCACCGCCATCGTCCAAGATCATGTTGGCATCCCAAGGTTGACCATTCACATTGATCTGTTGTTCAAGGCACCATACATATTCTTCTTCAGTTTCGCCTTTCCAAGCAAAAACTGGAATACCGCGAGCAGCAATTGCAGCAGCAGCGTGGTCTTGAGTCGAGAAAATGTTACATGATGTCCAGCGTACTTCAGCACCTAACTCAACAAGCGTTTCAATAAGAACCGCTGTTTGAATGGTCATGTGAATACAACCAAGAATTTTTGCGCCAGCAAGTGGTTTAGTCGCTGCATAGCGTTTACGTAAGCCAATCAAAGCTGGCATTTCTGCTTCAGCAAGTTTGATTTCTTTACGACCGTAGTCAGCAAGTGAAATGTCAGCAACTTTGTAATCTGTAAATGAAGCATTAACCGCGTTCATCAGGATCTCCTAGGAAAAAATAGTATTGATCATTCTGTTCGCGGATGCCGTTGTTGGTTAAAACGAGTGTTTAACCGATCGTCGAGCCTGGCAAATTGATCTTTAGTGCCGATCATTTGTCGCAGCATCCCTCGACTAGTGGGACATTGTACTTGGAAAAGCTTTTAGTGCCAATCCAGTTTTGTTTATTATCTGCGTAATTATTACTTTAGATTTCAATTATGGCAGTAAATATCCCCGAAGTATTAGCGAACCTTGAAGCCAACTGTGGCGTATTTGCAGTGTGGATGGTACTTCAGCATCATGCAGTGCAAATTGATGTGACCGAGTTGATCAAAGTTTGTCGACATGATGAAGGAGGGACCTATACGATTGCTTTAGCCGTCGCTTTAAACAAACTCGGATTTGAAGTTTCATTTCATTCAGATGAAGACCCTAATATTAGCCAAAGCGAACGCATGAGCTATAAAGAAGCAAAGGTATTAAAAATTCCAACTGGACCAGCGCTCAGCTATCAAGATATTCAAACTGCAATTGAAAATGGAAAAATGGTGATTGTCTATTACGATACTTTAGCAGGTATCGGAAATCAGTCACTTATCTATTCTATTGACTCAAATGAAATCTGCTTTTTTGATAGTTTTGAGCCGATGTCGGCAACAGTTTTTGAAATGCAGCGTCAAGTAGAAGGGATTTGTCGTCAGGCTATCGTGATTGATGACCGTAATTTTCAGGCATATCCGACCAAATTGAATTAGATTAAAAAAGAGCCAGTAGCGTGCTGGCTCATATTGAAGTTATTGTTGTTGATATTCTTGAATCACTTCTAAAGCAGCACGAAAAGCTTCTTGTGTAGCAGGCGCACCGCAATATGGCAGACTATGCAATAAAGTTTCTTGAATCTCTTCAACTGTACAGCCATTGTTGAGCGCACCACGAACATGACCTTTGAGTTCAGTAGGTGATTTGAGTGCCGTGAGCATTGCCAAAGTAATTAATGAACGATATTTACGTGGTAGCACACCTTCACGCTGCCAAGTCGATCCCCATGCATGTTCATTAATCCAGTCTTGTAAAGGCTGGGTAAAGGATACGGTGTTTTCTTGGGCACGTTTTACAAAAGCTTCTCCCATCACTTCTGTGCGTATTTTTAATCCATTTTCGTAATCTTGCTTAGACATTAATTTCTCCTAAAAATAAAAGCGTCGATTGACGCTTTTATGGCTGTTTATTAATTAATGCGAATCAAGTGTGATTGCAATAGTGAATTAGTGGAGGCATCAGTCACTAAATTTGATGAGGGTTCGACAAAGGAAGATCCTTATTTAAATCTTCATCAAATACATCTGTAAGCATGCTATCAAATCGAATTGCGTTGTATTGCAATAATTGTTGAGCTTCACTTTCAGAAATAAAGCCTTCTTTTATTGCTTGTTCAATATTTTCTTCAAAAGTAAGCCCTTTAAATTTGCCTTTAGATTCAGCTTTTTTAAACTTATCCCAAAGCGGCTCAAGTGTTCGCAGAATTTGGAAAGCATGCTCTAAACGGCCAGTTACATCATCGGCTTTGGTTGAATAAAATACGTGATGCTTAAGCTGTTCTCTGAAAGGATGCTCTTGCATCATAAGTTCAGCGACTTGTTGTTTTAACTCATCATCTGGTTTTGAAATGACACGACCAAAAGGGAAACAGATCCATTTCACAAACGTTGCTGGAAGTTTGGCTGGGAAGTTTTCAAATAATCCCCAAAATGCTTCTTGAATATTCAAGAACGCTTTTTGTAGCGCTAATTTAGCGTGAAGTTGTTCAGCTTCAGTTTTTTGTCCAGCTTCATAAAATTTTAAAATCGCAGTAGAAATAAACAGGTGCGCGTGAATATCTGCCAAACGGCCTGATAACATCTCTTTGCGTTTTAAGTCTCCTGCAAGTAAGCCAAGTGACATATCCGAAACAAGCGCGAAGTTGGCACTAAAACGGTTAATCGTCTTATAGTAACTTGCGGTGAATTGATCTGCTGACTGAGGTGCATCGCTTGAGCCACCTGTCCAACCGTAAGCAAATGATCTAGCACCACGGTTAAAGGTATAGGCTAAATGTTTAAATAATAAATCATCGAATTTTTTGACTGAGTTATTTTTGTCTTCAGACTGAAGGAGTTGCAACTCTTCAAATAGATAAGGATGACAACGCATTGAGCCTTGGCCAAAAATCATCAATGAACGGGTCAAAATATTTGCGCCTTCTACCGTAATTGCAATTGGAATGGCTTGATAGGTAAGGGCAAGGAAGTTACGTGGTCCAAGTTGAATTGCACGTCCTCCCGCAATATCCATCCCATGATTGACCACTTTACGCATCGTTTCAGTTGCATAATATTTTGCCATGGCAGTCATTACAGCAGGAGTTCCACCTTGGTTTAAGCCACATGTCACTAAATAACGGAATGCTTCAAGCATATAGGCATCGCTGGCAATTTCACTGGTCGCTTCTTGTACACCTTCAAATTTACCGACAGAAATATTGAACTGTTGACGAATTTTCGCAAAAGCACCAACGGTTAAATAGCTCATTTCACCTGCTGCTGTTGCTAAAGCTGGAAGGGAAATACCACGGCCCACACCTAAGCATTCCATGAGCATACGCCAGCCTTTACCGGCATTTTCTTGACCACCAATAATCCAATCAATAGGAATAAAAACATCTTCTCCTTCTACTGTTCCATTCATAAATGGAGAGCCAGGATAATGACGTGCTCCTATTTTTACACCTGCATGACTGGCAGGAATTAAGGCACAGGTAATACCGTACTCTATTTTATTTTTATCGCCGAGTAAGCCTTCTGGGTCATAAAGTTTAAATGCTAAGCCAACAACGGTGGCAATTGGAGCAAGCGTAATCCAGCGTTTAGAGAAATTCATGCGCAGCCCAAGAACCTGAGCACCTTCATACTCACCGTAGCAAACAACGCCTGAATCTGGAATGGCACCAGCATCTGAACCCGCTTCTGGACTGGTTAAACCAAAGCATGGAATCTCTTCACCTTTTGCAAGGCCCGGTAAATATTGTTGCTTTTGAGCATCGGTACCGTAATGCATGAGTAGCTCACCCGGCCCCAACGAGTTTGGAACCATACAACTCACAGCAGTGGTGAGTGAGCGTGAAGCAATTTTGCTCATAATACGGCTTTGGGCAAATGAGCTAAATTCTTTACCACCAAAAGATTTTGGAATAATGAGACCTAAAAAACCTTTGTCTTTAATAAATTGCCAAACCTCTGGTGGAAGATCTTTTAAGTGATGATGAATTTCCCACTCATCTAGCATGCTGCAAAGTAGCTCAACTTCATTGTCGATAAAACTTTGTTCTTCTGCTGACAACGTTGGGTAGGGATATTTCTCAAATTGCGACCAATCAGGTGCCCCCATAAATAATTCTTTTTCCCACCAACTGGTACCTGCCTCTAAAGCCTCTTGTTCAGTTGTACTGATGCTTGGCATTGAGTTTGCTAATGTTTTATATGCCGGTTTAGTAATCAAATTAAAGCGTAATGGTGCAAATAAAATAATGATACTAAGGGCAATGAGGGGGATACCTAAAATGAGAGCCCATGGCGTTAATATGAGTGCTGTAAATATAGCGATAGCAATCGTAATTACACTACCAATGATTCGATTCAGGTTAAAAAAGAAAATTGCCCATATTGCAAAAAGCTGAATGACAATGCTTAAAACAAAGAGTAGGAAAATCATATTTGCTCCTTGCTAGATAAGCCCTCAAGTTAGAAGTTACAAAAAAAAGCGAGGAGAGATTTAAGGCTTAACTAGCTAATTTTAATGCTGTTTAAATTTAATTTTTTATGTCGCAATTGATGTATATGCTAGAGCAGGGATATATCGTACTTTTAGGTATAAGATATTTTTAAGTGAAAGTGTAATGGCTTGTTTTATCGATTTGTCAAGAAATGTTATTGATTTTCTTATACAAATAAAAAGCCCTCTGAACTAGAGGGCTTTCATTGATTTGAATTTTTAAGCTTCGACAACTTGAACGGCAATTTTTTTAGCTGGATCTACTTTACGACGAACTTCTGGTACTGGTTCACCGTGGTATTGACGATCAGCAAAGTAACTTGAACGAACCATTGGTGCAGACCAAATATTTCTAAAGCCAAGTTTACGGCCATGCTCTGCATAACGTTCGAACTCTTCTGGCGTTACAAAGCGGTCAATTGGTGCATGCTGTTTAGAAGGCTGTAAATATTGACCAATAGTTACATAGTCAACATCGTGAGCACGTAAGTCATCAAGTAATGCAATAACTTCTTCTTCAGTTTCACCGATACCGACCATCAAACCACATTTCGTTGGAATGTCTGGACAATATTCTTTAAACATTTTTAATAAGTTTAAAGAATGTTGATAGTCTGAACCTGGGCGCATCGCTTTATATAGACGTGGCACAGTTTCAATGTTGTGGTTAAATACGTCTGGCGGACATTCAGTCATAATGCGTAAAGCAATGTCCATACGTCCGCGGAAATCTGGTACTAAAATCTCAAGTAATGTATTTGGACTAAGTGCGCGAGCTTCTTTGATACAGTCCACAAAGTGTTGTGCACCGCCGTCAAGCAAGTCGTCACGGTCAACCGAAGTAATGACTGCATACTTGAGTTTAAGATTAGCAATTGTCTCTGCCATGTGACGAGGTTCATCAGCATCGAGTGCATTTGGACGGCCATGTGCTACATCACAGAAAGGGCAACGACGTGTACAAATATCACCCATAATCATGAATGTTGCTGTACCACCACCAAAACATTCAGGTAGGTTAGGACAAGCAGCTTCTTCACAAACGGTATGGAGTTTTTGAGCACGTAAAGTCGTTTTAATACGCTGAACTTCTTCTGGTGCCGTCATCTTGACACGAATCCAGTCAGGTTTACGCGGCACTTCAACCGTAGGTACAACTTTTACAGGAATTCTTGCGACTTTTTCTGCGCCACGAAGTTTTACACCCTGTTCAGGTTTACGGTGTTCTGACATATTTAACTTTTCCACTCGTTTATAGAGACATTGACATTGTATTATAGCGAACTTCTGCAGTTAATAGCGGAAAATAACTATTCATATAATAAATGTGGTTATTCAGAAATATAGGGTTGAGAAATACATAAATTCACCGCATATTACCCATAATTTATTATAAAATATGGTCATTCAAGTGAGGAAGGAGCTTTCAATGCCACGTAAAAAAGAGGTCGTTAGTGGGAATTTCGTTAAGTACGATGCGGTAGTTCTCGGTTCTGGACCTGCAGGTGAAGGCGCGGCAATGAAGCTTGCAAAAGCGGGTAAGCGTGTTGCAATTGTAGATGTGCGTGATCAACTTGGTGGTAACTGTGCACACGTAGGTACCATTCCAAGTAAAGCATTGCGTCAAACGGTTTCTAGTATTATTCGCTATCAGCGTGATCCAATGTTTCAAAAAGTAGGTGAATGGAAACAGTTCACCATGAAACAGGTATTGCGTAATGCGCACAAAGTAATTCAACAACAGGTTGATACGCATACACGTTTTTACGACCGCAACAAAATCGGTGTATTCCACGGCCGTGCATATATTCAAGATAAAAATACAGTTTTAGTTTTTAGCCATGAAGGTATTAAAGAAACGATTATTTGTAAGCAAATCGTGATTGCAACAGGTAGCCGTCCTTATCATCCGCAAGGTCTAGATTTTGATCATCCTCGCGTATTTGATTCGGATAAAATCCTTGATCTTGATTACTCAATTCAAAAAATTATTATTTACGGCGCAGGCGTTATTGGCTGTGAATATGCCTCAATCTTTATTGGTCTAGATCATAAAGTTGACTTGATTAATACTCAGCAAAAACTCTTAAGCTATTTAGATGATGAAATTGCTGATGCCCTGTCTTATCACTTACGTGAACAAGGCGTATTGATTCGTCACAATGAACAAATGGATCATCTTGAAACGTTTGATGACCATGTGGTTCTGCATTTACAAAGTGGTAAAAAGATTAAAGCTGATGCGATCCTTTGGTGTAATGGTCGTTCAGGAAACACAGAAGGTTTAGGTCTTGAGAATGTTGGCTTAGTTCCAAACAACCGCGGCCAACTTTCAGTAAATGATCAGTACCAAACTGAAGTTGAAAACATCTATGCTGCTGGTGACGTGATTGGCTGGCCTTCACTTGCTTCTGCTGCTTATGACCAAGGGCGCTGTGCGGGCGCAAACATGAGTGGTGAAGATGCGAAGCCAGTACGTGATATCCCAACGGGTATCTACACCATCCCGGAAATCTCATCAATTGGTAAGAATGAACAGGAATTAACGGAAGAGAAAATTCCGTATGAAGTGGGTCAAGCTTCTTTCCGTCATTTGGCTCGTGCACAAATTACCGGCGATACCGTAGGTGAGTTAAAAATTCTTTTCCATCGCGACACTATGGAAATTTTGGGTATTCACTGTTTTGGTAATAACGCTGCCGAAATTATCCACATTGGGCAAGCAGTTATGCACAGCCCAAATAATACATTGAAATATTTCGTTGAAACGACATTTAACTATCCAACCATGGCGGAAGCATACCGTGTAGCTGCACTTAATGGTATGAACCGTTTATTTTGATTTTAAATAATTTTTCCATAAAAAAGCCCGCAAATTTGCGGGCTTTTTTATTTTTATTAGACCATAGGTTTCTTATATTTTTATGACAATGCAAAGCTTTAGTCTGATTGTTGATATCTCTAGTGAGCACAAAATGCTTGATTAAAATACTCAAATAAATCAGGTGTCTGCATCCATAAAATAAGTGAACAGACCAAAAGAGTAATGACGAGAAAAATCATAATTGTTTTCAAAAGTAAGGCATTATGCGTCATGAATAACAGCCTCCTCATTTACAAAGAAGTGTACGATTACACCTAATATACTCAATGCAATAGAACATAGCCAAATCGCATTGTAATTACCTGTTAAGTCGTGATTAACACCGCCAAGCCAACCGCCAAAGAAAGAGCCGACTTGATGAGTGAAGAACACAATACCACTTAGCATTGAAAGGTATTTAACACCAAACATATTTGCCACAATGCCGTTTGTGAGTGGAACTGTAGAAAGCCATAAAAGGCCCATAATCACTCCAAAAGCATATACCGTATATGTGCTTAAAGGTAATAGTAAAAAAGCAATAATTGCGATGCCGCGGCTACCATAAAGTGCCATTAATAACTTAGGCTTCGAGAAGCGATCTCCTAACCAGCCTGCGCCGTAAGTCCCCACAATATTAAATAGTCCAACTAGTGCCAGAAACACGGTACCTGTAGCTGCATCAAAGCCATGGTCGATTAAATAACCGGGTAAATGTACACCTAAGAATACAACTTGAAATCCACAAACTAAAAAGCCTAATGCTAACCACCAGAAGGGTTTGTGTTTTTGGGCAATATTCAATACTTGTTTAAATGTGAGCTGAGGTTGTGTAATTGCTTTTGGTGTTTGAGTACTAGGACCTTTTAACATCCACGCTAGTGGAATAATAAGGGCAATTAATAGCGCACTGACCATTAGGGCTGCTGACCATCCAACATTTTTAAGTAAGAGAAGGGTTGAGGGCAGCATAATAAACTGACCAAAAGAACCTGCTGCACTGGCAATCCCCATTGCCATACTCCTTTTTTCAGGTGGAGCAGCTCGGCCTACTGCACTCAGTAAAACTGTAAAAGAAGTTGCTGATAAAGCTAAACCAATAATAAGACCTAGGCTCAAATTCAAAATGAGTACACTTGAACTAAAAGCCATGAGTAGTAAGCCGAGGGAATAAAATAGCCCACCAACAGCAACCACAATTTTACTGCCGTATTTATCTGCGATTGCCCCAGTAAAAGGTTGAACTGCGCCCCAGATTAAATTTTGCATAGCGATTGCAAGACTAAAAACATGCTGCCCCCAACCGAACTCATGGCTCATTGGTACGAGGTAAAGGCCGAAACCATGACGAACACCTAATGAAAGTGCCAGAATAATTGCACTGCCAATCAACATATAGATGAGGGACTGAGAAAATTGGTTGCCAGTTTTAGTCATGATTAATGGAAAATTATAATAATGATGATTTATTGTAGAAGATATATCGAACAATATCGATATGGTTGGGATGATATTTAAGAAGAATTAAAAAGTTTTTAAGGGTCGTATTTTATGAGAAGACAATTAAAGAAGCAGACATCATTTTGATCTCTGCTTCTTATAAAAATTACGCGGCGGAATTACGTTCAAGTAATGCTTGTTCAAAAAGCACTTGTTCTTTTTCTTTATGTTCGGTGGTAAAGCGAATCAAAATGACGCTACAGCCTGCGACCATGACTAGGCCACCTAAAATAAATAGGCAAGTTTGAACATCAAGCAAGCCTTTAAGTAAGAAACCAGCAGCTACAGCACCTACATTGCCACCAGCCCCAATAATGCCAGCAACACCACCTAATGCATTACGGTCAATGAATGGTACGAGAGCATAGGTCGCGCCACAAGCCATGTGAGTAAAGAGGGCAAAAATTGTCATAGAAATAATTGCAAGAGCAACCATATTCATTTGAGAAAAAAGAATTAAGAATAAACCTTCGCTCAAGATCATGAGTACCAGTACTTTAGTGCGGCCATCTAAACCTTTTTTGAGAGCAATTTTATCAGAAATAATACCGCCAAGCGCACGAGCGAATAATGCTAAAAGACCAAATATTCCGGCAGTTAAACCCGCAGTTTTTAAATCCATTTTGAATTGATCAACATAGTACATTGCTGCAACGTTATGGATAAAAATTTCGATTCCGAAGCATGCCCCGTAAGCTACAAATAAAATCCAGACGCGGTAGTTGCGAGCAGCTTGCATTAAAATTGCCATGCCACCTTTTTTGCCACTGCCAACTTCAATGCCTTGTGCGCGGACTTCTTTAAAATTTCCTTGCGGGCAATCTTGAGTGAGTTTCCAGTAAAGAATACCAACAATGACCATCATTATGCCCGGTACGACTAACGCAACACGCCAGCCCATAGTTTGCTCGACGCCAAACATGATAATTGCACCGAGTAATAAAGGCATAAGCGCTTGGGTTGCACCGCCACCAGCATTTCCCCAACCAGCTGCTGCCGCATTTGCTGTCCCTACTACGTTAGGGGCAAACATGACACTGGTGTGATATTGAGTAATGACAAAGCTTGCACCAATTGCACCAATCAGCAAGCGGAAGAATAAAAAGGATTCATAACTGTTGGCTGCGGCTACTCCAAATACTGGAATACTTCCTAATAGCAATAGGGTGGTGTAAGTGATGCGGGGTCCATATTTATCACATAGGGGACCGACAGCGAGTCTTACTAAAATCGTAATCGCAACGGCAGCAATATTAATATTGGCAATTTGATCTTTGGTTAAGCCGAACTCACCTTTAATCACTGGCATTAATGGAGCACATGCAAACCATGCGAAGAAGCACACAAAGAATGCGAGCCATGTCATATGGAAGGCACGCATTGCTGGAGTAGAAAAACTGAATAATTTAATCTCAGTTGCTTTTTTTGCATCTAGATTGATATTTGAAGACATACGCCGTCCCCCTGAACTGAACGAAATGTTAATTTGCTTGGCAATTTATTGCCTACTGCATACCGATCAGAGCGGACATCATTGGCCGTCTTGGTTTATTCATTGAGTCATCGTTGACTCATCTTGCTATGAATAAAGCAAAGCTTGTGCCAAAAAATTATTTTTACTAAAAGGAAAACCTTAGTTTTTAATTTTATTCATTTAGTTATTAAAATTAAAAACTATTAGGGTAGGGAATTTTAAAGAAAGAAGATGATAAAAGTGAAGAAAGAGAGATTTGATAAACCTATTTTTAAAAAGTGCTCATTTTTTTAGCACTTTGTTTTAAAAAGAGGCAGTGTGTAGAGAGAAAGAAAGCTATAACAACGTTCCTCCGTTCTTATAGCTTTACGTGACACAAAAGTTAGAAACGGTAACCGATACCTGCATAACCTAAAATTGGATTAATTTCGATATCTGCTTTTGCATTAATTAATTCACCATACTTAGCATCATTGACTGTAATCGTTGTATCTGTTTTTAAATGAGCATAAGAAACAGACCCGACCGCATACCATTTATCATTGAAGTCATAGGTGAAACCTAAAGTTGCTACAGGCGCAATTGCATCGGATGCTTCAAGTTCTACTTTAGGATCTCCTGAGCTAGTTTTTCTTTCTAAGGCAGCACCTGATTTACCATCTTTAATATTGACAATCATGTGCCCGGCACTGACCAAATCTTTCTCAATTTCAGGATTCATTTCTAACTCACTGAAATAGGCATACATCACACCTAATCCGACATAAGGTCTAAACTTATTTACGCCAGTTTTGCCAAAATGGTACTGTAGTTCAAATGCAGGTGTCCAAGCTCGAGCCGATGCCGCACTTCCATGTGCTTCAAGATCGGTAATAAAAATATTATTTTCAAGCTCCATCGACCCGAGGATTCCACCAGCAGGTTTTGCAGTAGCAGAAAAGGGAGCATATATTTTCCCTTTACCTTGTAAATCAACTTTAGGGGGAATTCCTGCTTTTACTTCTAGTGAAACATTATCTGTAAAAAAGTAATTTGACATGAGACCGAGAGTAGTCACATCATCTGCTTCTAAACCTGTATTTTCAGCTTCCCATTGGCTTAAACCGCGGATTTCTGCTGTCCCACTTAACCATGCAGGAATAGTATCTGTACCTAAACCAATAACATCAATGAGCTGTTCAAGAACGACATTACTATTATCGTCTGAAATATTGTCTTGAATAGTTTTTACTTTAATATCTCCGACCTTAGACTGCTCATTCTCTTTAACAGAAGTATTAATTCTAAATGGTTGAGCATTACCTGTCGGTTTGACATATAACGGACCAGCAGAGATAGAAAAACGTTTGAAGCCATCGCCATCTTTTAAACTAAAATATGGAGAAGCGGCGCAAGTGACTGTTGGCAGAGCAAAAAAAGCAGCTGTCATACAAAATAATGACTTTTTCATCATAAAAGGACTCCATGTCCGGCATTTGTTTACTGATTTTTATTGAGCCCACCATAGCGTGTTTTATTAAAATGATTGTGTATTTAAAATTAACAATTGTAATTTTTTTGAAATATTTGTTTATATTTGGAAATATTTATTAATAAAAAGTACATAATAAATAATAAAAGGCTACACAAGGCAGCCTTTTATTTAAGGTTGTTAAACTATTTAGTTAAAGCGAGATAGATCTTCCTCAGGACGAGCAGTTAGAACTTCAATACCTGTTTGAGTGACTAAAATAGTATGTTCATATTGAGCTGAAAGTTTATGATCTTTCGTTACAACCGTCCATTTGTCACCCAATAATTTGGTTTGCCAAACACCCGCATTTACCATAGGTTCAATCGTAAAAGTCATACCAGCTTCTAAACGCATACCTGTACCAGCTTGACCATAATGGAGGACTTGAGGTTCATCATGGAAAACAGTCCCAATACCGTGGCCACAATATTCACGTACTACGCTAAAACGTTCTGATTCAACATACTTCTGGATTGCATGGCCGATATCACCTAAATATGAACCATCTCTGACAGTTGCCATTCCACGATACATCGCTTCTTGAGCAACCTTACATAGACGGTTTGCTAAAATAGAAGTTTCACCACCAACGACATACATCATGTTGGTATCGCCGTGATAACCGTCTTTAATGACAGTTACGTCAATATTAAGAATGTCACCATTTTTTAAAATTTTATTTTCAGAGGGAATACCATGGCATACAACATGGTTAACCGAAGTACAAATAGAGTGCTGAAAAGCCGGGCGGCCAGGAGCTCCACCATAGCCGACACATGCAGGAATAGCATGCTGCACATTTTCAATGTGATTGCGACAAATGGTATCAAGTTCAAGTGTACTTACACCTGCCTTAATATGGGGCTTGATCATCTCTAGAACTTCAGCCGCCAGTCGTCCTGCAATGCGCATTTTTTCAATTTCATCTGGAGTTTTGATTAATCGACGTGGAGCTGTATAAGTACTGTTCATGATCTCTAAAAACTTTTGGTAATTTACAAGTGTCTATGGTATAAATAGCCGCCCATTTTATCAAATGCTTTTCGTGAATATCTTTTACGAACAATTTTGATAGATGGAGTAAAAAATCCGCACATATATCGTCACATTACTCTGGGTGCCTGTAAAAGGGTGGAGAATGCGGATATATGGAGGCCTAACCCAACTTTTAAGGTAAAGAAAATGGCAGATTACAACGTAAGCATGCGCGACCTTCTTCAAGCAGGTGCGCACTTTGGTCACCAAACTCGTTTCTGGAACCCAAAAATGCGTCAATACATTTTTGGCGCGCGCAACAAAATTCACATCATCAACCTTGAGCACACTGTTCCTGCGTTAAATGATGCTTTGAACTTCGCTAACCAATTAGCAAGCAAAAAGAACAAAGTTTTGTTCGTTGGTACAAAACGTGCTGCTTCTAACATCATCCGTGAACAAGCTCAACGCGCTGGTCAACCATACGTAGATCACCGTTGGTTAGGTGGTATGTTGACGAACTGGAAAACACTTCGCCAATCTATCAACCGTTTAAAAGATCTTCAAACTCAATCTCAAGATGGTACTTTTGCTAAGCTTACTAAACGTGAAGCTTTAGAGCGTGCTCGTGAGATGGAAAAACTTGAGCGCTCTTTAGGCGGCGTTAAAAACATGGGTGGTTTACCTGACGCATTATTTGTAATCGACGTTGATCACGAAGCGATTGCAATCAAAGAAGCGAAGAACTTAGGTATTCCTGTTATCGGTATCGTTGATACAAACTCTAACCCAGACAACGTTGATTACGTTATTCCTGGTAACGACGATGCGATCCGTGCAGTAACTCTATATGCTTCAGCTATGGCTGACGCAATTCTTGCTGGTAAAGAATACGCTCAATCTCAAGCGAACGCTCAAGCAAAAGGCGATGACGCTGCGAAAGACGCTTCTGAGGCTTAATGCGTTTTGACGCAGGCTTGTCATTTTTGCGACATGTAATGGTGGCAAATTAAGCGTCGAGAGTGCAAACGGCCCAGAGATTCTTTGGGCCGTTTTTGTTGAAAAGATTTATTTTCTACCGATTTTAGGAGATCAACATGACTGCAATTACTGCAAGCATGGTAAAAGAATTACGTGACCGTACTGGTCTTGCAATGATGGAATGCAAAAAAGCATTAACAGAAGCGAACGGTGACATCGAGCTTGCTATTGATAACCTTCGTAAATCTGGTCAAGCTAAAGCTGCTAAAAAAGCTGGTAACATTGCTGCTGACGGTGCAATCACAATCGTTCAAGAAGGCAACAAAGCAATTTTAGTTGAAGTTAACTGTCAAACTGACTTCGTTGCTAAAGATGAAAACTTCTCTAACTTCTCAAAAGCTGTTGCTACAGCTGCTTTAGCTGCTGGTGAAACTGATGCTGCTAAAATCGCTGAATTAAAATTAGCAGACGGTCAATCAGTTGAAGAAGCTCGTATTGCGCTTGTTCAAAAAATCGGTGAAAACATCCAAGTTCGTCGTGCGAAAATCGTTGAAGGCGAAAACTTGGCTATCTACAAACACGGTTTAAAAATCGGTGTTGTAGTTTCTTATACTGGTGATGCTGATACTGGTAAAGGTATTGCAATGCACGTTGCTGCATTCAACCCAGTAGCTGTAAATGCTGAAGCTGTTCCTGCTGACCTTATCGCTAAAGAAAAAGAAATTGCTGAAGCGAAAGCGTTAGAATCTGGTAAGCCTGCTAACATCGTTGAGAAAATGGTAACTGGTTCAGTTGATAAATACTTGAACGAAGTTGCTCTTGATCGTCAAATGTACGTAATCGACAACGACAAAAAAGTTGCTGATGTATTAAAAGCAACTGGTACTACTGTTGCTGAATTCGTACGTTTCGAAGTTGGTGAAGGTATTGAGAAGAAAGCAGAACTTAGCTTCGCTGAAGAAGTTGCTGCTGCTCAAGCTGCTGCGAAGTAATTCGTATCACAATAAAAAAAGCCCCAATGGGGCTTTTTTTATCTTAGTTAAAATAAGGGTATACAATGACAAATAAAAAAAATCTTAGTATTGGTGGTATCATTATTTTATTGATTGCTGCGTATTTTGGTCTAGATTTATCTGGACATAAGCAAAGCCAATCGCCTTCATCAACTATACCCACAGCTCAGAATAATAAAACTACATTTTCAAATAATTGGGTGGACACTATAAAAACTGCTTACGAGCAGCGACAAAGTAATGTTCAAGTAGGGGGAAAGGGTCGAGTTAAAGCAATTTTAAGAGATGATAATGATGGGTCGAGACATCAGAAATTCATTCTAGTATTAAACAATGGCCTTTCAATTTTGGTCGCTCATAACATCGATTTGGCACCTAAAATTTCCAATCTAAATAAAGGTGATATCGTAGAGTTTTACGGCGAATATGAATACAACCCAAAAGGTGGGGTATTACATTGGACTCATCATGATCCACAAGGTCGTCATGAAAGTGGTTGGCTTAAACATGATGGACAAATCTACCAATAAAACTCCAGTGAATGTCTGATTAGATTATTTTCATAGAGCAATTTTGTTCTATTCAGTTTATTAAAACATGCTATGGTTTTTTTATTGAATAGATGAGACGTATTTATGCAGCGGGAGCAAGCCGATTATCTGCATGTGCGAGAGTTGGGCGGTTTAGAGTTATTAAAAGCACATTATCACCAAACACAATTTTCAAAGCATACTCATGAAGGATATTGTATTGGTGTAATTGAAGAAGGGGCACAGTCTTTTTTTCGGACGGGACAGCTACATGTAGCCCCTAAAGGCGATATTATTTTAGTTAATGCAGATGAGATTCATACTGGCTCCTCTGCTGTCGAATCGGGTTGGCGCTATCGAGCAATTTATCCTACACCGGAAATGTTGGCAGAAGTTAGCCAAGATTTTTTTGAAAATCCGCATGGAGCTCCATGGTTTCCACAAGCTGTGATTCACGATCTAGGTTTGGCTCAACAGCTTTGTTTACTATTTGATTTATTAGAACAAAAAGATAATTTTCTACTCAAAGAAACAATGTATTTATCGACATTAGCTTGTTTAATGAAACGACATGGTAAATCAAATCATACTTTTTGTGAGCTGCCAGAGGCGTATTCAAAAATATTAAGAGTTAAAGAATTGCTGGTAGAAATGCCTGAAACGAACTTTTCTTTACAAGATTTGGCGGACATGGTCGGCTTGAGCGCTTGGCATTTCTTAAGACAATTTAAAAAATATGTAGGCTTACCACCTCATGCGTGGCTGGTTCAAGCGCGCTTGCAAAAAGCGAGACAGTTATTAAAACAGGGGGATCAAATTGTGATGGTGGCACAACAATGTGGTTTTTCTGATCAAAGCCATTTTAACCGTCACTTTAAAAAAGCAATGGGCGTTACACCTACTCAATATGTGGCAAGTTTAAACATATAAATAAACTGGTACTCAAGCAATTTTATCCAATATAAGTCAGCACTCATCAAGCAAGTTATGGAGGTGTTTCTTATATTGGATTTTATATATGAATTTTCAGCTTAATCAGACGGTTGAGTTTTCAAAAAATAAGCCATCCTATTTGTTTTTACGCGGTGCAGTGGATATTTTGCCCTTGTCAATTTCTATTATTCCGTGGGCAATTTTGGCGGGGTCTATGGCAATTCATGCGGGACTATCTTTTTCTAAAGCACTGGCAATGTCTGGACTTGTCTTTGCTGGAGCTGCTCAGTTAGTTAGTTTAAGCATGTCTATGGAAGGGGCATCTGTTTTTACAATTTATTTAACTATTTTCTTTTTAACTGCTCAGCATTTTATTTATGCATTAACTTTCAGAAATGATATTTCTATTTTGTCCCTCCCAAAACGGTTAAGTTTAGGTTTTTTATTAACAGATGAATTGTTTGCTGTGAGCGCTCCCTTGGAAAAAAGAAGATCGGAATATCTGCTCGGAGCCGGACTGTCTTTTTATTTATTTTGGGTGGTATTTAGCTTGGCGGGCATATTGCTCGCAACAGTGATACCTAATCTTTTAAATTATCATTTAGATTTTTCGATCGTTGCTATTTTTATTGCCATGATTGTGCCGTTATGTAAAGGATATCCTGTTGTGGCGGGTGTATTAACCACTTGTTTAAGCGGATTTTTATTTAAACTTTATCAAATTGAGGGGGCGATTTTACTTTCAGGATTAATAGGGATGTTAATTGCTGTATTAACTGAAAAAATAGGGATGGGGGAATAGTATGTCTTGGTTTATGATTTTAGGCTTGGCAGCAATTGTCTTTTTTAATCGCTATTACTTTTTAGAGCCGAAAGTAAAAATTAAAATGCCGCTTATGATGAATAAGATGCTTCATTATTCCGCACCTTGTTTGTTAACTGCAATCTGCATTCCAGTTATTTTTTTCGATGGTGATCATTTTAGAGGTATGATAAATAATCCTTATATTTATGCAGCAATCTTTTGTATTGTGATCGCTATTTATCTAAAAAAAGTACTTTTAAGTGTGATAGCAAGTTTGGGATTCTTTTATTTTATAAATTTTCTAATAAATTACTAAGATATAAAAAAGCTGAATCGAGAGGATTCAGCTCTAATTTAACAATTAGGAAATAGCATGTTTTTGTCTAGTTTTCCATTTGGGTAAGATTTTTCCGAGATAAGCATCCATACACCAAACTGGTCCAATCAGTAGGAATTGTAAATCTTTAAAGAATGATGGCTTTTTGCCTTCTACTTTGTGTCCGTAAAACTGTCCAACCCAAGCAATCACAAAAATAGCGATATAAAACCCGACTCCTACAGGCAGGGTGTAAATGAGCCATGCCATAACAACAAGTAAAGCAGCCATCGCAACAGCAAGTACAAGATCTAAACGTGCATAAAATACTAAGGTCAGCACAAGTAATAGCGCAGTAAGTAAGGTGCTGAAATGCGCAATAATTCCAATAATAGAAAATAAAATGGCAGGAACGCAAAGCCAGTGAATTTGTTTGTTTGTTGGATTTTGATGACTTTCACTATATTCATCAAACCATTCAGTAATGGATTTCATGAGTAGCACACTCCTTGTTTTAAATTTGATTTATTTTTTCTGAGTGTATTTTAGCCTGTTCTTGAAGATATCGACAAGAAACTCACACTATTCAACTATGGAAAATTGGTAATAAACGCTTAGGAAAGCACAATGGAAAAAATAAGGTCACGGTAATTGAAAAAGTGATCAATTTGACCTCAAGAGAGGTGCAATATTTCATAATATTTTTTCTATGTTGCTAGATGATGAAATTATCAAAAAAAGTGCCATTTTGAGATAGTCGGGAAAATTGTGTGAAAAAGCTCTACTCATCTACTCTAAAAACGCCGTAAATAGCCTTTGTTTTAGAAAAATGGTACTAGGGTAGCCAAAATTTTATAAAGTTGCTCTAAGCGCAATTTAGGCGTTAAATTGAGTTGGACTAAATTAATGTGTTTTTTTGATTAATAAGTATTCAAATTTGGGGTGAATTAGGGGCAAAAAAGAAGTCACTTCAATTCTAGGTGGGAAATTATATTTGATAGTTTAAAATATAAAAAAGCCGCAGAAAATATGCGGCTTTTTACATGAACTCGAGAGGCTATAACTTATGAAGTTGGGCCATCAACACGCTCAATATTTACTTTTGCAGTTCCGGCATTGGTAATACCAAGACGTTTAGCTGCACCGTAAGATAGGTCAAGTACACGATTACCATGGAAAGGACCACGGTCATTTACTTTTACAACCACACTTTTACCATTGTCTTTATTCGTTACTCGAATATAACAGTTCAATGGTAGGCTACGGTGAGCAGCAGTTAGAGCATTCATGTCGAATGTTTCACCACTTGCAGTTTTACGACCATGGAATTGGCGGCCATACCAAGACGCCATACCAGTTTGGCTAAACTTACGAACAGTATTTGAAGCTACTGTGTTAAGTTTTTCAATCACTGAAGGCTCATCTTCAGGGATTTCAATTTTTGCTGCGATCGCTTGACGACGGATTTGATCGCCAGAACGTTCAGTGATTGAAAGACTGTTAATGTTAGAAAAACGAGAATTAAAGTTTTGAGTATCTTTACTCAACACACGTGCTGCTAGATTAGGACCATCTACATCACTGTTTAATGATGATGACTGCACCATTTCAGCGTGCAGTGGGGCCATGCTTAAACTAGCCGTCAGTGCAAGAATGTATTTCAGCGATAACTGCATTTGTATAAACTCCTGAGAACATGTACTTTTTTCTTTCAGCCATTGACTGAAATTTAAAGTGAACATGCCTTATTATTCACTTTTGCAATTGCTATATTGGGGTGGATAATATTCATCGCTTACGGAGAGTGTCTAGTCTTTAACGAGAAATCGTTACAAAAAGGGCAAAAACTTACAGTTTTAGGTTAAAAAATAATCAATAGTGTAACAATTTATTTAAAATGTATGTATTGTGAGCTATTTAACAAAAATATTTATTGACTTTTGGTATGGATGTAAAAAAGCTAGCCTATCGGCTAGCCACTTCAGTGCCTAATAACCACACAGCGGTAGCGTACATGCGGCTCTTATTATAAGTCGTAATCACTTGAAAATTCGGGTAAGTTAAATAGTAAATTGGACCGTTATAGTCTTGTAATTGAATTACATTCACCATATCCAGATCATCAATTTTAACTAAAGGATTTAATGGTGCGATACCCAGTGTCTTTAGTGCGCCATAGGGGAAAGGTTGAGTTAAATCTTTCGCAATAATACTTTCCGGATTTGATCCTGTGTAACGTGCAATAAACCCGATAGGCTGATCGCGTTGCCAACCTTGTTTTGCTAAATAGTTAGCGATTGAACCGATGGCATCTTCTGCTGAGTTTCTTAAGTCGATATGGCCATTACCGTCATAATCCACACCATATTTACTAATATTACTTGGCATAAATTGCGGATAGCCAATCGCACCTGCATATGAGCCAACAATACTTCTAGTTGGATAACCTTCTTTATATGTCCATGCAATCAGAGCAGCTAACTCATCACCAAAATATTCAGCGCGGCGAGGGTAGCCAAAAGCAAGGGTAGCTAAGGCATCACGTGTAATAAAAGAACCTTTATTTGCACCATAACCTGTCTCAACGCCCAAAATACCTAAAATGACAGCTTGAGATACGCCATATTGCTGTTCAGCGCGATTTAAAGCATCTGCATATTGGTTTTTAAAACGCACGCCGCGTTGAATTGTGCCTTCTACCAAGAACATGGAACGGTAATCATACCAAGGCTTACTTTCACCTGGACGAGTCATAATATTTAGAATATTTGGTAAATTTTTTGCGCCACTCATGGCTGCATCGACTTGGTCGCTACTTAAGCCATAAGCATTCATCGTTTTTTGTTTAAAGTTTAAATAATCAGGATGTGTGGCAAAATCGTTAGCCTGAGCAAAATGGCTGGTACTGATTAAGCCAGTACACAAAGCAAGCATTTTTAAAGTTTTATTTAAGTGTTGAGACAACATATCGTTTTAAAATTCCAGATTATCGATGTGTATGAATGGACATGACTAAACCAAAGGTGGCCATTAAAGTAATAATAGCTGTTCCGCCATAACTCATAAAAGGTAAAGGAACACCTACTACAGGTAAAATACCACTGACCATTCCCGCATTTACAAATACATAAACAAAAAAAGACAAACCAAAGGCGCCGGCAACTAAACGTCCATAGTTATGGAAGCTTTGTAAACCGATCTGGAATGTTCTAAAAATAATAGCAAAATAAAGAGTTACTAAAATAAGTACACCGATTAGACCAAATTCTTCGGAATACGCAGCAATAATAAAGTCAGTATGTCCTTCGGGTAAAAAGTGTAAATGTGATTGAGTACCTTCAAGGAAACCTTTACCTGAAAAACCGCCAGAGCCAATTGCAGTTTTAGATTGAATAATATTCCAACCTGTACCGAGTGCATCTGCTTCTGGATTAAGTAAAGTTAACACCCTTTGACGCTGATAGTCGTGCAAAAGAAACTCCCATGCAATGGGAATTATGACCGCTGCACAAGCGGCAGCTGCACCAATCATCCGCCATGATAGTCCACTTAAAAATAAGACAAATATGCCGCTTGCCAAGACTAAAAGCGATGTCCCTAAATCTGGTTGTTCTGCAATCAGTAAAAAAGGAATACCAATTAACATTAATGATAAAACAACTTGTGAAAAGCTAGGGGGAAGAGGTTTTCTTGCTAAGAACCACGCAATCATCATTGGCATGCCGATTTTCATGAATTCACTGGGTTGAACACTTCCGAAACCAGGAATATCAATCCAGCGCTGAGCACCCATTCGGACTTCACCAAACACCATGACTGCCACAAGTGAAAATAGACCAAACAAATAAAAATAGGGTGAAAAAGCTTGATAGACCTTAGGTGGAATTTGGGCTAGGCCAACCATCACTAGGAAACCAATACCAAAACTCATGGCTTGTTTACTGACTAACCCTACATCTTGTGCTGAAGCACTATATAGTACAGTTAAACCTAACAGAGCATTTAAGAGCAAAAATAGGCATAACCACGGGTCAATATGGAGTTGTTGCCACTTTGATGGTTGCATAGCTGTGCTAAGACCATCTCGAGGAGCTTGGCGTAAAAATTTATATTGTGGACTCGGAGACATGCGGCGTTAACTAGGTCAATCAGTGCTTGGCGCATGCTAACATAAACCTGATTAATGGCAATGTATATCAATATTTTGCAATAAAAAAACCTAGCTCTCGCTAGGTTTCCGATAGGCTATTTTTTATTAGTTAAAGAATAGGCCATCATGATATTCAGCCATCGCTTTTAGTTCAGTACGATTTAAGCTAGGGATGAGCTTATCAATTGCAATATGAACTGCTTTTGTTACAGCCGCAGCACCAATATCAGCCGCTTTACGCTTGATCATGCCGAGGTCTAATGTTTTGTTAAAATCAGACATAAAATGCTTGATCATAGCATCGCCGAATTGTTTATATAGTTCAGCTAATGCAGCTTTATTAATATCGTTGCCAGCTTCAAGCTCAGTGAAGTTATGCTTAAGGTTAGTGACTAAACTAGGATCTAAAGTTACACCTACTTTATATTGACCTTGTGGGTCTTTAAATAAGCTTTTTTCAGAGAACTCTACAGACTGTTTAACAACATCGTTTGGTGCTTTGCTTAACAATTGTTTTAAAAGAACTGCAACTGTTGATTTGACATAGCCTGCTAGTTTTTCGGCAGTATCGCGTTTTTCACTTGCAGGGAAATGCTGAACTAACTGAATTAAGACATTATCAATAATCTCTTCATTGAGTTGTAAAGCAATCTTATCGCGAAGTGGATACAAAGGTTCGCTAGAATTTTTATTCGCAATTCCAGTTTGTATATCGTTCAATAAGCCTTCAGAAGGGGTAAAACCAAAAAACGGCATGGTATATCCTCAAATTATTCGTTTTATTGTCGTGCCAATCGAATCGGTTTTGGCATCCATGAAAGATCCGATACTCGGCAAGGGTTAATATCAAGTCCGCCGCGACGAGTATAAGTTGCATAAACCATCAGCTTTTCAGGCTGCAAATTTTGCCAAATATCAGCAAAGATTTGCTCAACACATTGTTCGTGAAAACCGTTATGCTGACGGTACGAGATAATATAAGCTAAAATACTACGATAACAAGGTTTTTTGCCCTTAAAACGGATAAAAACTGTACCCCAATCCGGTTGTCCCGTGACTGGGCAGTTACTTCTCAAAAGATGAGAATACAGTTCAATTTCCACTTCTTCGTTAGACTCATCTTGTTTTAAAAGAGTCGCATCTGGATGTTGCTCTAAACGCTCTGGGTTTAGCTCATCAATACAAATACCTTGAGGCTTAGAAATCTCTAAATCATCTACCTGAAATAGGGTTAACTCAACTTTAGCGCCTGCCGCAGCCGATAAGTCTTTTTCAACTGTTTCAATGAATGATTC
Source organism: Acinetobacter pittii (assembly GCF_034067285.1). Lineage (NCBI taxonomy): Bacteria > Pseudomonadati > Pseudomonadota > Gammaproteobacteria > Moraxellales > Moraxellaceae > Acinetobacter > Acinetobacter pittii. The sequence continues at coordinate 1,131,861 of NZ_CP139286.1, forward strand.
TTTAGAATCAAACTGAGTAAAGTTAAGACTATTGAAGTAAAGTTTTAATGACTTTGATTCAATCAAATTTGGTGAAGAAGCTGGCAGCGTAATTCTGCCAATAGCAACTTGCGGGATGGCATGAGCGTTTAACCATGAAATTTCAAAAACATGCCACCAATCTTTACCTTGTGTAATACCTTCAATGTGCGAGTAAGCTTCACGAGACTGGGCACGAGCAATTGGAAATAAAACATCAGGTTGATAGTTAGTTGGATATTGAGTTTCTTTACCCAATAAAGACTGTTCGACACTCATTCACGCATTCCTGAACCACGAGCAAGTAAATAGTAAGCAATTCCGTAAAGTACAACACAGCATAATGTCACAATGATTAAAGAGAACGTAACGTTCACGTCGCTATGACCTAAAATACCGAAACGGAAAGCATTGACCATGTACACAATAGGATTAATTAAAGAAAGTTTTTGCCAAAAAGGACCAAGTGCACTAATGGCATAGAACACACCACCTAAATAGGTTAAAGGTGTAAGGACAAATGTTGGAATAATAGAAATATCATCAAATGATTTCGCATAAACTGCATTAATAAAACCACCTAATGAGAAAAGAACCGAGGTAATTAAGACTGTATATATAGTCACGAACCAGTTGTGTATAAAAAGGTCGGTGAAGAATAAGCTCATTGCAGTCACAATTGTTCCGACCAATACACCACGGCAAATCCCACCAATCACATAACCCCATAAAATAATATGGAGTGGCACGGGGCTCATAATCAGCTCTTCAATGCTTTTTTGGAATTTCACACTAAAGAAACTTGAAGATACGTTCGCATAACTATTAGTAATAACCGCCATCATGATTAGGCCGGGCACAATAAACTGCATATAGCTCACACCGCCCATTTGTCCAATGCGCGAACCAACCAAATTACCAAAAATGACAAAGTACAAACTCATTGTAATCGCAGGTGGTAATAAAGTTTGTGGCCAAATACGTAGAAAACGGCGTACTTCTTTACGAACTAGAGTCCAGAGGGCAATTTGCAGTTGGTTAAAATTCATTTTGCCTCTCCTTCAAGATTTTTCTCGACCATTTTGACGAATAGCTCTTCTAGACGGTTCGATTTGTTTCGCATACTACGAACACGAATACCTTGTGATTCTAAAAGCTGGAATAAGTCATTTAATGTATGGGCCTTATCCATTGTCACTTCTAAAGTGCTGCTATCAATTAAGTTGAACTTCACACCAATGATGTTTAATTGAAGTGGGGCAATGGGTTCTGCCAAATCAAAAATAAAAGACTCTTCACTCAGCTGGTTTAAGAAACTTTTCATGCTGGTGTCTTCTTTAATGACACCACGGTCAATGATGGCAATTTGACGACACAACATTTCTGCTTCTTCGAGATAATGTGTAGTCAAAATAATAGAAGTACCACTTTCGTTCATTTCGGTGAGAAAATCCCACATAGAGCGGCGCAATTCAATATCTACACCCGCGGTAGGCTCATCTAGAATAAGTAGTTTAGGCTCATGCATCATGGCGCGCGCAATCATGAGGCGGCGCTTCATACCACCCGATAGCATGCGTGCTTGTATATTACGTTTTTCCCAGAGACCTAGCTTTTCTAAATAATGTTCGGCGCGTTTTTCTGCAATCTTTTTATGAATGCCGTAATAACCCGCTTGGGTGACTAAAATATCGAACGCTTTTTCGAACTGTCCAAAGTTAAATTCTTGAGGGACGACGCCAAGCTGCTGTTTTGCCAAGGATGGATGAGTGTCGAGATTATGCCCAAAAATCTCAACTGTCCCTTCGGTTTTTTTCGTGAGGGAACTGATAATACCAATGGTTGTTGATTTGCCGGCACCATTTGGGCCTAACAACGCATAAAATTCACCTTCAGGCACAGTGAGGTTAATACCTTTTAACGCCTGAAAACCATTACGATATGTTTTGGACAAATCTCTTAAAACCAAAGCATCAGTCATGAAATTCTCACATTATGAAAGAGGGGTATATTTTGAGCGATAATGATTAATAAACCAAGTAAAATAGTCGGAATTTTATAAAATTGAGATAAATTTATGAAGTTATTATATATAAATTGGCGCGCTCGGCGGGGATCGAACCCACGACCCCAGGCTTCGGAAACCTGTACTCTATCCAACTGAGCTACGAGCGCACGTGTGTGGGCCACATCATAGGAAAAAAACACCAATAGGTAAAGCACGAAATAGGTAACAAGTGAGTTTAATGCTTAATTAAACAGCAGCTTGTTGTTTTTTTAGATGCGCTGTTGGATAAGTTGAATTGAATAATTAATAGAATGAAGAGTATGGGCTAGCTCATGAGGTGGAATACGTGAGTCCTGTAAGTGGGTAATCCATTGAATTTGGCACATTTTAAGCTCTTGAAGCGTTTTTATTTGCTCTATTTTCTGGATAAGTGGTTTTGCCATAAGTCCACAGTACTGATTTAAATTTTGCTTCATCAGTTGTTGTATTTCTTCAAAAGAAAGTTGTTGAACAGGAACTGGTGGCTGAGTATTTTCAATATTTGTAGATTGCAAAGATTGGGGAACCTGAATTTCACCAATTATATTGTCGTTTTTATGATCATCTGTAGGATTTTTCTGATGCTCTTCTACAGTAGTTATAGGGGGTTGTGGAAAAGATATTTGTTCATTTAATTCTGAATAGTTTTCGCTTGAAGGAGCAATAAGTTTTAAGTCGATAAGTTGTTGAATAAGTTCTGGAGACGCAATACGTTTTTTAAATTCACTATTTAAATTTTGAAAATCTTCATGGTCTATTAATAGTAGTAAACGTCTTTGTTTTGCATTTAAAACAATATTGCGTTGTTGAAGCGCGACTCTTCCCAAATTGGTTCGATAAAAACCAGCCATCATTTTTCCCCAAGATAAAAAATAAATCAGACTGTTCAATCTTCTCAGTTGAACAGTACTATTTTTAATAAAATATAAATGGGGTTAACGATAAAACTCAAAAATGACAATATGATGAAGAATTTATGAATATCATCTATTTAAGTCTTTAAAATGCGCCTTCTAACGCTTTACGTAAATAGACGTCCAGTTCATCTTGGCGCAATAGCCATTGAATATAGTCTTTAGGAAGTTCAGCAATTGCCGTGCCTTTATGCTTTCCAAAGTTAATAGTTGTAGGGATACGTGCTTCTTCAGAGACTCGGTACAGCTCTTCAATATCTTGAATATTTAAATGATAGACAATATGCATCAAAATATTAGCGGTCAAAATAATATCGGCGTCAGCACGGTGTGCGCCTTTGAGCAATTCTCGAGCTTTACTGCTGCCTTGAGAAATCATATAGATCAATGCTGAAATATTATGCGCTTCTGCGTCAGGCCAAGTTTTACGCGCTAAGGCTAAAGTACAAATCGGTTTGATATTCGATACATCTACACCACAACGAGCAATCGCGGCAATATCGTAATCAATATTGTGACCAATAATATAAGTGGTAGTTTCTGGTAATTTAAAGGTTTTATAGTGGGGTTGGTTTTCTAAATCTGACTCTAATATATGGTGTACTGCCATAGCAGCGTAAGAGATAGGGGTTCCGACTTGATACAGTTGATCAAACAATTTGCTTTTATCTAAGGTGAGCTTGCCTGCATTAATCTCAATTGGGGCATACGCAATTTCAATTGGCAAACCATTTAGTGTATGTGTTTCTGTATCTAAAATAATGGTTTGCATAACTGGCCCTTTAAACAATCACGAGTAATTATGAATGTTAACAGTTGACTACCTACTTTAAAACATGAAGTGAAGCTATAAAGTAGCGATAACGTCAATTTATATTAAAAACAGAGTTTTCAGAGATTAATTCCATACAATAGAACTTGCGGAAAAGAAAGATTAGGCGTAATTGTTTTTAAGACATTAGAAAATGTTGATTAAAAATTAAAGCACAACAAAAATGGAATTTAAGGGAAGATATATCAATGAAAATGAACCTATTAATGACAAGCGTTCTGAGCACGAGTTTATTTTTAGTCGCTTGTGGAGGAGGGAGTAGTGATGATAGCCCAGCTCCTACTAATCCATCCGGGACACCAGTCAATAATATTCAAAATCCAGTTGTTAAAGTTGAAGCTTACACAAGTACCAACTTAGGAAGTGTGGCAGCAGAAAGTAGTATTTTGACTTATAAAATGTTGGGTCAAAGTGGTCAAGAAGTACAGGCAACCAGTTTGGTATTTACACCAAATACTCCACCACCAGTAGGCGGTTGGCCAATTGTAGTCTGGGCGCATGGCACTACGGGTGTGGCAGATGCTTGTGCACCAAGTAAAGCAGCTTTAGCAGATAGTACAAAAGATTTAATTAGTAAATTACTAACAGCAGGTTATGTTGTTGTTGCACCTGACTATGAGGGTTTAGGTACACCAGGTATACATCCTTTTTTAAATGTTAAAAGTGAGGCTTTTTCAATTACAGATGCGGTGGTTGCAACACGCAATTATTTATTACAGCGTAACTTATTAACTTCGAAAAAATGGGTCACTGTAGGGCATTCGCAAGGTGGGCATGCTGCATTGGGTGCTGCACAATATGCGAGTCGTGCACAGCTCGACTATAAAGGTACTGTAGCCGTAGCGCCTGCTTCTAATTTAGGTTTTATTTTAGTGGCGGGAGAGCAATCTGTTGCTAATGCGACTCTAGATAAAAAGATATCAATGTATGCTCAACTTGATACTTATACAGCTTTAGTTAGTGCGGGTATCCGCAACACACAGTCGAGCTTTGATTATGGACAAGTCTTTACTTCGCAAATTTCAAGTATTGCAGCGCAAGCAGAAACCATTTGTTCCGGGCCATTGGGCCAAGCTTTTGGCGCAGGTATGACTAAGTATGCTACAGATCACAATGGAACGCTGGATGGTTATACGCGGACACAACCTAACTTTATGGCTGTGCCGTTAGTTAAAACATTTTTAGATAAAGATTCGCAGCCGTTACAAGTAAAAGTCACGACACCAATCATTATTTATCAGGGCTTAGCAGATTCAACAGTTCCTAAAGTAGCAACGGATATCTTGATATCTAATGCCACTGTTGTAGGCACCAAAATTAATAGTTATGTAACGGGTAACTGGGATCATGGCACGGCAATGAGTAGTAATGTTGATAACATCGTTGGAAATGTTCAGACCTTACTGACATCTCAATAGAGTTATTGATATTTAAAGGCTTTTTAATATTGTTGTAAGCTAAAATAAACGATGGAAAAATTTAAAATATAAGCTTTAAACGTGCTTTTTATTTGATTTATAAACAATGGCTCATTTTTTATAAAACTTGAGCCATTTTTATTTAAAACTGAGCTAACTTCATTCTGTTTAATTATAAAGTTCATGCTACAATATGCCGCAATCTTAGCACGGCTTAAAAGCCCTAATTTATAGGACCCCCGCTAATGTTTGCCAATATTTCCATTTCTGAATTTGATCCAGAATTAGCTCAAGCAATTGCTTCTGAAGGTGAGCGTCAAGAAGCACATATCGAGTTAATTGCATCTGAAAACTATTGCTCTCCTGCTGTGATGGAAGCGCAAGGATCAAAACTTACGAACAAATATGCAGAAGGTTATCCAGGCAAACGCTATTATGGCGGTTGCGAGTATGTGGATATCATCGAGCAAATGGCGATTGATCGTGCTAAAGAACTTTTTGGTGCAGATTACGCAAACGTTCAACCACACGCTGGCTCACAAGCTAACTCTGCTGTTTATCTAGCGCTTCTTAACCCGGGCGATACAGTTTTAGGTATGAGCTTGGCTCACGGTGGTCACTTGACTCACGGTGCAAAAGTAAGCTTCTCTGGTAAAACTTATAATGCGGTTCAATACGGTCTAAACGCTGAAACTGGCGAGATCGATTATGAAGAAGTTGAACGTTTAGCGTTAGAGCACAAGCCACGTATGATCGTTGCTGGTTTCTCTGCTTATAGCCGTGTTGTAGATTGGCAACGTTTCCGTGACATCGCGGACAAAGTTGGCGCTTACCTTTTTGTTGATATGGCTCACGTTGCAGGTCTTGTTGCTGCTGGCGTATATCCAAACCCAGTTCAAATTGCTGACGTAACGACAACTACGACTCATAAAACACTTCGTGGTCCACGTTCTGGTTTAATCCTTGCGAAAGCGAATGAAGAAATCGAGAAAAAACTTCAGTCAGCTGTATTCCCTGGTAACCAAGGCGGTCCATTAATGCATGCGATTGCTGCTAAAGCAATCTGCTTCAAAGAAGCAATGTCTGATGACTTCAAAGCTTACCAACAACAAGTTGTGAAAAATGCTCAAGCAATGGCTGAAGTATTAATTGCACGTGGTTATGATGTTGTTTCTGGTGGTACAGAGAATCACTTATTCTTGTTATCTTTAATCAAGCAAGATGTAACTGGTAAAGATGCAGATGCTTGGTTAGGTGCTGCTCACATTACTGTGAACAAAAACTCAGTTCCAAATGACCCACGTTCTCCATTTGTGACTTCTGGTATCCGTATTGGTACTCCAGCAGTAACAACTCGTGGTTTCGGTGAAGCTGAAGTTCGTGAACTTGCTGGTTGGATCGCTGACGTGATTGACAGTAAAGGTGACGAAAAAGTTATTGCTGACGTAAAAGCAAAAGTTGAAGCTGTTTGTGCAAAATTCCCTGTATATGCACAATAAGTTGTAAATATAAAAAAAGCGCCATATGGCGCTTTTTTATATCAAGTTAATTAGGTGAGGCAGTCTGCCATCCGCCTCCTAATGCGCGGATTAAATCTACACTCGCCATCATTCTACTGCCGTTAAGCTGTGCGGAAAGTTGCTCTTGTTGCAATATAGTCCGATCTGAATCAATCACATCAAGATAGCTAATCGCACCTTCTTTATAGCGCAGATGAGAAAGCTGGTTTGCATGACGAGAAGAGGAGAGCGCTTGATTTTGAGCCTGAATTTGCTGATCGAGAATACGTTGATCGGACAAACCATTTTCAACTTCGCGAAATGCATTCAGTACAGTTTGCCGATAGTTTGCCACGCTTTCTTCATAGGCAGCCCGTGCTTGAGCGACTCCAGCTTTACGTTGCCCGCCGTCAAATAATGGCAAAGACAAAATAGTACCTGCAACTGGACCAAGTAAGAATGTACGGCTCGACCATTTACCTAAATCACCTAAAGTTGATGATTCATAACCGAGCGCACCTGTCAGGTCCAGTTTTGGGAAGAAGGCAGCACGCGCAATTCCAATACGCGCATTATCCGCTGCCATAGCACGTTCAGCCGCAGCAATGTCCGGTCGTCTTTCAAGTAAAGCTGACGGTAAACCCGCTGGAAGACGGAGGCTGTTTGCAGTTAAAGGCTGAACTGCCAAGCTAAAATCAGCAGGTGTTTTGCCTAATAATACTGCAAGTGCATGCTCAGCATTGGCTCTGTTACGAGCAATATTCAATGCGCTCGTTTGTGCTGTAGCAAGCTCGGTCTGTGCGCGGGAAACATCTAATTCACTGACTAAACCATTTTGAAATCGAGTTTGAACAAGATCTCGTGTTTCGCTAAGTAACTTAATGGTGCGATTATAAATTGCTTGTTCAGCATCTAACTGTCGAATAAGAAAATAGCCTTGCGCAACATCTGCTTGTAGGGCTAAAAGTGCTGACTGATATAATGCTTCTTGTTGCTGTACATCAGCTGTTGCTGCATTCACACTACTGGCGATACGACCAAATAAATCGAGCTCATATGAAACATTCGCTTGAGCACGCCATAAGGTTTGTGCAGACGTATGGGCATTTTCATCTAAACCGAGTGAAGCTGGAGAGGGCTTTTGACGAGTTGGCCCAAAGCCAGCACCAATACTTGGCAAAAGTTCAGCTTGTGCTGCTGAACGTAACGCACGTGAAGCCTGAATATTGGCTGCTGCCGCTTTAAGGGTCTGGTTTCCGGAAATGGCTTGTTGTTCTAGCTCATTCAATTGAGCATCATTAAAAACACGCCACCATTCACCTCGAACCTGCTGATCGGCAGGTTGGGCAATTTTCCAGTTATTGTCCTCAAGTTGAGGATCGGACTCTTTAAATTTGACTGGAACAATCACCTTTGCAGGTTGATATTCTGGAGCCAAAGAGCAGCCTGCAAGGAGCAGGCTTCCCATGAGTGAGGACAATAATAAGCTTTGTTTTGCTGTAGCCATCAAATATCCTCCTTAATGATCATGTGGGGTAGATAAAGGCGCTTCATGAACGGCTGCCGAATGCAATTTATGTTTACTGTTCAGGGTACGAATCAGCACATAAAAGGCAGGAGTCAGGAATAAACCAAACAGTGTTACACCAATCATGCCGAAGAACACGGCAATACCCATGGCATGGCGCATTTCAGAACCTGCACCAGTTGAGGTAACCAGTGGTACAACCCCCATAATGAATGCAATAGAAGTCATTAAAATTGGACGTAAACGTAGTCGACTTGCTTCAACAGCTGCTTTAAAGGCAGTTGCACCTTGCATTTCAAGTTCCCGCGCAAATTCGACAATTAAGATGGCATTTTTACAGGCCAGTCCGACCAGTACCATCAGACCAATTTGGGTAAAGATGTTGTTATCTCCACCTGTCAGCCAGACACCTGTCAGAGCCGCCAAGATTCCCATTGGTACAATTAAAATTACAGCTAAAGGCAGAGTTAGACTTTCATATTGTGCGGCTAAAACTAAGAACACGAGCAATACGCTAATTGGGAATACCCAGAGTCCTGCATTACCAGCCAAGATTTTTTGGTAAGTTAAATCCGTCCATTCAAACTTGATACCACGTGGAAGAGTCTGTGCGGCAATACGTTCAACCGCAGCTTCTGCTTGGCTAGATGAATAACCCGGTGCAGGGCCGCCGTTAATATCTGCTGAGGTATAGCCGTTATAACGAACGACCATTTCAGGACCATAGGTTTGAGTTACATTTACCAGTGAAGATAACGGCACCATTTGTCCGGCACTGTTACGGGTTTTAAGCTGTAAAATATCTTCAGGGTTTGCACGGAAAGGCGCATCGGCTTGTGCTCGAACCTGATAAACACGTCCAAAACGGTTAAAGTCGTTAACGTACTGAGAACCTAAATAAATCTGCATGGTGTTGAAAACATCTGTTACAGCAACACCTTGTTGTTTAGCTTTGACACGGTCCAGATCTACGTTCAGTTGAGGTACATTAATTTGATAACTTGAGAACATTGGGCCAAGTTCAGGAGCTGATTGTGCTGCTTTCATAAAGTTCTGTGCAGCATCATTCAAGGCTGAATAGCCTAAGGCACCTCGGTCTTCGAGTTGGAGTTTAAAGCCGCCCATGGTCCCTAAGCCCATCACTGGTGGTGGTGGGAAAACTGCAATATAGGCATCTTGAATAGCTGAATATTTCTGATTGAGCGCACCTGCAATTGCATTGGCAGATAAGTCTTTCGCCTTACGTTCATCGAATGGTTTTAAGGTTACAAAGACAATACCAGCGCTTGAGCTGTTGGTAAAACCGTTAATTGAGAGGCCCGGGAAGGCAACAGCACTTTCTACCCCAGGCTGTTTAAGAGCTGTATCACTCATTTTACGAATGACAGCTTCGGTACGATCTAATGACGCGCCGTTTGGTAACTGCGCAAAGCTAATCAAATATTGTTTGTCCTGCGCGGGAACGAAACCACCCGGAACAATATAAGAAATACCAACGGTTAAACCTAAAAGTGCTGCATAGACACCCATTGCCGATGCTTTGTGTGAGATGACACGACTCACACCTTTACCGTAACGGTCTGAAGTACGTGTAAATACGCGGTTAAACAGCGCAAAGAAACGTCCAAATACGCGATTCATAATGCGCGTTAAAGCATCAGGTTTAGCATCATGTCCTTTAAGTAACATGGCTGCTAGAGCAGGAGATAGAGTAAGTGAGTTAAATGCCGAAATGACTGTTGAAATGGCAATGGTCATGGCAAATTGTTTATAAAATTGCCCTGTTAAGCCTGTCATAAAGGCAAGAGGTACGAATACTGCAACAAGCGTTAAGGCAATCGCAATAATCGGCCCACTCACTTCTCGCATGGCGCGATAAGTTGCATCTCTTGGGCTTAAACCTGCTTCGATATTCCTCTCGACATTTTCGACGACGACAATCGCGTCATCGACCACAATCCCGATGGCGAGTACCATCCCGAATAGTGACAGTGCATTGATGGAATAACCAAAAGCAAGCATGAGTGCGAACGTACCAATAATTGAAACTGGTACGGCAAGCAATGGAATGATTGAGGCACGCCATGTTTGCAAGAATAAAATTACAACAACAACAACCAGTGCAATTGCTTCAAGTAAGGTATGAACGACCGCTTTAATACTGGCACGTACGAACTGGGTCGGGTCATACACAATGTCGTATTTAATTGAAGATGGGAAATCTTTTGAAAGCTCCTTCATCGTGTCGCGCACTTGATCGGAAACTTGCAATGCATTAGCACCCGGTGCTTGGAAAATTGGAATCGCGACTGCTTGTTTATTATCAAGCAATGAACGCAAGCCATATTGTGAAGCTGCGAGTTCAACACGAGCTACATCACCCAATCGGGTAACCGCACCATCTGGAGCAGTTTTTAAAATGATATCTGCAAATTCTTGTTCAGTGGTTAAACGACCTTGAGCATTGACTGAGAGCTGTAAAGGTGAATTACTTGGTGATGCACCGATTGTACCCGCTGCTACCTGAATGTTTTGTTCACGGATTGCAGTCACAATTTCGGTTGCTGTGAGGTTACGCTGTGCCACTTTTTGTGGGTCGAGCCACACACGCATCGCGTAGTCACCAGAACCAAATAAACCAACTTCACCCACCCCTTGTAAACGCGCTAAACGGTCTTTCACGTTCAATACCGCATAGTTACGCAAGTAGGTCATGTCATAGCGACTATCTGGTGAGGTCAGATGCACAACCATGGTTAATGTTGGTGAGCTTTTTAAAGTCGTGACACCCAAGCGCTGTACATCTTCAGGTAAGCGAGGCATTGCCTGAGACACACGGTTTTGAACTAGTTGCTGAGCTTTATCTGGGTCGATACCGAGTTTAAAGTTTACCGTAATGGTGAGGTTACCGTCGCTGTTTGCTTGAGATTGCATGTACAGCATGTCTTCTACACCGTTGATCGATTCTTCAAGCGGAGAAGCAACAGTTTCAGCAATTACTTTCGGGTTTGCCCCCGGATATTGAGCGCGAACCACCACAGACGGGGGAACAACTTCCGGATATTCAGAAATCGGCAGTTTAAACACCGAAAGCAGACCGGCGAGTAAAATCAATACTGATAAAACACCAGCAAAGATCGGCCGATCAATAAAAAATTTAGAGATATTCATATGCGATTAACCTTTTGCCGGAGTTGATGTTTTATCTGTTGGCTGAGGTTGAGTCGTGGTGCTATTAGCTGTGATTTGTGCGTTAGGCATAGGAACGAGATGTGGTGTAACAGGGTCACCCGGACGAATCCGCTGTAAACCATTCACCACAATACGGTCACCCGCTTTTAATCCGCTATTCACGATTTGCAAACCATCTTGCTGCGCTCCGATTTTTACTTCACGGTAAGCAGTCTGGTTTTTAGCATCAACGACCACGACAAAGCGTTTATCTTGATCGACCCCAATTGCGGTTGGGCTAATTAAAATTGCTGAACGAGGTTGGCCCCCGCCTAAACGGATTCGTGCATATAAGCCCGGTAATAAAACGCCGTTTGGATTGTCAAAGGTCGCGCGAACACGGATTGTTCCTGAGGTTGCATCTAGGTTATTGTCGATTGAATTGATCGTACCTTCACGAGTAAAGCCTGTTTCATTAGCAAGTCCCATATAAACAGGAACTTGTGCAGAATTACGCTGGTTACTGATGTATTTCAGGTAAGTTTGTTCATCAACATCGAAAGATGCATAAAGGCGAGATACAGATACTAAACTTGTTAAAACCTGTGCTCCGTTGCCTGCAGAAACTACATTGCCGACGGTGACTTCGGCTCGTGAAATTCGGCCGCTGACTGGTGCAGTAATGCGGGTGTACTCAAGATTTAAACGTGCAGATTGAACGGCAGCTCTAGCAGCTTGCAGGTTGGCATTGGCTGAGCGTGCATCATTTTCAGCTAAATCTAGCTCTTGACGTGAGACAGCATTACTTTGGATTAAACGTTGAATACGGGAAAGATTAGAACCCGTATAAGTGACTTGTGCTTCAGCCGAAGCGAGTTGAGCTTGGGCACGATTGAGTTCTGCTTCAAAAGGACGCGGGTCGATTGTAAAAAGTAAGTCGCCTTTTCTAACCAGACTGCCATCTTTGAAATGTACAGCAATGAGTTTTCCTGAAACTTGAGGCCGAATATCGACTTGATCAATCGCCTCTAAACGCCCGGAATATTCTTGCCAATCGGTAATGGTTTTATTCACTACAGGGGCGACATCAACAGTAGCAGCTTGTTGGGCAGCGGTCGGTGCAGCTTTTGCATCGGCATTTTCATGTAAAAACATAAAACTGCCTCCTGTTGCTAAAATGGCAACAAAGATGGCAGACAGTGCGAACTGTTTGCGGGAAAATGACATGAGGTGCTCCTAGTTATTTGGATACCTGTTTTCAGACTTTTAGTTTTGGTCCGTATGGGAGAAACAGGGTTTATGGGATGGACGGAGCATAAAAGTTTGTCAATCACGAATAAATATATTAAATTTGATAACACTATTCGTATTTTTATAATAATTGATGTGTTTGAGTTAAATAAAACGCATTAATAGGAGTGTGCGTGTGGATCTATTTCATGCCATGAGAGTATTCAATAAAGTTGTCGAAACAAATAGTTTCAGTTTAGCAGCTGATAGTTTGGGTTTACCGCGTGCTTCTGTGACGACAACCATCCAGGGTTTAGAGAAACATTTACAAGTTAGGTTGCTTAACCGAACGACTCGTAAACTTAGTTTGACACCAGATGGGGCAGTTTATTATGAACGTACTTCACGAATTTTAGCCGATGTCGAAGACGTAGAATCAAATTTTCATGATTCGGAACGTGGACCAAGAGGCCGTCTGCGTATTGATGTTAAAGCTTCGATTGGGCGCATGATCTTAATTCCAATGCTCTGTGACTTCCATACACGTTATCCAGATATTGATTTGGTAATTGGAATGAGTGATCGTCCAGTCGATTTGGTACAAGATGCGGTGGACTGTGTCATCCGTATTGGTCAGTTGAAAGATTCAAGTTTGGTTGCACGTCGTATTGGAACAATTCAGTGTGTGACGGTTGCTGCACCCCGTTATTTGGCAGAGCATGGTGAACCAAAAACTATTGATGACTTAAAGCAGCATCAAGTCGTGCATTATTTTAACAGCCGTACCGGACGCAATATCGACTGGGATTTTATGGTGGATGGCGAAATTCATAGTGTTGGTGTAAAGGGGCGTGTTTCTGTCAACGATGGCGACTCCTATGTTGATTTGGCAGTCCAAGGTTTTGGCTTAATTCAATGCCCGTATTACATGGTGGCGAAACATCTAGAAGAAGGTACGCTCAAAGAAGTACTGACTGAATGGTTGCCTGCACCTATGCCAATATCAGTTGTGTATCTACAAAACCGTCATTTATCGCCTAAAGTTCGAGTGTTTGTTGATTGGGTAGCCGAATTATTTGCAGGTTGTCCGTTGCTAAGTGGTTGCTCAATGTTATGGGATCAGAAATGTGAATTTGCCACTGCCAAAGAACATAACCATGAATATACCATTAGGACCTTGGTCGAAAATGAAAATATGGCAGAAGCCTATGCACTCAAAAATTAGCTTCATATTTTGAGTGATTTTTCAACAATTAATCAGTTAATACAATCCACTGTTTAGTCATCTTCATAAATCCTTAATTTATGGTATAGAAATTGCAATTATTTCGGCAGAAGAGTAAGTTAGAAATACTCAAGTTTTTATCACCTTATTGGGATTTTAAGGAGAAGCTTCAAGATGGCAAGCTTTATGAAAAAAATATTCGTTTCAACAACTTTAGTTTTGGCTGCTGTTGCGACGAATGTTCAAGCAAAGGATTGGAAGGTGATTCGTTTTGGTACTGAGTCGTCTTATGCACCATTTGAATATAAAACACCAGATGGCAAGTTAACTGGTTTTGATGTTGATTTAGGGAATGCTATTTGTGCAAAACTCAAAGCCAAATGTGTTTGGGTTGAGAACTCTTTTGACGGGATGATTCCGGCACTTAAAGCGAAAAAGTTTGATGGCATTCTTTCATCAATGACAGTCACGGATGAACGTGGGAAACAAATTGCATTTACTAGCAAAATCTACAATACGCCAACACGTATGGTTGCAAAAAAAGGTTCACCGTTATTACCGACCGCTGCATCATTGAAGGGTAAACGTGTGGGCGTACAACAGGGCACAATTCAAGAAACTTATGCTAAAACCTATTGGGCACCAAAAGGTGTAACTGTTGTACCTTATCCAGTCCAAGATTTGATTTACCAAGACATGATGTCAGGACGTTTGGATGCAACCTTACAAGATGCAATTATGGTTGATGGTGCTTTCTTAAAACAACCAAAAGGCAAAAACTTCGGTTTTGTTGGTGGCAATGTGGTTGATGCAAAAACACTGGGTGTAGGCGCGGCGATTGGCTTACGCAAAGAAGATGCAGATTTGAAAGCTAACATTAATAAAGCAATAGCTGCAATCATTGCAGATGGCACATATAAGAAACTCGAGAAAAAATATTTCTCCTTTAGCATTTACTAATGATGTGAAAAATGTCGGCTTTAAGCCGACATTTTTAGATCTATTCTCATCTTATCAATATTAGATATTGTTTTTAAGGAGAAGAGGAGTCATGTTTTTTTCTGGCTATGGGCCACTCCTTCTCAGCGGTACATGGATGACCATACAGCTTGCGCTGTTGTCACTTTTGCTTTCTGTGATTATTGGCTTAATTGGTGCGAGCTCAAAACTCTCTAATATTAAAATCTTACGTTACATTGCGACAGCCTATACCACACTCATCCGTAGTGTGCCTGATTTGGTCATTATGCTGTTGTTATTTTATAGCTTGCAGTTGGGCCTAAACCAAATTACTGAAGCCTTGCAAATGGATCAAATTGATATCAACCCGTTTGTGGCTGGTGTGATTACTTTAGCGTTCATTTATGGTGCATATTTTACCGAGACCTTTCGTGGTGCATTTCAATCGGTTCCAAGAGGACAAATTGAAGCAGCAATGGCCTATGGTATGACTCCTTGGCAGGTTTTTCACCGAGTATTATTCCCTCAAATGATGCGTTTTGCGTTACCGGGTATTGGTAATAACTGGCAAGTTTTGATTAAGGCAACCGCATTGGTTTCAATTATTGGTCTGACTGATATTGTAAAAATCTCGCAAGATGCCGGTAGAAATACCATGCAATTGTTCTTTTTCAGTATCGTGGCTGCTGCGATCTATTTGGCAATTACCACAGTGTCGAACCTGATTTTAATGGGGCTTGAACGTCGTTATTCTGCTGGTGTGAGGAAGGGACAATTATGATTGAAATCCTTCAACAATATTGGCAGGCATACCTTTGGACAGATGGTTTTCAAATGACTGGGGTAGCGATGACTACTTGGTTATTGGTGTTATCTATTGGTATTGGGTTTGTGCTTGCTGTGCCTTTATCGCTTGCACGTGTATCAGAAAATCTTTGGTTGCGTGGTCCAGTCTGGTTGTTTACCTATGTTTTTCGTGGCACACCACTGTACATCCAGCTACTGATTATTTACTCAGGCATTTACAGCTTTGATTACATCCATGAACATCAGACACTCGATGCATTTTTTAGAGAAGGCATAAATTGTACCATTTTGGCATTTGCGCTCAATACTAGTGCATATACCACTGAAATCTTCGCTGGAGCGATCCGTTCTATTCCACATGGTGAGATAGAGGCTGCACAAGCTTTCGGTATGTCGAAATGGAAACGCTATACCCGTATTATCATCCCGTCGATGTTGCGCCGTGCTTTACCATTTTACGGCAATGAAGTCATTTTAATGTTACATGCGACAACTATTGCATTTACAGCAACAGTTCCTGACATTTTGAAAATTGCGCGTGATGTGAATGCAGCAACCTATGACACCTTCAATGCTTTTGGGATTGCCGCGGTGTTGTATGCCGTATTGGCATTTATTTTGATTTGGATATTTCGTCGGCTTGAAAAACGTTGGCTGGCATTTTTAAAACCATCGAATCATTAGGAGACATAAATGGAACACGTTGTAAAACTAGTGATTCGCGATTTACATAAGACATTTGGCGATCATGAAGTACTAAAAGGAATATCACTTGATGCAAATGCTGGTGATGTCATTAGTATCATTGGTTCATCTGGTTCAGGTAAAAGTACCTTGCTGCGTTGTATTAACTTTTTGGAACAACCCAGTAATGGCACTATTAAACTTAATGGTGAAAAACTACACACAGTCTTTGATAAAAAAGGCAATTTAAAAGTCGTTGACCCAAAGCAACTACAAAAAATGCGTACCCAGCTCATGATGGTGTTTCAGCATTTTAATTTGTGGTCACACATGACAGTGCTGGAAAATGTCATTGAAGGACCAATTCATGTACTTGGGGTTAAACGTGCTGAGGCTGAAGAGCGTGCACGCAAATATCTACGCAAAGTTGGATTACCTGAAAGCGTTGAAAGTAAATATCCGACATTTTTATCTGGTGGTCAGCAGCAACGTGTAGCAATTGCTCGTGCTTTGGCTATGGAACCGGAAGTGATGTTGTTTGATGAGCCAACCAGTGCACTTGACCCAGAGTTGGTAGGTGAAGTACTTAAAGTTATGCAAGGCTTGGCGGAAGAAGGGCGCACCATGATTGTGGTCACACATGAAATGGGCTTTGCGCGCAATGTATCTAATCAAGTGATTTTTTTGCATCAGGGGAAAATTGAGGAACAAGGTCATCCTGATGAAGTGCTCAATAACCCAAAAAGTGAGCGTTTAAAGCAATTTTTGACGGGTAGTTTGAAATAAGTTGTTCATACCGAGTAAGGTGAATTTTTTTAAACAAGGATTTGTATCTTACTCGGTTGTTTTAGCTATAGTTTAAAGATGAGTATTTTTAGAAAACACATTAATAATGATAATACCCGCGATCATTAAAGTAAGACCAATGCACGCTGCCAAGTCTAAATGCTGTTTGTAAAATATCCAGCCAATTGCGGAAATTAAAATAATACCTGCACCTGACCAAATGGCATATGCAATCCCTATCGGAATTGTTTTTAAAGTCAGGGACAATAAATAAAAAGCAATTGCATAGCCCACCACTGTAATGATGGATGGAATAGGAACAGTAAAACCTTGAGATGCTTTTAAAGCTGAAGTTGCAATGACTTCACAAGCAATCGCAATTGCTAAATAAAGATAAGACATGGGAAGTTGCGCCAGAATGAGTTTTAATCAATCTACATGAAATGTTGAAATGGTTTGGCAGTTTTAACGATTGTTTAATTTTTTTGGTACAAAATTACCAGTAAATCAAACTGAACTGATAAATTGATTTTATCACTAGCTATGTGGTCTCAGCTATTTATTCGTTTAATTTAAACATTGATCTGCATAGTTATTTAAGAGGATCAGCGACTTTAGTTTGATTTACTCTAGACTTTTTAAGAAATAGATTAGCCGAGTAAATTTAGCGTCTTAAATTTCTCTAAACAGACATAAAAAAACCGAGGACTTTGCCTCGGTTTTTTATTTCTAGAAAAAATTATTTTTCTACGAACGCACGTTCAATCACATAGTCGCCCATTTCACCCATACGAGGTGATTCAACTAAACCATGTTGGTCAAGTAATGCAGCAACATCTTTCAAGAATGCAGGGCTACCGCAAAGCATTGCGCGGTCAGTTTCACGGTTGAAGCGTGGTAAACCAATTTTTTCAAATAAAGCGCCAGTTTCAATTGCAGTTGTTACACGGCCTTGAGTGTGGAAAGGCTCACGAGTTACTGTAGGGTAGTAAACAAGTTTGTCTTTAATGCCTAACTCTTCAAAGAATTCGTGATTTGGCAATTCATTCAAGATAAGGTCTTGATAAGCTAATTCAGAAATATAACGTGTACCATGAACAACGATTACTTTTTCAAAGCGTTCGTAAGTTTCTGGGTCACGAATAATTGATAAGAATGGTGCAAGACCAGTACCAGAAGATAAAAGATATAAATTTTTACCTGGTAAAAGGTCATCATGAACCAAAGTACCTGTTGGTTTTCTAGAAACTAAAATTTCATCACCAACTTGTACTTTTTGCAAAATCGAAGTTAAAGGACCGTCTTGTACTTTAATTGAGAAGAACTCTAACTCTTCTTCGTAGTTTGCACTTGCAATCGAATATGCACGCATTAACGGTTTGCCATTCACTTCAAGTCCGATCATTACGAACTGACCATTTTTAAAACGTAAGCTGGTGTCGCGTGTAGTTTTAAAACTGAAAAGAGTGTCATTCCAGTGGTGAACATGAGTAATGCGTTCAACGTTAAAAGCAGCCATTAAAGGTCTCGATCACGATTAAAAGAAAACAGATTGCTATTCTAATCTAATTTCATTCCCGATAAACTGAATATATTTAATTGTGTTTATAAGAAAAAGTGATGATCAACTCTGTCACCTTCCCCATAATTGGCTACATGTGTTCTCCTTATCGTGAAAAATTTGGTATTCCACGCCAGCCTAATTTGGTCAATATTGAGTCTTATATTGACATGGTAGAACCATATAACGACTTGCTAGCATTTGAGGGAATTGAGCAGTTCAGTCATCTCTGGTTAGTTTGGCAGTTTCATGATAATAAAAATCAGGGGAGTGCCGATAAATTTCGTCCACAGGTTCGTCCGCCACGTTTAGGGGGCAATGAAAAAATAGGCGTATTTGCTACACGTAGCATGTATAGACCTTCTCCTATAGGTCTTTCAGTCGTAAAACTTAATAAAGTGGAAAAAGTGGGGAAGGCTGTCCGCGTCTATATCACAGGAAGCGATTTATTAAATGGCACTCCAATTTTAGATATTAAGCCTTATATTCAATATTCTGATGCAATTAGCGATGCACAAAGTGGTTATGCCCATGCAGAACCAGAACGGAAGGCAGTCATTTGGGGGGAAGCTGCATTAACAGCACAAAAATATTTTTTAAAAAATAATGAAATGAATTCTCAATATATTGATGAGCTTGAGCAAGTCTTAGCTTTAGATCCTCGACCAGCCTATCAAGAAGACGCTGAACGAATCTATAAAATGAAATTTTCAAACTTTGATATTCATTTTAAGGTCGATCAATTTGTAGTTACTGTGGTTGATGCGGTGAAGACTTCTTCGCTTGCACAATAGAAATTTTTTAAAACCAATGGATATTGAGCCAAAGTAAACTAATAAAAATAGCCATATGAATGAGTTGGGCGGGAACGAAAGCAAGTGCATAGTGCAGCCCCCCCGAAATTGCGGAGTTCACACTTTTGGCAAGTGCATGAACTGCGAAACCTCCTAAAAAGGCAATGAGTAAAGGTGTCATATGTGCGCTATCAGGTTCACCTTGCACAATAACTGCCGCAATTGCTGCATGTATTTCAAACAAAGATGCGAGTAAGGTCCCCGCGATTAATCCAGCATCGCCTAAAGATAGACTTAAACCATAAACACCTGCCTGAATAAGGGTAAGTGTACCTGCAATAATAATGGCTTCTTTTAAGCTGAACATTCTTGAGTCAAGCTCGGGCGAAGCCGTACTAGGTTCTGCTTTACGTAATAAAATAAAGGCCCATACTGATAAAACTACTAATGCAATAAGTGTCGGAAAGATAATTAGCTTAAACCAAGCAAAGCTAATACCGATCACAATAATTAAGGTTTGAATCAGTGTGGAGACGCATGACATTAACGCAGCACCTGCATTTGTCGTTGCATTGGCTTTGCCAGAGCGTACTTCTAAACCTAAACTGGCAATCGTCGCTGTACTAGAAACAAATCCTGAAGCTAGAGAAGAAAGTAATAGGGCATTTTTAGATGACAAAAGTCGTTTCGCAATATGAGCGAGTGCTTGTACAAATAAGATCAAAGTCAGTAATTTTAAAATCACATGAGGATTTAAAACTGGACCCCAAAAGGGTTTATTGGGTACTAAAGGTAGAGCAATTAGAAGTAAGGCAAGTAGAAAAATACCATCACGCAATTCCGTTTCGGTAATCCACTGACTGGCAATGCCATGCATAGACTGCTTTGCAAATAAAATAATCGTCATGATCACAGCTAAGCCAGCAGCGAGCGAAATATTCCAAATGCAAATTCCCCCAATGAAATAAGTCATAATAAAGGCGAGTTCTGTGGTCACACCTGGGTCATTCGGCTGATTTTTGAGGGAAACGATACTAATAGCCCCAATGAGAAGGGCGCCTACAATTCCAATTTCAGTGCCAAATAAAAAACAAATCGCTCCAAGTAATGCACTAATGGCAAAAGATCGGAATCCGGCAAAGGTTTTATATTCATGTTTAAGCTTGCTTCGTTCACGTTCTAAACCAATTAATAAACCACAACCGAGCGCAGCGGCAATCACCGTAATAAATTCTTCAAATGATGTTGTTTGTAATGACATTGTCATTGGAAGTTCCATATTACTTCCTCTTTGCTTATTGTTATATGTAGATTTGAATCATTTTAAAATCATGTATTCATATTCAGTTTATGCTTTTTATTACAGTGAGAATAGTGTCTTTTTTAGACAAAACTAGGTAGAAAATATTTTTATAAATATGACCTATGACACAAAAAAATATTAAGTTGAGAATTGGTTTAATTAATTGAAGTTGAAGGATATTTAAATCTAAATCATCTCTGCTATATTATAAAAATATATTGGGGATAACGCATGAATGCACATGTAGAAATAGACACGTATTGGTGTCTAGAACAACTATTACAAGAAGGCCGTATAACAGAACGAGATAAATTACTGGTACAGTCAAGCCACCGCCAAAAAGACCAGTTAAAGTGGCACCCTTTACAGTGGATTGCACATTTTAATTTAAAAGATCAGCAGCATACACACGCTCATTTAAGTTTAAACCGCTTATGTTTATGGTTTGCAGATCGGGTTCAGCTACCTCTATTTGTGATCGATCCTTTAAAGGCCGATGTCAGCGCTTTAACGCAGGTCATGTCACAAGAGTTTGCCATTCGCAATCATATTTTAGCTGTTGAAATTCATGCTGACCGAATCGTGATTGGAACAGATCAACCATTTCAAACAGATTGGCTCAATAACCTTGAACGAAGTCTAGCGCCTAAAAAAATTGAACGGGTACTGCTTAATCCCGAACAGTTACAGCGTTATTTGCGAGAATATTATCAAGTGAGTCGCGCAGTAAACTCGGCTCAAAAAGATGCAGCGCATGACCGTGACAGTAAAAATGTTGAAGCGCTTTTGCAGCTTGGTGATAGTCAAAACCCAGATGCTAATGATCAGCATATTGTTAAATTGGTCGACTGGATTTTACAGTTCGCATTTGAGCAGAGTGCCAGTGATATTCACATGGAACCACGTAAAGACAATGGTAAAGTCCGGTTCCGTATTGATGGCGTTTTGCACACCATTTATAACATGCCTTCAAATACACTGACCGCCGTGATTTCTCGGATTAAAATTTTAGGACGTTTGAATGTAGCGGAAAAACGTAAACCACAAGATGGCCGGTTAAAAACACGGACACCTAAAGGGCAAGAAACCGAATTACGTTTATCAACCTTACCAACAGCATTTGGTGAGAAACTGGTCATGCGAATTTTTGATCCTGATGTGCTGGTGCGTTCTTTTCAGCAATTGGGTTTTGAAGAGCGTTTATTACAACAGTGGCAACAATTAACAAAAAATAGCCACGGCATTATTTTGGTTACCGGTCCTACAGGTTCAGGTAAAACAACTACGCTATATTCTTCTTTAAAACAGCTCGCAACTGAGCAGGTCAATGTATGTACTATTGAAGATCCGATTGAAATGCTAGAGCCTAGTTTTAACCAAATGCAGGTGAATAATGCAATTGAATTAGGTTTTGCAGATGGCGTGCGTGCGCTGATGCGACAAGACCCAGACATTATTATGATTGGTGAAATTCGTGACCAAGACACGGCAAATATGGCGATTCAGGCAGCATTAACAGGGCATTTAGTATTATCAACTTTACATACCAATGATGCGCCGTCTAGTTTGACTCGTTTGCATGATTTGGGTGTACAACCATTTCTGACTGCCGCAACAATTTTAGGTGTTCTTGCACAGCGTTTAGTACGACAGCTTTGCCCCCCTTGTAAACAAAAAACTCATATTAATGAGGACGAGTGGGAACACCTAACATTTGACTATATTATGGAAATGCCTGAAACAGTTTATCAAGCAGTAGGCTGTGAAGAATGTCGTCATACAGGTTATAAGGGGCGAATTGGTATTTATGAATTTATGCCAGTCAGTCTTGAGCTTAAGCATCTTATTAGCAGTCATGGGACGTTAAATGATTTGAGAACTCAAACTAAAAAAGAAGGTATAGAACCTTTAAGAATTGCTGGGGCCCGTAAGGTGATTGAAGGGCTTACGACATTAGAAGAGGTATTGCGGGTTGTGCCATTAAATTAAATTTTTCTTAAGATTCACCTCATTTATGCTTGATTTAATTGCTTTATCCCAAGAGGGAACCATAAACAGAGGGTAATAATATGAATATGCTTAAAGTAATGTTGATGACTGCTGGTATGACTGCTGCTGGCGTAGTTGTCGCGAATACACCAGTGAATCAAGCTGCAATTGCTCCAGCAACTGTTACAACGGTCAAACAGGCATTAACCTCAAAAGACAATACACCGATCAAGTTACATGGTCAGGTTGTAAAGTCTTTAGGTGATG
This sequence comes from Acinetobacter pittii, assembly GCF_034067285.1. Lineage (NCBI taxonomy): Bacteria > Pseudomonadati > Pseudomonadota > Gammaproteobacteria > Moraxellales > Moraxellaceae > Acinetobacter > Acinetobacter pittii. The sequence goes on from NZ_CP139286.1 coordinate 1,154,894, forward strand.
AAAAATATCAATTTCTTGACAAGACGGGTAGCATTACAATTGATGTAGATGATGAACTTTGGCAAGGTCGTCCTATTTCAGCCAATACAAATGTAACTTTAATTGGTGAAGTAGACATTGATTATAAACCTTTAAAACGCGTAGAAATTGATGTGGATCAAGTTCAGTTTTAATTCATGAGTCTGTAGATCTACTTTTAGCCGCATTTAAATCATGCGGCTTTGCTTTTTTTATAAAGGCTTGGCAAGATCAAATCAGGATATAATAGGAAAAATAGATGAGAATTTTGCTTGCAGAAGATGATCGCTCTCAAGCTGAAAGCATTCAATCATGGTTAGAGTTAGACGGTTATCAAGTAGACTGGGTTGAAAGAGGTGACTATGCACTTACGGCAATCGAACAGCATGATTATGACTGTATTTTACTTGATCGGGGGCTACCTCAACTGGCTGGTGAAAAGGTTTTAACAACGATCCGCCATAAACAAAAAAATGTTCCTGTTATTTTTATTACTGCACGTGACAGCATTCATGATCGGGTAGAGGGGCTAGATTTAGGCGCAAATGATTATTTGGTTAAGCCTTTTAGTTTAGAAGAATTATCGGCTCGCATCCGCGCTCAATTACGCAAACAAACTTTGAGTCAGCAATCAATTTTAACGTGGGGCGATCTGCAACTCGACACACAAGCAAAAGTTGTATTAAGTGCTGGAAAGTCTATCGATTTAACGGCAAAAGAATTTCAGATATTACGTAAGCTTATGGTACATCCCGAGCATATTATTACCCGTGATCAATTAGAAGAAGCACTCTATGCATGGGGTGAAGAAATTGAAAGTAACGCGATTGAAGTATTTATTTATCAGCTTCGAAAAAAAATTGGAAGTAGCAGTATTAAAACCATACGGGGGCTAGGCTACCGTATGGGAGATTTAAAATGAAATCGAATCGCTCATCCTTACAGTCGCAACTGGTTAAAACCACGATGTGGAGCAGCGTTGTGGTGGGGCTGTTGGCATTAAGTTTACTCACCATATTTTCGATCTATCACAACATGTCAGTGCAAGACGAAATCATGGATGAAATTTCAGATACTTTGCTGGTTTCTGACCTTTCTGGACACTCCATGAAACAGTTTGATGAGCTGAGTGATGAATTTGATATTCAATATGAGTTATTAAACACAGGCCAAGTATTGACCCATTCTCATAGCTATCAGCATGAACTTTTTGAACAGGGTAACTTGTCAGAAGGATTCTCATATTTTTGGTTTGATGGTCAATTATGGCGTAGTCTGGCTGCACAACAAGAAGACTCTCAACTACAAGTTGAAGTTTTTCAACCAATGAGTACACGTGTTGAAGAGGTACTTAAAGCACTTGCCGGATATAGCGGCCTTATGGTGTTGTTCTGGCTGCTGCAATGGGTGATTGTAAGTTGGCGTACCGGGCATCAATTGGCTGCACTAAATTTACTTTCGAAGCGAATTGCTCAAAAAACTGCATCAAATTTAGAACCAATTCAAGAACCAGATGTCATTACAGAAATTCAACCTGTTATAGATGCTTTAAATCAGTTGCTTGCAAGATTGCAAAGGGCTCTCGTTGCTGAACAGCGTTTTACCGCAGATGCTTCGCATGAGCTACGTTCTCCGTTATCCGCCATACAAATGCGTCTTCAAGTTTTACAGCGTAAATACCAGCATCTTCCGGAGCTTCATCAAGATTTTGAACGTATACAAGAAGACGTTTCTAGAAGTACAAAGATACTTGAAAATTTACTCCTGCTTGCTCGTTTGGAACCGAATGAAGCTGAGCAGCCACAACTTCCTAAGACAGTTATCGATTTAAATTACTTACTGGCAAGAGTTATTGAAACTGTAGATTTAGATGCGAAAGCTAAACAGATGTTGATAGAGACAAATACTTTATCGACAGAAACTAAAACGTTTGCAAATGAAGAATTACTATTTATTGCTTTTAGAAATTTATTTGATAACGCCATTCGTTATAGCCCGAATTTAGGCTCTATTCATGTTGAGATTGGTCGTCATGAACAGCAAATTAAGGTGTCAATTGAAGACACGGGAAATGGGGTGGATGATGAGGTGTTGCTACGATTAGGGCAGCGTTTTTTTCGGGTACTCGGTACTCAGCAGCAAGGTTCTGGGTTAGGAATTTCAATTACGCGAAAAATTATTGAATTGCATAATGGCACATTACATTTTATGCATGCCGAACAAGGTGGTCTGAGGGCAGAGATTATTCTTCCTTCATAAAAAATAGCATGGTTACCCATGCTATCCATTTTTTGTTTTCCCACGAATATTATTGAAACGCGAGTGTATTTTTTATTTAGTTAAAATTAGACGATTGTTGCGAGTGAGGCGTAAACGATATTCCTCGCCAGCATGCATAATGCGGATTTCACGGCCTAATGCAAATAGGTTGTTAGAATGTAACATTGGTAAGGCGTGAGCTGTGTCATTGTTACGAGTAAATAAGCTAAAAGGTGCGTTCATTTGTTGTGCTCCGTGGTATGTTCTTGAACGATTTAAATGATAATCATTATCGAATAGATCTGTCAATGAGATTTTTAAGATTTTATAAAATGATAAAATTTGCTTACACTTGAGAAAAGTTTTAGAGAGTAGAAAAATGCCCAAACCGATTGTTGATGTCGCAATAGCTATCTTAATTCATCGTGGAAAAATATTAGTTGGATGGCGCCAAGAAGAGCAACATCAAGGCGGAAAGCATGAGTTTCCCGGAGGAAAGGTTGAGCAGGGTGAAACGCCAGAAGAAGCCTGCCGCCGTGAAATCTATGAAGAGGTGGGTATTGGTTTAAAAGATTGGCATCAGTTTAATTATATTCACCATGAATATGATGACATTATCGTCAACCTTCATTTGTTCCATAGTTATGTACCTGATGAGTTATTAAATCTTATTCACCAACCATGGGCATGGTACACACGTGATCAGCTACTTCATTTAAACTTCCCTAAAGCCAATAAAAACATCATAAAACGACTCTATTGGCCTCATCTCATCAAAATTAGCAATACGCTTAAACCTCTAGAAAACAGTGATGTCTTATTGTATTGGCGTATTGAAGAATTTGAACCGCAGTATATAGAGCAATTAACTGCTTTAGATGAAGGGCAACGATCAAATTTAATTATAAATGTAGATATCTGGCAGCAATTAAGCCCTGAATTACAAAAACAGATTAAGACCGTTCATTTAAAACAATCTCAACTCATGAATTTGCATAAAGGCGATTTAACAGTGGGGGTGCGATATATTGCCGCTTGTCATGATGCAGTTTCTTTAAAACAGGCTCAGCAGATTGGTTGTGATGCTGTTTTTATTAGTCCTGTAAAAACAACAGCGACTCATCCCGAAGCTGTGGCATTAGGTTGGGAGCGTTTTAGTGAGCTTGCCCAAAATAGCCAGATTCCGGTTTTTGCTTTAGGGGGAGTACATCCGGACGATTTAGCCACTGCACAGCAGCATGGTGCATATGGCTTAGCGGGTATTCGTAATTTCTAATGAGAAAATAAATAAGCATTAAAAGCTAAAGGGCTTTTAATGCTTGCTGTGCTTCTTGAACAGTTTTTTGATTATTGCGTTGTTGACCAGCTTTTAAGATGACCAACCAAAGCTGCTTTTTCATTGGCTGACTTTGGGCAAAGCTCAAACCACGTCGTGCTAAAGACTCAGCATTAGAATATTGTTGTTTATGATTTGCCGTAAGTGCAAGAAATAAATAAGTCTCAGCTGCTTGCGGTGCTAAACGCTGTGCTTGAAGTGCATAGCGCTCAGCCTCTGACCATTGCTGGTTTTTATAAGCCTGCTGCGTTTTTTGCATTAACACTTTAAATGCCGGTAGCTGGCTGCCATCATCACTAAAATGTTGAGGCTTTTTTTGCTGAGGAACAATCACCTGTAAATTTTTGCGTTGAATTTCCGGATGGTCATAAGGCGTAATTTTTACGCCTGATGGAGTTTCCGTCTTTTTAACAGGAGGAGTAGGTGTTTTCTGTTTGGAGTCAGAATGATCAGGCAAAGTTGTACAGCCAACCATAAGAACAGCACCAATATAAAAAACACCTTTCTTCAACATATCCTAATTTCCTGTTAACGCTTAGTTGTTATAACTACCACTCGATATTACATGCGTGTTGTTTGCCAGATCTTGTTCCATCTGGTTTTCACTTTCACGAATATAACTGTCGGTATTATCATCCTGAGATTCAGGAATTGTGTTATCACTTTGTGGTGTATATGTTGGATCAACTTGATAATAAGGTGCTCCACACGGGGTAGCGCGGTGCGGAACCGTATGCGTTAACATTGGAATATACATAGCACCATCACAAGCTTGAGCAGATAAATCACCAGTTGCACGGTCAATCCACTGCCACTGTACAGTGTCTGGTTGACGTAGATTCACAGGGGTTTGACGTAATTGTTTCATCACATTAATCCATACTGGCAACGCACCAGATGAACCCGTTAATCCTGTTACTTTGTTGTCATCTAAACCTAACCAAACTACAGCAACGTGATTACCTGAGTAACCCGCAAACCATGAGTCACGTGTATCGTTAGTCGTACCTGATTTACCTGCCAATTTTAAAGCTGGAGATAAGCTGTTATAAGCTGAGCGACCCGTACCTGAAGACATGACCTGTTGTAGGCCATAATTCATGATATAGCCAACAGATGGATCAATTGTTTGTTGAACATTAAGGCCATAACGATCAAGTAGGCGGCCGTTGGCATCTACGACAGATCGAATCGCACGTGTTGGATATTTAAAACCACCTGTAGCGAAGTTCTCATAGATTCCCAATACTTCCATTGGTGACATATTGACTGCCCCAAGGAAAATAGAAGGGTAGGCAGGAATTGTTGACTCGACACCAAATTTTCTTAAATTATTGGTAAAAGTAGATAAACCAAACTCTTGACCCAAGCGTACAGCCGATAGGTTATATGAGTTTGCTAATGCTTCACTCAAGCTTACAATGCCATGTCCGCCACCACTATAGTTTTTAGGCGTCCAGCTTTTACCACCATCTACAGGAACACTAATTGGTGCGTCTTCAATTTGGGTTGCCCAGTTGTAGCGTCCTGATTCAATAGCACTTAAATAAATTACAGGTTTCAATAAAGAACCGACTTGACGTTTTGCATCTAACGCACGGTTGAAACCAGTAAAGTCTTGTGTAGAGCCAACTGCTGCAACCAGTTCGCCATTTTCAGGATGCGCAATGAGTACAGCACCTTGTAAATTTTTCAAACGTGATGGATTACTATTTGCCAAGCGATCTACAGAAGCTTTAAAAGCATTTTGAACTTGCGTTTGAGTAATTGGGTCTAAAGTCGTAAAAATACGTAAACCCTGATTAGTTAAATCACTTTCTTGATATTCTGTACGTAATTGACGACGCACAATATCTAAAAAGTCTGGGAATTTTGCAGGACCTAAACTTGGTTTACTTAGCACATTTAAAGGACGTGCAATTTCATCTTCATATTCTGATTGAGTTAAATAACCCATTACACGCATGTTATTTAACACGGTATCGCGGCGTTTTTTCGCACCTTCAGGGTTTTTCCAAGGATTATATAAAGAAGGACCTTGCACCAAACCGACTAAATAAGCTTGTTGTGAAACATTCAGTTCACGTAATGGTAAACCAAAATAAAATTGTGAAGCCAAACCATAGCCATTAATTGAGTAGCTACCATTTTGGCCCAAATTTACTTCATTTAAATAGGCTTCTAAAATTTCACCTTTGCTGTAATGTAGCTCAATGAGCAAAGCCATTAATGCTTCATTAACTTTACGTTTTAAGGTGCGTTCAGGTGTAAGGTAGAAGTTTTTAACTAATTGTTGAGTTAGGGTGGAACCACCTTGACGCTTTCCGCCTGTAATATTACTCACCAATGCACGAGCAGTACCACGAATTGAAACTCCGTGATGATGATAGAAATTACGATCTTCTGTTGAAATTAAAGCTTCAATGAGTGGTTTAGGAACCTTATTCAGTTTAATTAGAACACGGTCTTCATTATGTTGAGGATAGATCCCTCCAATTAATAAAGGTTCTAATCGTGCAACACCTGTTGAAGAGGGTTTTGTGCTACGAACCTCAGCAACTTGATCATTTGCAAAACTTAACTCTAGTACCTGTTCTGGTTCAACACTATCGCCGTAATCAAAACCACGCGTGTGGATATACATATTGCTACCTTGAGCAACATACGTTCCAGACTTGTCATAATTACTTGAAGCTTTGTAACCCAAAAGTTTTAATTCTTGAGTGAAGTTTGCTTGGGTAATAGGCGCATTGTTATAAATTTCTAAAGGTCGTGCGAACACTTTGGCAGGAATATCCCACCGTTGCCCTTCAAATTTTTCACGGATAATATTATCTAGACGAATCAGATAGATACTAAGAGCAATAAAAGCACCAATGACCAAAATGGAAAAGATTAGTGCAAAGAAACCGATACCACGTTCAAACTTCATAAAAATGAGATAAAACCCTAACAATGCCTGTAATGATGCGATAGCTTGTCATCAATTTGCAATGATAAAACTGTGAATAATTAGAAAACTTAGATTGAATTTTACAGCATCTTGTAGTTATGTTTTTTTAAATTAATCAGGTTAATGTTATTATAGGCAAGTATCGCAGCGGAGCTTACTCATTCGTGCAAATTTCACATAAGTCCTTCAGAAACGTCGGGTTAATCGGTCGACCAGATAAATCATCAGTTGTAGAAACACTATGTTTAATTCATGATCATTTGTTGAACCTAGGCTTAAACCCCATTTTTGATCAGGAAACTGCTGAATTAGTGCCTTATGACCATGCACAGGTAGTGAGCCGTCATTTATTAGGTGAAGTTGCTGATTTGGTCATAGTAGTAGGAGGGGATGGTTCATTACTCCACGCTGCAAGAGCTTTAGTTCGCTACAATACGCCTGTAATTGGCATTAACCGAGGGCGATTAGGTTTTTTAACTGATATCAAACCTTCAGAAGCTATTTTCAAACTCGACCAAGTGCTTCAAGGACATTTTCAACTTGACCGTCGTTTCTTACTGGAAATGGAAGTAAGAACAAATGGTGAAGTGATTTATGATGCGATTGCTTTAAACGATGTCGTTTTGCATTCGGGCAAATCGGTACACATGATTGACTTCGAGCTTAATATTGATGGTCAATATGTTTATCGCCAACATAGTGATGGTTTAATTGTTTCGACCCCAACCGGATCGACAGCTTATGCTTTGTCAGGTGGTGGACCAATTTTACATCCAAGTATGGATGCTATTGCATTAGTTCCAATGCATCCCCATACATTGTCATCACGACCTATCGTAGTTGGTGGTCAAAGCGAAATTAAAATCGTTATTCGCGAAAATCGGGTATTACCAATGGTGAGTGCAGATGGACAACATAGTGTCTCGCTCAATGTTGGAGACAGTTTACACATTCGTAAACACCCATTTAAACTAAGTTTATTGCATCCACCAGGTTATGATTTCTATATGGCCTGCCGTACCAAACTTGGTTGGAACCAAGATTTTGAATCTTTTCAAAGAGATGAATCATGAATATTGAACAAATGCTATCTGTTTTAAACCCTGAAATTGTAGAGCGTTTAAAAACAGCAGTAGAGATTGGTAAATGGCCAAATGGCGTTGTTTTAACAAAAGAGCAGCGTGAGACTTGTATGCAAGCTGTGATTGCTTGGGAGTTAAAAAACTTACCAGAAGATCAGCGTAGCGGTTATATTGACCGTGGAACGAAAGAAGAAGGTGAAGAGTGTGATGATGATCATCACAAGCATGAACCTGAATTTAAACCAATTCGTTTTGTTTGAAATCACTTTCAGAATAAATCTTATTTAGCATTTGCTATCGCGTGGGCGACATGGATGTCGCCAGTTGAGCAACAGTACAAGGAAGTACTGTTTGCTCAACAAAAGATTTTTGTTACTTTTCATCTTTGAAAAGTAAGTATTGCCTATATGTAGCAATATAAGAAAAACATGCAATACAAGGCTGTATGATCTTATATTAGTTTTATTGGCTTGAATTACGTGTTTCCCATAACACTTTTGCTTTTTGCATCGCTTCTTCAAAACTAGCAATAACTCCCATGGTATATAGCGCGATTCCGATGGTTTCTGTTACTGCCATTTCCCCATATTCATGGTGCTGTTGACCAAGCCATACTGCCTTAAAAGTAGCTAAATCTAGCTCTTCTTCAATTGGGCTTCGTTCTGGCGTGAGCTTTGGCAACTCATGTTCATAGAGTTCACCATTTTTAATGCCACAGATGAGTGTTTTGGCATCTGGATTTCGTTCAAACTCACCACCTTCACCTTTAATGACTGCGCTATTTTGATAGCCTAAGCGGAATGCACTATGTTGGTGGGAACTTCTGTAGGCCGGGTGGAATATTGCTTGTAAGGTGGCCTTGGCATTAAAAGGATTAATTAATCGGGCTAAAGTATGAATTGGTGAACGTAATCCCATGACATTTCTTAGAGAAATCAGTTCGCTTAAAACTGGTGAAATTACCTCTAAGGGTAAGTAAGCGAAATTTTGCTCTGCTAATTGAGTGCGAACTTCTTGTTCAGAATGGCAAATTTGATAACCAAGATATTCTAAAACTTGCTCGGTATAAACACGGTTAAGCGTATGACCTGACGCGCCATGCATAACAATCTTATGACCATGCTGTGCAAGTGTAAGAGCGGCTAACAAAAACCATGGATAGTGTTTTCGTTTACCTGCATAAGATGACCAGTCTAAATCGACGTCTAGAGGTTCAAAATGAAGCTGGTCTTTGGTCGCTTGTACGAATCCTGCAAGTTCCTCAATAGATTCCTCTTTAACCCGAAGTAACATTAAAAATGCGCCTAACTGCACATCTAAAACTTCACCTTTTAAAATCATGGTAAATGCTTGATAGGCTTCTTCGTAGCTTAAAGAGCGAGATCCGGTTTTCCCCTTACCTAAAATACGGACATATTGAGCAAAGGGATGTTCAGCATCTTTATAGATATTACGTTTAGTATTCATCGTAGTTCAAAACAATAAAAATGATGGGATGTAGGCAGCTCAAAATGAAATGTCCACAAGTATTTAATCAATATGACATAAAAAACTGCTGAAAAAATATCAAAAGTGTTTCTTATACTAAAGTCTTAGGATTGCCTGAGTGTTTTTTATGCGTATCAGCTAAAAATTTAACCGAATCGTTATTTAATTCGAGTACACTTTCTCGTGCTTTTTTGAGCACTCATATCATAATTTTATGTGATTCTCCTATATCTTCAGCTTTTTATTGAAAAAGTAAGAGGTTATTTCTAGCTACTCAAAGTGGTTAGAAACTTCAGGTATTCTCCTGTTTTAGAAAACATCTATTTTGTTTTCATTGAGGTAGTAGGAAGGTTTTTTGTTCACAAAAAACCATTTCCCTTTTGCGGTGTTAATGTGAAAGGTTAGGGCTGTGTATTCGTAAAGAATAGACGTTTCATTTTGGTATTTCCAACGGACTTGGAAATATAGATTGAAGTAAAGTTATGGCTAAAAAACCGATTTATAAATCACTTTATTTTCAGGTGATTATTGCGATTATTGCAGGTATCTTGGTGGGACATTTTTCTCCAAGCTCCACGCAAATTGTCAATGGTGTTGAACAACATATCCCAGGTTTAGGTGAGAAACTCAAGCCATTAGGTGATGCCTTTATTCGTTTGATCAAGATGATCATCGCTCCAGTTATTTTCTGTACCGTTGTAAGCGGTATTGCTGGTATGGAAAGCATGAAGTCAGTCGGAAAAACTGGCGGCGTTGCATTGTTATACTTTGAAATCGTTTCAACAATTGCACTTCTAATTGGCCTTGTTGTAATTAACATTGCTAAACCGGGTGTAGGGATGAATGTTGACCCTACTACTCTTGATACTTCGGGCATTCAAAAATACGTCAGTTCTGGTGAGTCACAATCTACCATTGATTTCTTAATGCACATCATCCCAGATACGGTTGTTGGTGCATTTGCAAATGGTGAAATCTTACAAGTCCTTCTTTTTGCAATTCTTTTTGGTTTTGCTTTACATAAGTTAGGTGATGCCGGACGTCCAGTTTTAAAATTTATTGATCAAGTTGCACATGTGTTCTTTAACATTGTGAATATGGTCATGAAATTGGCTCCGATTGGTGCATTTGGTGCGATGGCATTCACTATCGGTAAATATGGTGTTGGTTCACTTGTACAATTAGGGCAGCTCATTATCTGCTTCTATATTACGTGTTTACTCTTCATCTTCTTGATCTTGGGTACAATCAGCCGTGTTAGCGGATTTAGTATCCTTAAGATGATTCGCTTAATTCGTGAAGAGTTATTAATTGTACTTGGTACATCTTCTTCTGAATCAGTTTTGCCTCGCATGTTGCGTAAACTTGAAATTGCAGGTTGTGAAAAATCTGTAGTTGGTTTAGTGATACCGACAGGTTATTCATTTAACCTTGATGGTACCTCAATTTATTTGACCATGGCTGCAATCTTTATTGCTCAGGCAACAAATACACAGCTTGATATTCAGCATCAGATTACTTTGTTACTAGTACTCTTAATCTCATCTAAAGGTGCAGCGGGTGTAACAGGTTCTGGCTTTATTGTGATGGCAGCAACTTTATCTGCTGTTGGTCATATTCCAGTGGCAGGTTTGGCATTGATTTTAGGTATTGACCGTTTCATGTCAGAAGCACGCGCATTAACCAATCTTGTAGGTAACTCTTTAGCAACGATAGTCGTCGCAAAATGGGTCGGTGCTTTAGATAAAGATAAGTTGAATGATGCTTTGAATAATCCAGATGAAGTCGACAGAAAAATGATGGAACAAAAAACTCCTCAAGTCGCTGAAGGTCTAGATTAATTCAAATAAACCTATATAAAAAAGGAAGCTTTAGGCTTCCTTTTTTATTGGCTGACTGAAAAGTACAGTTTTAATGAGCGGCTATGCCATGACAGTTGCTAAAAAAATGATTAGCATGCACAGCAATGAGATTCGATAAAACAATAAAGCTGAAGGAAAATATTATGTTGGCATACGATGCAGATTTAGAATTATTCCGTGATAATTTTAAACGTTTTTTGAGTGAGCATATTGCGCCACATTACGACCAATGGGAGCGTGAAGGAATTATGCCGCGTTCTGTCTGGAGTCAACTGGGCGAAAATGGCTTTTTATGTGTGGATGTCCCAGAAGAATATGGTGGTTACGGTGTACCAACCTATTATTCATTAATGTTAGTTGAAGAATCTGCACGTGCTGGTTTTTGTGCATTATCAACAGCGATTTCTTGCCACTCTGAAATTGCTGCACCGTATATTTTACATATCGGGACAGAAGAGCAAAAACAATACTGGTTGCCGAAAATGGTAACAGGCGAGGTTGTGGGTGCAATCGGCATGACTGAACCGGGAGCAGGTTCGGATTTACAATCAATGCGTACCAGCGCCATTTTGCAAGACGATCACTATTTATTAAATGGTTCAAAAACCTTTATTTCAAATGGACAACATGCTGATCTTGTTGTACTCGCAGTAAAAACAGATCCTCAAGCGCGTGCCAAAGGTGTATCGTTACTATTAGCAGATACGCATTTAGAAGGCTTTAAAAAAGGCACAAATCTCGACAAAATCGGCCTGCATTCTCAAGATACTTCTGAACTATTTTTTGACAATGTAAAAGTGCCTAAAGACCAGTTACTCGGTCAAGCTGGGCAAGGTTTTGCTTATTTAATGCAAGAGTTACCTCGTGAACGTACAGCCATTGCATCTACTGCAATTGGGGCAATTCGTGGTGCAATTGATTTGGCAACAGCGTATGTAAAAGAGCGCCAAGCATTTGGTCAACCTATTTCACAGTTCCAAAATACTCGTTTTGTTTTAGCACAAGCAAAAATTGATGAGCTTGCAACAGCAGCTTTCTATGAAAGAAACGTTGCCTTATATCAAGAAGGTAAACTAGATGTAGAAACGGCTGCAGCATTGAAAAGTTTCAGTAGTGATATGCAAATGAAAGTCGCTGATAACTTACTACAACTTTTCGGTGGTTATGGTTATATGACTGAATACCCAATTTCACGTTTCTTTGTAGATGCCCGTATCCAGCGTATTTACGGTGGTACAAACGAAATTATGAAAGAAATCGTAGCACGTGGATTAATTGGCAAAGCCTAGTTAAGCAGAGAAAAACAGCCTGTCTTAGAACAGGCTGTTTTGTTTTTAACTATTTAGTTTTCTGTTGAATGACAGGATAGTCTTGTTGTTTTGGTAATTGCTGTAATACATGATTCATCTTTCTTAAAAACTCATCTGCTTCATCTTGATGAAATGAATCTTCGGTGTATGCACTACGTTCTTGAATATTGATACTACAACCTCTTATTTTCATATTTTTAGGATTAAATGACCAGTCATTTGGATCCTTTAAAGTTATGTCTAAATCACTTTCACAGCTTTTCCATAAACGTAAAAACTCATTTGATAACTCTGCTTTAAATCCTGGTGCAGGATAGACCGAAAATCCTTTCATTTCAGGATTGGAAAACTGTATAAACATGTCAACTGGCATTCCACCCCAAATGATGGCTGTGTCTGCCGGTAAAGAGATACCTGATAAATTTCTTTCTTTTAAAGCATGCGTTTGCTCAAATTTCTGCCTGAAATGTTGAGATTGATAGGTCAGCTTGGTTTTGGGTGGAATTGGAATACCACGAACTTGACTGCTGGTAGTCGTTATATAATATGGAGAAGGGTCTGTACCATTGCATCCTGCAATTATTGGGCAACCACCACAACCTGTTAAAGTGAAACTGGTGAAGCCAAGTAGGCTTAAAATAATAATTTTATTCATTCTATTTTACTGTTGTTATGACGTCTTTAGGTAGTATAGCTAATCTACACATTGAGACGAGCTCAGCTTTTAAAAATCGAGTAAGTTTTTATTGGGCTGTCTTCTGCTTCTGCTCATCAAATAAAGATTTACAGCTTTCTAAATTTTGAGATGAAGCAAACATAAGGGCTTTGGGTAAACTCGCATACAAATTTGTAATGTGTTGTTCAGCTGGGTTATAAAAATGCCAATAAGTAAATTGATCTGAACGCTTTTTTTCTAAAGCTTTAAAGAAATCTGTTTCATTAAATTTATTGTTAAGTTGAGTACGAGGGCCGCCTTGTTCATGGGTACCGACCGTGGTTAAAAGCATCGGAGAGTGACTTTGTTTTTGACTTTGCCAATGATTTAACTGTTGAAATAACATGCCTTGATCGAACCAAAGAGAAGGGCTTGCAGCAAAGTAGCGTTGGAATGCATCAGGCTTTTGAAAAAAATGATAAAGCACAAATAGGCCTCCAAAAGAATGCCCATAGAGACTTTGTTGTTGGCTATTAACTGGAAATTGTTTCGCAATTTCAGGCTTGAGTTCGCTATCTAAAAACGCAATAAACTGATCGGCACCACCATATTTATATTTACCTTGTGCTTGAAATTCAGCAGAAGGTTTTGGAGTGTAATCATAAGCACGCTTCTGCACATCAAAGGTTTTTTGCTGAGGGTAACCAACCGCGACGATCATGAGCGGGTCTAAGCCTAATTTGGTAGAACCAGCTCCAATCGATTGAGCAATATTGGCAGCACTTGGAAATGTTGCATTGCCATCTAATATATAAAGTACTGGATAACCATGTTGGGGTGGAGCAACAGGCGGTTTATAAATTTGAATAAGATAATCATGACCTGTATGTTTAGATTTAATTTGAAATTGTGCCTGATTATTTTGAAAAACGATTTTTGATTGATTTTGTACAGACGTTTGAGCCAAAACAGAACAGCTTATTAAAGTACTTAATAAAAAACTTGAAGATAAAAAGAAAAATGATTTATGCATAATGGGGAATAATAAAATTTATTATGCAAATGATAAATGAAAATCATTATCAAATAAAGTGATCAAAGAAATGTGCGCAAAAAGGTTAATGAAAAAAGCTTTTACAGCCATATTGCCTAACAAATCAAAGCAGACTATTGTTATACTCTCGTTCAAAAGATGATTTTACTGAGGCTGCATTCTAATGATCAACGATGATCAAAACAAAACGACTTCTCTTAGTTTGGAACAAATTCGCGAAGATATTGATAGTGTAGATCAACAGATTCAAGAATTATTAAATCGCCGCGCAAGCCTTGCTGAAGCTGTTGCAAAAGCTAAATTTGCTTCCGAAGAGAATCCTTTGTTTTATCGTCCTGAACGTGAAGCACAAGTCTTACGTAAAGTCATGGAACGTAATCAAGGTCCTTTGTCTGATGTAACCATGGCGCGTTTGTTCCGTGAAATTATGTCTGCTTGTCTCGCTTTAGAAGCTCCGCAAAGTATTGCATTTTTAGGGCCAGAAGGTACTTTTACTCAATCTGCTGTACTTAAACACTTTGGTAAAGATGCAGTTGTTCGTCCATTACCAACAATTGATGAAGTGTTTCGTGAAGTAGAAGCGGGTAGTGCACATTACGGCGTAGTACCAGTTGAAAACTCATCTGAAGGTATTGTGAACCATACTTTAGATTGTTTTAAAACATCGAATTTAAATGTGATTGGTGAAGTTGAATTACGTATTCATCATCAATTCCTCGTCTCTGAAAATACACGTAAAGACAGTATTAAACAGATTTATGCACACCAGCAAACTTTGGCTCAATGTCGTCAATGGTTAGACGCGCATTATCCGGGTGTTGAACGTGTTGCTTTAAACTCAAATGCAGAAGCTGCACGTCGTATTCGCAACGAATGGCATTCAGCAGCGATCGCGTCTGATATCGCAGCAGGCATGTATAATCTTGAAATCCTACATAGCAATATTGAAGATAACCCTGAAAATACCACTCGTTTCTTAGTGATTGGTCGTGAAAAGATTCCACAAAGCGGTAATGATAAAACTTCATTATTAATTTCAGCGCATGACCGCGCAGGTGCTTTATTAGAAATTTTAGCGCCATTTGCAAAACATAATATTAGCTTAACAAGCATTGAGACACGTCCGGCATTACCTGAAAAATGGGCCTATGTATTCTTTATCGATTTAGAAGGCCATATCGATCAAGAGAATGTTGCTGCGGCAATCAATGATATTCGTCCAATGGTAAAAGAGCTTCGTATTTTAGGTTCTTATCCTGCTGCTGTTCTCTAATTATTCATGTTGGAATAATGACATGCATTAAGATGGGCATGTCATTATGCTTAAAAACAAATTGCTCAAAGGTCTAAATAACTTTGAGCAAAAGCAAAGTTGAAGTTATGTCACAACCCCTATTTAAAAAAGTTGCATTTATTGGTTTAGGACTCATTGGGTCGAGTTTAGCTCGCGTTATTATTACCGAAAAGTTGGCGACAACTATCGTGGCATCTACACGCTCGCAGAAAACTTTAGAAGATGCAAAGTCACTTGGCTTAATACAAGAAGGATTTTCCGATCCTATTAAAGCCGTGGAAGGGGCCGATTTAGTTGTTTTAGCCTTGCCAGTGCGTGCGACGCAAAAAGTACTTGAGCAAATTAAGCCTTATTTGTCAGAAACCACGATCGTAACTGATGTGGGAAGTACAAAAGGCAATGTGGTTGATGCAGCAAAAGCTGTATTTGGTGAAGAGTTACCAGCAGGTTTTGTACCGGGACATCCTATTGCAGGGAGTGAACATACTGGTGTTCATGCGGGCAAGGTTGATCTATTTGCAAATCACAAAGTCATTTTAACGCCGTTACCAACAAGTGCAGAATGGGCAGTTGAGAAACTGATTCAACTTTGGTCAGCAGCCAAAGCTGAAGTCATTTGTATGGATGTTGCCAAGCATGATGAAGTTTTGGCGCATACCAGTCATTTACCGCACTTGATGGCATTTAATTTGGTCGAGCAACTTGCAAACCGTGAAGATAATCTTGATATTTTCCGTTATGCAGCCGGTGGTTTTCGTGATTTTTCGCGTATTGCTGCCAGTGATCCTCAAATGTGGCATGACATTTTCTTTGCCAATAAAACAGCGATATTAAATGCTGTTGATGGCTTCGAAAAACAACTTACCGTACTTAGAAAATTGATTGAAAACGAAGATTCTCATGCATTAATGGGTTTACTCGGCCATGCTCAGGCAGCACGTCAGCATTTCAATCATATGTTAGCCAAAAAACCTTTAATGGAGAAAAATAAGGTGACACAGCAATTCAGTATCTTACCGGGAAATAAGACCTTTAAAGGTAAATTTACCGTACCGGGTGACAAATCTGTGTCACATCGCTCCATTATGTTTGGTGCTATTGCCGAAGGCACTACCCATGTAACTGGCTTCCTTGAAGGCGAAGATGCTTTGGCAACTTTGCAGGCTTTCCGTGATATGGGTGTAAGCATTGAAGGCCCTAAAAATGGTGAAGTGACCATCCATGGCGTGGGCATGCATGGCTTAAAAGCACCGGCAAGTGCATTGTATATGGGTAACTCTGGAACGAGCATGCGTTTGCTTTCAGGCATGTTGTCTGCGCAAAAGTTTGATTCAGTGATGACGGGTGATGCATCGCTTTCTAAACGTCCAATGGAGCGTATTGCTAAGCCATTGCGTTTAATGGGTGCGCAAATTCAAACAACAGGTGAAAAAGGTACACCACCTGTCAGCATTACGGGTAGTCAGCAATTAAAAGGCATTCAATACGACTTACCAATGGCCTCTGCTCAAGTGAAGTCGGGTATTTTACTTGCTGGTTTGTGGGCTGAAGGTGAAACTTCGGTAACTGAGCCAGAGCCAACTCGTGACCATACAGAGCGTATGCTTCGTGCATTTGGTTATGATGTTAAAACCGAAGGCAACAAGATTTCACTTGTTGGTGGTGGAAAATTAGTAGGTACTGATATTCAGGTTCCATCTGATATTTCATCTGCTGCTTTCTTTATGGTGGGTGCTGCAATTACTGAAGGATCCGATGTTGTTTTGGAAGCGGTAGGTATTAACCCTACACGTACTGGTGTAATTGAAATTTTAAAACAGATGGGTGCCGACCTCACTGTTGAAAATGAACGTATTGCTGGTGGTGAGCCTATTGCAGACATTCATATTAAAGGTTCACGCACGCTTAAAGGTATTCATATGCCTGAAGACCAAGTGCCTTTAGCAATTGATGAATTCCCAGCTTTATTTATTGCAGCAGCTTGTGCCGAAGGCCAAACGGTATTGACTGGTGCAGCAGAGCTTCGTGTGAAAGAATCTGACCGTATTCAAGTTATGGCAAATGGCTTAAAAATTATGGGCATTAATTGTACGCCAACTGAAGATGGCATCATTATCGAAGGTAAAGGCAAATCTGGCGATTGGTCACCAATTTTTGCTGGTGGTGAAATCGAATCGCACCATGACCACCGTATTGCTATGAGTTTTAGTATGGCTGGTCTTCGTACTTCTGGTCCGATTACAATTCACGGTACTGAAACTGTTGCTACAAGCTTCCCAACTTTCACTGAGTTGGCGAATCGTGCAGGCTTAACAATCGAAGTTAGCCAATAACTTTTGACCTAACACATTTTATAATTGCTAACACAATAGCAACGGCAGCAGCGGGCTAAAGGCTTGGCTGCTGTTTGTTTATTGCTTATGCTAAGCGCAGATAATGATAAAAGTGTTAGGACAAAGGATGAAAAAATTACAATTTATTGCCAGTTGCCCACAACATGGGGTGCTTGATCATCCACCAAATGAATGCCATATCACACAAGAATATGTAGCGGCTTTACTATTTAAACAATTGGGACATTATGGCTTTGATGCACAACATATTGTGCATGAACATGAAAAAGTAGAAGTCAGTATTGATAATCATCTTTTACCCTTATCTATTACTTGCCAAAAAACAGATCATGAAGGGCATTTGATGTGTGAAATCTCTGCCAATCCTGATGAAGAACAAGACTGGTTTGAAAAGATTGAAACGCAAAGCATTATTCGCCAGCTTGCACAGGCCGTGGAAAATAGTCTGAAAGCTGATCAGAGTTTTTCAGCATTTGAATGGAAAAACTAAGTCTAAGACTGTTAAGACTTATTTATGAAGTACGGCTTTTTAAAAAGTCGTACTCTTTAGATTAAAGATAAAAATACAAAATCTTTCCCGAAATCTCTACCTATCTTTAATGCATTGTGTATATTGAAATTATTAAGATATTTACATAATTAGAGTGTGGTTTTCATGACACAAGTTGATATTGCAACATTATCTCCTCAAGTGGTTTGGCAGCATTTTCAAACGCTTTGCACTATTCCGCGCCCATCAAAGCATGAGCAGCAACTTCGTAAATTTTTACAGAAATGGGCACAAAGTCGGAATTTAGAAACTTATGTAGATGAGGTCGGTAATTTAATTATCCGTAAGGATGCGACTGCGGGTAAAGAACATGTAGCTGGAGTCATTCTCCAAGGCCATTTAGATATGGTCACGCAGGCTAACACTGGCACAGTACACGACTTTTTTAAAGATCCGATTCGCCCAGTTCTTGAGGATGGGTGGTTAGTGGCCAAAGACACTACTTTAGGTGCTGATAATGGCATTGGGGTCGCTTTAGCTTTGGCAGTTTTAGACTCAAATGATATTGCTCATGGGCCAATTGAAGTTCTTTTAACTGTTGATGAAGAAGCAGGGATGAGTGGTGCACGGCTTTTACAGGCAGGTGTGCTAAAAGGAAAATGGTTATTTAATATTGATACAGAAGAGTGGGGCGAGTTATATCTTGGATGTGCAGGCAGTATTGATGTTGAAGTCGAACAAGCACTTACGTATGAACCAATTCCTGAAAATTTGACGGTTGTAAATATTCAAGTTGCTGGTCTTAAAGGTGGTCACTCTGGTGTAGATATTCATTTAGGACGCGGCAATGCCAACGTTATTTTAGCCCGTTTTTTAAATGAGTATTTAGCAAAGCTTGGTGGACACCTTGTTGAGTTTACAGGTGGTACTGCTCGTAATGCTTTACCTCGCGAAGCTATAGCAACCATTGCAATTTCATCTAACCAATTGCCTGAATTAGAAAAATTACTCGCTGAATATCAAACGATATGGAAAGACCAATTAAAGGGTATTGATGATAATTTGCAATTAACTATTCAACCTACTAGCGTTGAAACGAATCAAGTGATTACTCAACAACAGCAAAACGAATGGTTGCAAGCTTTGGCAACAAGTCCATACGGTGTTGCAAGTATGAGTCAAGCTCTACCGGACGTAGTTGAAACCTCAAATAATATTGGGGTTGTGAAATTAAATCGCGAAGGTGGAAAAGCTGTCTTAATGGTTCGCTCAATGGTGAATCAAGAAGCTCAAGATTTTGCAGAAAAAATTCAGGCACATTTTAGTCAATTTAATATCAGTTCTACACTTACACCGTTAGTGTCGGGTTGGACACCAAATCCAGATTCGGCTGCTCTAAAGTGCTTACAACACGCATATCAAAAGACTTTTAATATTGAACCAAATCTTAAAGTAATTCATGCAGGCTTGGAATGTGGGATTATTGCTGAACACTATCCAGACTTACAAATGGTATCGTTTGGACCAGATATTCAGGGCGCTCATGCGCCAGGTGAACGAGTTAAAGTAGACACTGTAGAGAAATGCTGGAAGTTGTTGGTAACAGCTTTAGCATCTGTAGAGTAATTTTTTTAGAAATAAGAAGCTCAGTCATGAGCTTCTTCAACTTTAACTTTTACTCGACTTTTAAAAGTTGTCCAGCTTCATTTAAAGTAAATTCATCAAAATCATTCGCTAAATAAAAATGACCTTTATAAAATTGGCGAATTTCTTCGGTAATAGCTTGCTGTCCAATTTTATCCTGATGCCTAGGACTAAAATGTGTCAGAATTAAATTACTTAAAGATTGCTGTTCCGCAAACTCAGCGACCATTTTTGCTGAGCTATGCATTGGTCCTTTACCAACTTTATCCAAAACCGTTTGTAAATAAGTCGATTCATGAATGAGTAATTGAGCATCTTTGCAAGCATCTGCTAATAGTTCAGGTTGATCATTATCACCACCTATAACTGCGTGGATTTGCTGATTCTGAACTTTGATAAAGTCTTTCGATTTTAAAATTCGTCCTTCAAACTCAACATCGTAACCTCGTTTTAAATGCCCCCAGATATCGCCTTTGGGTACACCAAGTTGAGTTAAAGTTTGGATATCTAACTTCTTCTGTGTAGATTTTATATAAACGCTAAAGGCAAAACTTGGGACACGATGGCTAAGAGGATGGGCCTGAACAATAAACTCATCAGAGATCTGCTGAGACTGTATTGCCTCATTAACATCAATAAAATTGATGGGATAGGGCAAATATAAATCTGTAAGTTGGGCTGTAATTTCAAACCATTGCTGTATCTCTTTCGGTGCAATCACGGTTAATGGTTTGGTACGAGCATTCATGCCTGCACTTGCCAATAAGCCAACTAGACCGTAACAATGGTCCCCGTGAACATGTGTAATACAAATGGCTATTAGGTTTTGTAAGGATAGTCTAGCTTGTTGAAGGCGGTGCTGTGTACCTTCACCAGCATCAATTAAAATCCAGTCCTTATTTCTGCTGTTACGAACCGCTAATCCTGAAACATTACGTGTCAGAGTGGGTACACCTGAAGATGTGCCTAAAAAAGTAAAATGAAGCATATTGTTGGAATTTTTTAGTCAAATGCGTAAAGTTATTATAGACACTTATTAAAATTTTATAAGAATCAGGATAAAAGATAGCGACCAAGTAAAAAATATTTAGCCCGTTTCGGATTAATTTGGAATAATTTTTAATAATGAAGCTGCCTATAAAATGATGGACATAGGCTCAATCCATGCCCATCAAGTTATCGTTTATTTCATAATAATAAAGCGTGTAATGATTTGACGAAGCTGTTTTAAATAACCTGTAAAAAAGTGGTTGGCGCCCGGTAATATTGTAATTGGATGCTTCTGCGGTTTTGCCCATTCAATCGCATCTGAAAGTAAGGTAATGTCATCTTGCTCACCATGTATGAGTAGAATATCACCTTGAATTTCAGGAGTTTTATAGTGACGTAAACCTACTACAGTAGCCGTTGGTAAACCGCATAAAATTAACTGTACAGGTCGTAATTCAGGTTCAAGCTGTGCAAAGCATTTTGCTAAAACATGTGAACCGAAACTAAAACCACCTGCATAAAATGGCAAGCCTTCATGAAGCTTACGGACATGTTCAATTACAGCTAAGATATCTTCGGTTTCACCATGACCTTCATCATGAATACCTTCACTACCGCCTAAACCACGGAAACTCGGACGATATACAATACAGCCATATTCATTAAAGATTTGGGTTAAAAGAGCAGGGACTTTATGTTGAGGAGTTCCACCTTGCAATGGGTGCGGATGGCAAACAACCGCAAAGCCTTTGATTTCACCTTCAGGGCGGTCTACAAAAAGTTCAATTTTACCTACTGGACCCTGAATGAAAATTTGCTCAGACATATAAGAATCGATAAATAACAATACGTATTCCTATTTTACCGATAGTCGTCATTGAAAACACGAGTTAGCATTAAAAAATATCTACTGTTATAGTTGGCATTAATAATAATTTTTTCAGGTTGTCTATGCTTGCTTTAATTTCTCCTGCAAAAACTTTAGATTATGAAACAGCGTTACCTACAGATGAGTTTACTCAGCCTCGCTTGTTAGAACATTCAGCACAATTAATTGATGTTAGCCGTAAACTTTCCGCTTCTGAAATTGCGAGCTTAATGAATGTCAGTGAAAAAATTGCCACACTAAATGCAGACCGATTTAGAGATTGGAAGCCCGAGTTTGATTTTTCAAATGCTCGTCAGGCGATTTATGCATTTAAGGGTGATGTTTATACTGGATTAGATGCTTACCACTTAAAAGACAAAGATATTGATTTTGCACAGCACCATTTACGTATGTTATCGGGCTTGTATGGTTTGTTGCGTCCTTTGGATTTAATGATGCCATATCGTCTTGAGATGGGTACTAAATTAAAAAATACTCGTGGTCATAATTTGTATGAATTCTGGGGTGATATTATTACTAACCAGATTAATGAAGATTTGGCCGCAATTAAATCTGAATTGTTGGTAAATCTAGCTTCAGATGAATATTACAAATCGGTTAATGAGAAAAAAATTAAGGCTGAAATTGTGAAGCCTGTTTTTCTTGACCAGAAAAATGGCAAATATAAAGTCATTAGTTTCTATGCGAAAAAAGCGCGCGGTTTAATGGCTCGTTTTATTATTGAAAATCAATTAAATAAAGCTGATGACATGAAAGCATTTAATACCGAAGGTTACTACTTTGATGCTGAGAATTCATCAGCAAAAGAGTTGGTGTTTAAACGTGATGAGCAACAGGCTTAGTCTTACTCAACGTAAACTCTCGCAAGCGATAACTATCGTGAGGTGGCATGGATGCCACCGTTTCGCTGTATCACATGGATGTAATATCAGCGAAACAAAAGATTTTTGTTACTTTTCATCTTTGAAAAGTAAAATGCCTATACAAGTTGCATGGGCGTTATAACGACAATTAAAGGCTGTGTTATTGCAAGAAATAAATTATTTAAAGAAGTAACCTGTTTCTGGCGAGCTTGCATTTGCCATGCGCTTACGTGGCATACGACCAGCTAAAAATGCCTCACGTCCTGCTTCAACAGCTTTTTTCATTGCAGAAGCCATCAAAATAGGATTTTGAGCAGCTGCAATAGCAGTATTCATGAGTACGCCATCACAACCGAGTTCCATTGCAATAGCAGCGTCACTTGCTGTACCAACCCCTGCATCTACCAAAACTGGCACTTTTGCATTTTCTTTAATAATTGAAATGGTATGTGGATTTAAAATGCCCAAACCCGAGCCAATCAGACTTCCTAAAGGCATAATCGCAACACAACCCATACTTTCGAGTTCTTGCGCAATGATAGGGTCATCCGAGGTATAAACCATAATCTCAAAACCGTCATCAATTAAAGTACGTGCTGCTTTTAAAGTTTCGGTCACATTTGGATATAAGGTTTTCTCATCGCCTAAAACTTCAAGTTTTACTAGATTATGACCATCCAGTAACTCACGCGCTAACATACAAGTCCGTACCGCGCTGTCAGCATCAAAACAACCTGCAGTATTTGGTAGGATTGTATATTTTTCTGGCGGAATAACTGAGAGTAAGTTTGGTTGATCCGGATTTTGTCCAATATTCACACGGCGGATTGCGACGGTTACGATTTCTGCACCACTGGCTTGAATAGCTAAATCCGTTTCATTTAAGTCTTTATATTTGCCAGTTCCGACCAATAAACGAGATTGAAAAGAACGTGAACCAATAATGAGAGGGGTGTCTTGCATGGATAACTCCGACTTAGCCGCCGCCAACAGCGTGAATAATTTCGATACGGTCATGTTGAGCAATAGAAATTTGCTCTAATTTGCTTTTAGAAACGATTTGCTGATTGTGTTCTACAGCAAAGCGTTTTCCTTCAAGTGCCAGTTCCTGAATGAGTTGCAACAGGTTTTGACAAGGCGTGTCCGTTAATTCGCCATTTAAATAAATTTGCATGATCACATTCCGATTATTTTGCGTATTTGAAAGCATTCCAAGCCAAGACCAGCCATCCAGCAATCATTAAGGCTCCACCGATTGGTGTAATTGCACCTAATATTCGTGGTAAACCTAGCGCCATGATATAAAGCGAACCACAAAAAAATAGAATACCAATCTGGATAAACAAGAAAGATAACTTGATTGGGAAATGAGGAAGAACCTTACTTAAAATACCAAGCGCCAATAGACCCAGTGCATGATAAAAAAAGTAGTCGGTTGCAGTCTGCCACCAAGCAAGTTGCTCGGGACCCGCATGAGCTTTAAGACCATGTGCTCCAAAAGCACCCAACATGACTGCAAAGGCAAGATTAAGGGCTGAAATGGCAATCCACATAACAAAAAACGCAACTGAATAATGAAAGGCAACGTTAACATAGATTGGGTTGGCTAAACATAGCCAGATAAAACAAAAGGGCGAATCGCCCTTTTATTTTTTCATTTATTTTAGCTTGCTGACATAGCAGTTTTAATCTTTTCCATCGCATTTTTTTCAAGCTGACGGATACGCTCTGCAGAAACATTATATTCAGCCGCTAACTCATGAAGAGTAGATTTGTCATCATCTAACCAGCGGCGTTGCAAAATATTACGTGAACGGTCATCTAACTGGTCCATTGCATCATGCAAGGCTGAAGTACTTTGCTCTTCCCAGTCTTCGTTTTCGACTAAACGAGCAGGGTCATAGCGGTTATCTTCAAGATACAACGCAGGAGCAGTATGTGGGGTGTCGTCATCGTCGTCGCCTTGTGCCTCAAAAGCAGCATCATAGGCAGTTAAACGACCTTCCATTTCCAGTACTTGCTCTGGTGTTACATTTAAGTCATTAGCAATCGATTGAGCTTCTTCGAGGGTAAGTTTTTTACTCGATTTTTTTAGACTACGTAAATTGAAAAATAATTTACGCTGAGCTTTTGTCGTTGCAATTTTGACAATACGCCAGTTGCGAATAACGTATTCATGAATTTCTGCCTTAATCCAATGGACGGCAAAAGATACTAAACGTACACCCATGTTTGGGTCGAAACGTTTCACGGCTTTCATTAAGCCTAAATTACCTTCTTGAATAAGGTCGCCTTGTGGTAGGCCATAACCTGCATAGCTGCGCGCAATATGAACGACAAAGCGTAAATGCGACATTACCAGCATTTTTGCGGCATCAAGATCTTGGTCATAATAATAACGCTCAGCAAGTTCTTTTTCTTGCTCGGCCGTTAAAATAGGAATCTGATTGACAGTACTGATATATGCACCAAGGTTTACACCGGGCGCAGACAATGACAGGGGCATCAATTGATTGCTGCTGTCACTCATGAGTTCTCCTTATAGGATCGAATGGGATAACCAATAAATTCATCTTAATTTGAATCAGCTTCATAATTAAGGAAAATTGGGTAGAGAAATGTAAAATTTTATGCAATTTCTAATCTTTTAGTTTAGCAAAGAATTATTGAGTTTCAATTAAATAGTGAAATTCTCTCTCTGATACGTGTGTAGTTTGACACATAAAATGATGCAAACCACAGTAACGAGTTACATCAATTTCGCTATGAGGATCTGACGATTTTAATAAAAATTGTTGTTTGCCTGGCGCTTTTTTAAGTTCACGTTTTAGCATTAACAATGGCATCGGGCAGGGCTGCCCAAGGGCATTAATTTCAATGGGTGCTGTATTAGAAGAAGTATTGCTCATTCATCATCAAAACAACTAAAAAAAATATTCTAACAAATTTTTAGTAAATACAGCATATTTTATGGAACAAGATAGGGGGAATTTCTATAAAAAATATTGTAATAAGCTGTTTAAAAAAAGAACTAAAAATAGGGGAAATAATTGAAAAAAATTCTATTAATTGTCATAAACCCGTGTTAAGCTCGAACCGTTTTAGGATTTACCACACAATCAAATTGATTTAATAACCCTATAACAAATGGATGTAACCGGAAATTGTTGATAGTTTTACAGAATGATTACAAGCTTTAAGATTATAAATATTTTAAAACCTTGTTTGCTCTGCTGTTTGCAACACCGGAAGGTCCTTTTTTCAACATCTGAGGATTGACTTATGACAGCTCGTGAACAAGGCGTAGTAAAGTGGTTTAATGACACTAAAGGCTTTGGTTTTATTCAACGTAACGGCGGTGACGATGTATTCGTTCATTTCCGTGCGATCGTAGGTGACGGTCACCGTTCTTTACGTGACGGCCAACGTGTAGAATTTAGCGTAGTTCAAGGCCAAAAAGGTTTTCAAGCTGAAAACGTTCAGCCTTTAGACTAAGACTAATTCATCTTTTTGATGAATGATGGACGCTCCAATTTTTGAATTGGGGCGTTTTTGTTTATAATGATCTTCTCATTCGAGAGATTGTTTGTTAGAGCACGTATTTATGACATCTGGTTTTGAAACCTTGAATTTACATCCGCAACTTAAAAAGGCGATTGATGCTTTAGGGTTTACTCAAATGACCCCAATTCAGCAAAAGGTTTTAAAATATACATTAGCCGGGCATGATGCAATTGGGCGAGCACAGACAGGAACTGGTAAAACAGCTGCCTTTCTGATTAGTGTAATTAATGATTTACTCAATAATCCGGTTCAAGAGCAGCGTTTCCGTGGTGAGCCACGTGCCTTAATTTTGGCACCCACTCGTGAATTGGCGTTGCAAATTGAAAGTGATGCAAAGCTACTCACAAAATTCTCAGATTTGCACCTTGTAACATTATTAGGTGGTGTAGATTTTGATAAGCAAAAGAAACAGCTAGATGCTAATTTTGTCGATATCATGGTCGCTACACCTGGGCGTCTAATTGATTTTGTAGAACAAAAAGAAGTTTGGCTCGATCAAATTGAATTTTTAGTGATTGATGAAGCTGACCGTTTACTGGACATGGGTTTTATTCCTTCTGTAAAACGTATTGTCCGTTACTCTCCGCGTAAGGAACAACGTCAAACGCTGATGTTCTCTGCGACGTTTAGTTATGATGTTTTGAATTTGGCAAGACAATGGTTGTTTGAACCCATCACTGTTGAAATTGAGCCTGAGCAAAAAACGAATAACGATGTAGAGCAACGAGTGTATGTCGTGGCTAAACAAGATAAATATCGTTTATTACAAGATATTTTGCGTGAAGAGCCGATCGATAAAGTCATGATTTTTGCTAATCGACGTGATCAGGTGCGCCGTCTTTATGATCATTTAAAGAAAGATGGATATAGAGTCGGTATGCTTTCAGGTGAGATTGCTCAGGATAAACGTTTAAAAATGCTAGAGCAATTTAAGCAAGGTAAACATAATATTATGATTGCGACGGATGTTGCTGGTCGTGGTATTCATGTAGATGGCGTATCACATGTCATTAACTTTACTTTGCCTGAGCAGTCTGATGATTATGTACACCGTATTGGTCGTACAGGTCGCGCTGGGTCACAAGGTGTAAGTATTAGTTTTCTTTCAGAAGATGATGCCTTTTATTTACCCGAAATTGAAAAAGCAATTGGTAAGAAATTACCACTGACCAGATTAGATGGTTACTGCTAATTAAAAAAATCCCAATCATTTGATTGGGATTTTTTTAATTAATTAATTTTACAATAGAAAGTAAGCGTTGTTTGATAGTCATCATCTTTTGCTAAAGATGCATTTTTACCAGTCAATGTACCAATAACACCTGCCGCAGCTTCAACCATTTGACCAGTTTTTTCACTTACAACATCTTTTAATACACCGTTGTAGGTTGTTTTTTCATCCACAACCACTGGTGAAGTGCTTTTTGAGCAAGTTTTTTGGGCTGCTGTAATTGCATTGTTTTTTGCAATTAAATTGGTTTTGCCAATACCTGTAACTTCAAACTGATTATTTTCTTTCTGAACTGCTAGAGTATTTTTAGGAGTAGTTGCACAAGCACCAAGTAATAAAACGACACCGCTCATTGCGCTCGCTAAAATTATTTTTTTCATAATTCACCTAAAGTTAATCGCTAAAAGATATTGCCATTTGAACACAGGTTTTCTAATTGATTTTGAATACGTTGTATGAGTTTTGATGTTTTGTATTAAAAAATGTCAAAGTGTGAGTTCGCTAATTTTATAAGCTAGATTCAATGGTGGATTAACGGTAGATTATGCTAATCTATTTTGAATTTTTGAGTTAGATCAATATTAATGACGGATTCAGCAATACAAATAATTCACCAAAATATTCATCAGCGTCAGTCTATTGGCCAATTAGTTGAGCCAGCTCCAAATACAGAGCAATTAGAGTTAGCTTTCCAAGC
The DNA here is from genome assembly GCF_034067285.1 of Acinetobacter pittii. NCBI lineage: Bacteria > Pseudomonadati > Pseudomonadota > Gammaproteobacteria > Moraxellales > Moraxellaceae > Acinetobacter > Acinetobacter pittii. Next base: position 1,182,927 of record NZ_CP139286.1, read on the forward strand.
AGCTTTGACAGCTCCAGATCATCATAGACTTAAGCCAACACGTTTTGTGGTAGTTTCGGGCGAACAACGTGCTGCTTTTGGAGAAGTGCTAACAAAGGCTTTGGCAGATTTGGGTGAAACTGATCCCGCTCAACTCGAACGAGTTAAACAACATCCTTTTCGCGCCCCGCTACTCATTTTGGCGCTTACACAATTACAAGATCATCCAAAAGTACCGCATTTTGAACAAATCTTAAGTACAGGGGCCGCAGTACAAAATCTTTTGTTATCTTTGCAAGCTCAAGGTTTTTCGACCATGTGGCGTAGTGGTGCAGTTGTTGAATCAAATTGGTTAAAACAGCATTTAGGCCTGCAAGCCCGTGATTTAATTTCAGGTATTATTTACGTCGGTACGGCAGCTAAAGTAATTGCACCCCGTGCAGATATTGAAAGTAAAGAATTTGTAAAAGTTTGGCAGGCTTAAAAGTCTGTAAAAGTAAGAAATAGGATAATAAAAGATGGCTGAATTTAAGTTTACAGATTTGGTAGAACCTGTTGCGGTTGATAAAAAAACCGCTTTACGTATTACCGTTCTAGGGGGAGGGAGCTTCGGAACGGCTATGGCAAATTTAGCTGCACGTAACGGTTGCGATACCATGATCTGGATTCGTGATGCCGAAACAGCTGAGGAAATTAATAAAACCCACATTAATAAACGTTATTTGCCGGACTTTACTTTAGAGTCATCATTACGTGCCGTGTCTGATCTTGAGCAAGCCGTGTGTGACCGAGATATTATTTTGGTCGCAATTCCAAGTCACTCATTCCGTGATGTCTTAAAACAAATTGCTCCATATATTACTGCACAAGCGGTTGTTTCTTTAACTAAGGGTATTGAAGCTAAAACTTTCAGCTTCATGAGTGATATTATTCGTGAAGAATTGCCGGAAGTACCTTATGGTGTGCTATCAGGTCCAAACCTTGCAAAAGAAATTATGGCAGGTATGCCGTCGGGTACCGTTATTGCTAGTGATTCGGAATTAGTTCGTTATGCTGTGCAACATGCTCTGCATAGTGCTCTATTCCGTGTTTTTGGTAGTGATGATGTACATGGTGTGGAATTAGGTGGTGCGCTTAAAAATATTTATGCGGTTGCAATGGGAATTGGCGCAGCTTACAAAATTGGTGAAAACACCAAGAGTATGATTTTAACCCGTGCTCTGGCCGAGATGAGTCGTTTTGCAGTAAAACAAGGTGCAAATCCACTTACATTCTTGGGGTTGTCAGGTGTGGGAGATTTATTCGCGACTTGTAATAGTCCTTTAAGCCGTAATTATCAGATTGGCTATGCTTTAGGTTCGGGTAAAACACTTGATCAAGCCAGTAAAGAGTTGGGCCAGACAGCAGAAGGCATCAATACAATCGTTCAGGTGCGTGGTAAAGCAGAAGAACTAGATGTTTATATGCCTATTACCAACGCTCTATATGAAGTTATTTTTGAAGGGGCACCTCCTTTAAATATTGCATTATCTCTTATGAAAAACGGACATCGTAGTGATGTAGAATTTGTTTTGCCTCATCACGAAGTCTGAAGAAGAAATGTCATAAATTGTGGTTATAATGCAAGAATTATTAACAAGGAAAATTTATGCAACTGACATTGGTTCGCCATGGGGAAGCCGCTCCACCTGTAAATGGTAACGACACTAAACGCCCTCTTACTGCTCGTGGACACGCTCAAGCTGAACAGACAGCAACATTTTTAAAAGATATTGTTAAGCCTGACATTTTTGTAGTTAGTCCTTTACTACGTGCTCAAGAAACATTGGCACATATTCAAGCGTATTTTAAAGATGTGCCTGTGCTGTTATGCGATAAAATTAAGCCAGATGATAATGCGAAAGAAGCAATTGAGTGGTTATCTCAGGTTCCTTATGAGTCAATTGTAGTGGTGTGTCATATGAATGTAGTAGGACATATTGCTGAACTGCTGACTCATGAAAGCTTTAATCCATTTGCATTGGCTGAAGCCCGAATTTATGATCAGGCTGTGATTGCAACTGGTTTATCAACACAAAAAAATAGTTTTATACCCACAATATAATTAAAAAAGGTTATTTCGCCCATTATGCTGTATTTATGGATGCCTGAAACCAATGGAATATGGCATTGGTCTAACGGAGAAAACTGGTTACAGGCTGCAAGTCTGGATCAATTAATACAAGACCTACAATTGCATCAAGGAAAAGAGGCTGTCGTCTTTTTTCCTAGCCGTCATGCTCAGGTATTCCAGCAACAAATAGCAAAGTCTCATTACAAACAACTCGGAGCAGATGGTGTTAAATATTTGCTTGAAGAGTTTGTAACTTTGCCGATTGATCACATGAAAGTGGTTCATCATTTTCATGCTGATCAATTAACAATATTGGGCGTCGCAAAAACTACTGTGGAAACATGGCAACATGCGATGAATTTGTTGCCAATCAAGCTCGTTGCTTTATTACCAGACTTTTTGATTTTGCCGGAACCTCAAGATCAACAAGTTATTCTGTGTAATATTGATCAAAAATTATTGGTACGCGAAAGCAAGTGGGTGGGTAATTCACTGGATGATTTGGGATTGTTTTTGGAGTTCCAGCCAGTTGAAACACATTATCAATATAGTGGGCTGACTGTAGAACAGTTAGAAAGCTTAGAAGCAGCTTCTAGTGTTGAGCAGCGTTCAGAATTTTTTTATGAGTTTCAGGGCTTAGATAAACCTAAACAACATCCTTTTAATGTTTTACCAAAAGCCAAAGGGCAAGAGCAGACGGTTTCTGGGTACTGGAAAGCATGTGCGGTTATTGTTTTAGCAATAATTGTGGTTCAGTTTAGCTATGATTTGTTGCGTTGGGTGAAATTAAGAAATGTAGCAAATCAAACAGCTGAGCAGACAATTGAGCAATATAAATATTGGTTTGGTCCTTCTAGTCGTGTAAATGAACAAAATATAAAAAGCCAATTTGAAAGTCATTTAAGAATGAGTAAACAGGGTGATACACAAGCACTCTCTCTGTTGAGCCGTGTTGGACCTATTTTAATGCAAAGACAAATTTTAGCTCAGCAGTTAAATTATGATGCTTCTACACTAATCATGGCCTTAAAAGCAAAATCGGGAGATGATTTGCAAGCTTTAACACAGCAGCTTAATCAGCAAGGCTTCAAGGCAGAGTTAGGTAATATTCAAGCCGATGGTGGTGGGGCAATTGGGGTGGTGAAAATACAATAATGAAAATGTTAGCTCAATTGCAAAACCGGTTTGATCAGTGGATTGAACAAATCAATCAATATTTAGACCGTTTAACTGTCCGTGAACGTATCATGGTGGTCTTTACTACAATTTTTGTTGTAGTGGCTATTATTGGAGCTTCACTTTGGAAAATGCATTCCTTAGCAGAACAACAGCAACAGCGCCTAAATGATTTAAAAGATTTGATGGTGTGGATGCAAAGTAATGCAGTCACGATGAAACCTGCGAGTGAGCTTGAGTTGGGTCAAGCAGAAAAAATACAACGTGTAGCTCAACAACAAGGGTTAACTGTCACTTCTCAACAAAATGGTGAGCAGTTACAAATTATTGTTACTCATCAGAATTACGCAATTTTAGCGAACTTTTTAACCCAACTGGCGCAAATGGGCTTAAGTATTGAAAAAATGGAAATGGTTTCAAGTGAAGGTCAGATTAAATTAACAGCGACGGTTCAATAACATATTAAAATATGCTGGTCTTAAGCATGGTGTTTTGTGCTCCCTGTGCCTATAATATGCCTACCTAAAATCAGTAGATTGTGATTGGTATGTTATATTCACTTGCTCGCCCGATGTTGTTTAGTTTAGCACCAGAGCGTGCCCATGAATTAACATTATCTATGCTTGATAAAGCACATAAGTTCGGCCTGCTACGTCAGAGCGTAGAAGCGAAACCAACGACTTGTATGGGAATTGAATTTCCAAATCCGGTAGGTTTAGCAGCTGGACTTGATAAAAATGGTGCACACATTGATGCACTGGCAGGTCTAGGATTCGGTTTTATTGAAATTGGAACCATTACGCCTCGCCCTCAGTCGGGTAATCCGCAGCCCCGCTTATTCCGTATTCCTGAAGCTAAAGCCATTATTAACCGCATGGGATTTAATAATGATGGCGTTGATAAGTTGATTGAAAATGTCAAAGCTTCAAAATTTAAAGGGATTTTAGGCATTAATATTGGTAAGAATGCCGATACGCCTGTAGAAAAGGCTGTCGATGATTATCTAATTTGCCTAGAGAAAGTTTATAACTACGCTTCTTATATTACCGTTAATATTTCATCTCCAAATACTAAGAACTTAAGAAGTTTACAAAGCGGTGATGCATTAACTGAATTATTGCAAACCTTAAAAGAAAGACAACTTGAGCTAGCCGAACAATATAACCATTATGTTCCTTTGGTTCTAAAAGTTGCACCTGATTTAACAGCTGAAGATGTTGAGTTTATTGCAGCACAATTATTGCATTTTAAAATTGATGGTTTAATTGTTACCAATACGACTTTATCAAGAGAAGGTGTAGAAAATCTTCCTAATGGTAACGAGTCGGGTGGTTTATCAGGCGCACCTGTTTTTGAAAAAAGTACAGAATGCTTACGTTTGTTTGCCCAAACATTAAAAGGACAAATCCCGTTAATTGGCGTGGGTGGAATTTTGTCGGGTGAACAAGCAGCAGTCAAACAGCAAGCTGGAGCAACATTAGTACAGATCTATAGTGGGCTGATTTATACCGGTCCTATTTTAGTGAAACAATGTGTTGCATCTATGTCATAAGTGAATATGAACACAATTGATATCATTATTCTGATACTTTTGCTCATTGGGGGGCTAAACGGTTTGCGACAAGGATTTATCAAAGCCTTTGCGAACTTGGTAGGATGGGTCATTGCATTAATTATGGGTGCAAAATATGCTGTCCTTCTTGCGCCGTCTATGGCGGGTTTAAGTCATGATCCAGTGGTTCAAAAAATTGCAGCTTTTGCATTTATAGCACTTTTGATCATTGTTTTAACTTGGATCGTCTCTGCATTTTTAAATGGCCTCTTGAAAAGTCTGAAATTGGGGCCATTAAATCGTTTAGCAGGTGGCGCTTTTGGTTCTTTAAAAGGTTTGTTGGTTGTGCTGATTACAATGCAGGGTATAGGACCTTGGGTTGAGAGTTCACCACACTGGAAGCAATCCAAGCTTATACAGTATTTATTGCCATATGCCCCTTTAGCTACAGAGTTATCTAAAGATGCAGCAAGTGAGGCATTTCATCAAATAACATCTGGAGGTAGCGCATCAGGCGCGCCTTCAAAACCAATGGACAAATCGGAAGATTTAGAAAGCCGATCTGACCATTCGACAAAGAATCCTTTTTATTAATTCCTAGCTTGTCTGCGAGGTTGCTATGTGTGGAGTTGTTGGTATAGCCGGTAAATCGCCAGTGAACCAAATGTTGTTTGATGCTTTAACGATGTTGCAACATCGTGGGCAAGATGCAGCTGGAATAGTAACCTGCCATGAAGGCCGTCTTTTCCTGCGTAAGGATAACGGTATGGTACGTGATGTCTTTCATACTCGTCATATGAGAGCATTACTTGGTAATTATGGTATTGGCCATGTACGTTACCCAACTGCTGGTTCTGCGAGCAGTGCTGAAGCACAGCCATTTTATGTGAACTCACCTTACGGTATTACACTTGCACATAATGGTAATTTAACCAATGCAGAAGAAATTCATGATGACCTGTTTAAAACAGATTTACGTCATATGAATACTGATTCTGACTCAGAAGTTCTTTTAAATGTATTCGCACATGAATTACAAAAGAAAGGTACTTTAAATCCTACAGCTGACGATATTTTCCATACGGTTTCTCGTGTGCATGAGCGTTGTCAGGGCGCGTATGGTGTCGTGGCGATGATCACTGGTCATGGTTTAGTAGGTTTCCGTGATCCAAACGGTATTCGTCCACTTATTTATGGTTCACGTGTAACTGAACAGGGTGAGATGGAATACATTATTGCCTCTGAATCAGTTGCTATTACTGCTCTTGGTTTTAAAATTGAGCGTGATATTGAACCAGGTGAAGCAATTTTTATCGATGCAAATGGTCAATTATTCTCTAAACAATGTGCGGTTAATCCAAAATACCGTCCATGTATTTTTGAATATGTTTATTTTGCTCGTCCTGATGCCATTATTGATGGAATTTCGGTTTATAAAGCACGTTTAAAAATGGGTGAAAAGCTTGCTCATAAAATTTTACGTGACTGGGGTGAGGACCATGATATTGATGTGGTTATCCCAATTCCAGATACGAGCCGTACTTCAGCTTTAGAACTTGCAAATATTCTGGGTGTGAAGTTCCGTGAAGGTTTTATGAAAAACCGTTATATCGGCCGTACCTTTATTATGCCGGGTCAACAGCAACGTAAAAAATCTGTACGTCAGAAATTAAACCCTGTTGAGTTAGAGTTTAAAGGGAAAAACGTTCTATTGGTTGATGACTCTATTGTGCGTGGTACAACGTGTAATGAGATTATTCAAATGGCACGTGATTCTGGTGCAAAAAAAGTATACTTTGCTTCAGCAGCACCAAAAGTGATGTATCCAAACGTTTATGGTATTGATATGCCTGCGAAGGCTGAACTTATTGCTTCAGAGCGCAGTGTTGAAGAGATCCAAGAAATTATTGGTGCTGATCGCTTAGTTTTCCAAGAGTTGGAAGATTTGAAAAATGCTGTACGTACTAGCAAAGTGCCTGATTTAACTGAGTTTGACTGCTCGGTATTTGATGGAATCTATGTAACTGGTGATATTGATGTTAACTATTTAAATAATTTGGAGCAGAAGCGTAATGATTCTGCGAAAAAGAAAAAAGATGGTTATATTGATGTGAATGTCGATGCTGCTTCTGTAGATTTAACTGGTATTAAAGAAGAATAGAAATAGCCGAAAAAAGCGGGTGTTTCCCGCTTTTTTCTTTTATGATGAAACCTAACAATGTAATTGGGAATATTTACATTGAAAGAAGTAAGCCACTATCTAATCGAAAATAAAAATATGGCATGGTCCATCACTATGTGTTTGGTTGCCGTGTTGCTGACTATTTTTATTTTAAATTTAATTTTAGGTTTACTCGTCCATTTTTTTGATTATAGCCAACCAATTTGGTGGCATACTTTAAGTCCTTATTTCGTCGCGCTATTACTTTTTATTATGGTTTGGTCAGTAGTTACCGAACTTTATATTCTGCGTAAAGGTGGGCACTCTTTAGCAAAACAACTTAAAGCACGTCGTTTGGTGAAAGAGGAAAGTACTCCCGAAGAACTCGCCGCATTAAAAATTACAGAACACTTGGCGCAAACTTTTTCCTTAAAAGTACCAACCGTATATGTTTTACCTGATGAAGTGGGTGTAAATGCACTTACGGCAGGTTTTCATCCTAAAGATATTGTCATTATTCTGACCTGGGGTGCTTTACAAAATTTGGATAAGCTTGAGTTATATGGTTTATTAGGCCATGAGTTTAATCAGATTTTATCGGGTGAGGCTGTTGAGAATACGAAATTAAAGATTTTATATAGTGGTTTAACAACTTTTAGTCAGTGGGGCAGTAAATTAGCCAAACAAGGTTTTAAGCGCTATAGCCCGGGTTATAAACATAAGTTTGAAACAGTTTTTGTTGCCGTAGGTGGGGTAATTTGGTTAGCCGGAAGCTTAGGCGTGCTGATTACTCGTTTTATTAAATATTTGACTTTGAGTGGACGTACATTCCGTAATGATCAAAAAACAGTACGACTATTAAAAAATAATGCGAACACCCAAACCTTGTTGCGTATTTATGTTCACCACTCTGGTTCGCAAATTCATAGTGCTTACTCTGAATCAATCGCACACATGTGTTTTGCTAACTCACTGAGCCCACAAAGCTGGATGAATATTCATCCGAGTATTCGTGAACGTATTTATGAGTTAAATCCGACTTTACTACAAGATCTGCAATTAGAAAATTTAAAGAAACTTCGTAATCGTCCATTGTTTAGCTTATTTCATTTCTTGGAAGAATCTGAGAAAGAAATTTATATTCCTTGGTCATCTCCGCAGCCTCTACCTTTGTTAAGACTGTCACCGATTAGTTTTGCATTAAATGATGCTATTAAACCTCTGAGTAGCGACGTACGTCGAAATAAGAAGCGTCCTGAATTAATTCAGCGGGCACTACAAACTGCTACTGGCTCACGCGAGGTAATGGTCGCTATTTTGATGATTCGCCAATATCGAGAATTCATTCCAAAAGACGCGCCAGTTAGTCATGCCATTATAGATGCGCTACTAAATCTGGATGGGCGTATTCATATTCAGATATTTCACGATGCATGTAAAAATATCGGTCATATACCTGCAAGTATTGCGCGTCAATTTTTGACAAAACTGGCACTTATTATTCAGGAAGATGGTGAGATTGGTCTATTAGATGCACTTTTGCTAGAGCGGGTTAAATATGAATTGAATTTGATGCCGTTACATTTGCCCACTGCATTTGAAGAAGTAAAACCTCAAATTGTTCGTTTGATTGATGCATTGCTTCATGTTCAGCAAATTAATAGCCCAAATCAGTTAGAAGTACGTGAGCGTATTTTGCGTTCACTACTTAACCCAGATGAAATGTACATCTATGATGAAATTTCAGATGAGCCATTAGATCTGGCTGAAATTTTAAATGATATTGCTGGTTTATTATTGCGTGACCGTCTAAGTATTCTAGCAATTGCAGAAATGTGTCTGTGGAGCGATCGTATTATCACGCAAGATGAGTTAGATGTCCTTGAATTGCTTTATTGGCGTTTTGGTTTTGAGACAGAAGAAATTGTCGATCAAATGCAAAAAAGAAATAGTGTGATGATTATTTAAAAGACATATACGATTATAAAAATAATTGAATGAAATAAAACACTGAAAAAAAAACTCAAGCCCGTTAGAATGTAGATAGAGTAGAGGTATTGATTTACAAATGATTGGGCAGCAAAGAAATATATTGGCGACTTTAGGGATTGACGTATGGGTTCCTAAGACACAGGCGTGCCAAAAAAATAATGCTCAAAGCCTCTGGCGAGATCACACTGCTCCAGAAGTGGAGCCGATTATACTGCCTTCTAAGAATAATCTAGTTCTTGAACAACCCATAAAACCACAAGTCAACGAAATTCCCAAAGTTGAACCTGAAATTGTGGCCCCAATTCCAGCAGAAGTTCCGCCTGTTGTGCCACCTCGTAATGAGGTACACGTTCCAACGATTACGATTGCTTCATTTGAGATGCAAGCATTTGCACTTGAAAAGTGTGTCATTTTTTTAGATGTTACCAATTTAGCTGATGAAGAAAAGCAGCTTTGGAGTAACATTCAAAAAGCAAAAATAGGGCAATATACTGAATTGAAATGGCCGTTCCCTTTGGCTAGTTATCAAGACCAACGCGGTGTAGGTTCATATATTCAAGGATTTTTAGATGCTATTGCAGCAGATAAGAAAATTTTGTGTTTGGGTGAATGTTCTTATATTCAACATGCCAATATTATTCACTTGGCAAGTTTAAAAGAGATGTTGGAGAAACCGCTCCTTAAAAAAAGATTATGGCAATTGATGCAAGATAACAACGAGTAGTAGGGATTTACATGAAAAAAGTTGTAGTTTTTAGCCAAATTGATGAAGAAATTTTGTCTCGATTACAACAGGATTATCAGGTTGTGGTTCTTAACCCAAAATTGGGTGATATTAATGAGCAAATACGCCAGCAAGTTGTAGATGCCGATGGAATGATTGGTGCTGGGAGACTTCTTAATGAAAGTAATCTTGCGCCGGCTCAAAAACTAAAAATTATCTCATCTGTAACGGTAGGTTATGACAATTATGATGTGGCTTATTTAAATCAAAGAAAAATCTGGTTATCAAACACCCCTCACGTTTTAACTGAAACAACTGCTGATCTTGCTTTTACATTATTACTAAGCGCTGCTAGAAAAGTTCCTTTTCTTGATCATTGGACTAAACAAGGTGAATGGAAAAGAACAGTAGGGCCTCAGCAGTTCGGTTTGGATGTTTTTGGAAAAACCCTAGGAATTATAGGACTTGGTAATATTGGTGCTGCAATTGCACGCCGGGGTTTTTACGGATTTAACATGAATATTGTTTACCATAATCGCCGTGAAAAGCCTGAATTGGCTGAGCCTTTAAAAGCACAATATCTTGGTTTGGATGAATTGCTGCAACAGTCTGATTTTGTAGTAACCGCTGTTGACTTAAATAATGAATCAAAAGCCTTAATGGGCGAAGCTCAATTTGAGCTTATGCAAAAGCACGCTATTTTTATTAATATTGCGCGTGGTTCAGTGGTTGATGAGCAAGCTTTGATTGAGGCCTTACAAAGTGAGGAAATCTTTGCAGCCGGTTTGGATGTGTACGAAAAAGAACCTTTGCAAGATTCAGCGCTTTTTAAATTGCCTAATGTGGTTACTTTGCCTCACGTAGGATCGGCTACTGCAGAGACCCGTAAAAAAATGGCAAATCTTGCTTATAAAAATCTAGTTGAAGCCTTAGAAGATAAAACTCCTAGATATTTGGTAAATCCAAATTTTGCATAAATGATGAATAACACTTCATTGCAAAACTAAACTATCTCGAGTGATATAGTAAAAGTCTATTGATTGAACATAATTTTTTATGTTTTATATCAGTAGACTTTTTTGATGGTTTAATTTTAATAGAGAAAAACTTTTGAGATTTCTGCCAATTATTTTAAGTACGGCTTTTATAACAAATGCTTCGTACGCGCAGCCTTTTGACCCTCAACCATCTGCAAATCAGGTGGAAATTCCAAATATTGGAAGTGGGATCGGTTTGCTTGATCAACAAAAAGAAAAATTTATTGGTGAAAAAGTTTTCCGAGAAGTTCACAAACAAATGCCAGTCATTCAAGATGTCTGGTTAGAAGACCAATTTTTTCAGGTATTTTCGAGTATCTTAAGCGAAACTCAGCTTGGACAGCCCATTGGTTTGGTTGTTATCAAAGATCCCCAAATTAATGCTTTTGCTGTGCCGGGTGGATTATTTGCACTCAATACAGGGCTTATTGCTTCAGCTCGTAATATTGATGAAATTGCTGGGGTGATGGCGCACGAAATTGCCCATGTATCACAAAGACATTTTAGTCGCTCTGAAGAAGCCTTTAAGGGTCAAACTTTATTAAGTCTAGCAGGACTTTTGGCAGGTGTGGCTATAGCTGCACAGGGTGGTGGTGATGCGGGTGCAGCAGTGATGCTTGGAACGCAAGCTGCACTCATGGACAAGCAATTAACATATAGTCGAAATCAAGAGCGTGAAGCAGACCGTATCGGCATGCAATATATGTATGCGGCAGGTTATAACCCACAAAGTATGGCAGATTACTTTGAAACCATGCATAGGGCTACAAGTCGAGTGAGTTTTTTACCAGACTTCTGGTTGACTCATCCATTAACGACCGAGCGTATGAGTGAAGCTCGCCTTCGTGCAAACCAGATGCCTAGAGTTAAAAACCGTATATATGATGCTGATTTTGAGATTCTAAAATGGTACACCATGGTGGTTGCAAATCAGGCAACTGAAAACCAACTACAAAGTTTGGCCGCTCAAAAGAATATTGCTGGTCTGATTGCTTTAGCAGCATTTTATGCAAGACAAGGTGATTATGCTCAAGCCCAGTCTATTTTAGATCAAGCGAAATCTAGTGGAAAGCCTCTAGTGGCATTATTGCAGACAGATATTTATTTGGGTCAAAACAAATTAGATCAAGCTTATACTACGATTGCTGCTACACAAATGACGATGCCTGAAAATAAAGCTTTTAGTTATAAGTTGGCTGAAGTGTTGCTACGTCAAGGTAAATTTGCGCAAGTCCAAACCTTGGTTCAAAGATTTATTAATAAGAATCCGAGAGATATACAAGGCTGGCAATTTTTACAGCAAGCCGCTAATTTGGATAAGAATGCACCTTTAAGAGCGGTTAATGTTTTACGCTATCGGGCTGAAGCAGAGTATTGGTCAGGTAGTGAAGAAAATGCAATTAAATCAATGTTGCATGCTCAACGATTAGCAAAAGACAATCAAGCAATGTCAGCTAGAATAGACAGTCGACTCAAACAAATGCAAGATGAACGACGAATGAAAATTTAGATCTGTAGTTTGACCTTATAATTTTCGTAGACGTAGATATATTTAAACTTACAAGTAAATGAAAGTTTAATCTAAGAAAGAATAAGAAAAGAGGGGGGATTAAGCTAATTTAGCTTTAATTTTTGCTGAAACTTGAGCAGGATCGGCACGCCCGGCTATGATCGGACGTAGAGAATTCATCACCTTACCCATATCTTTCATGCTAGTTGCTTCTTGAGCAGAAATCGTTTGCTCAATGAGAGAATCAAGCTCTTCCTCAGTCATAGCTTCTGGTAGAAACTGAGAGATAATCTCAGCTTCGGCTTGTTCTTTACTAGCTAAATCATTACGACCAGCACCTTCAAAGGCTTTGATCGATTCTTTACGTTGTTTAATTTGCTTTTCAATGACCGCAAGAACCTGAGCGTCGTCAAGCTCTTTGCGCTCATCGACTTCGATTTGCTTAATTGCCGCTTGTAGACTACGCAAAACCGTCACTGTTGCCATATCTTTGGCACGCATAGAAGTTTTTAATGCATCAGTAATTTGGTTTTTTAAAGTAGTCATAATTCAGCAGTCAATCACAAATTAATTAGTAAAGGCGAGTAGTACGTACAGATTCGCGAGCCAATTTCTTTTGGTAGCGTTTAACTGCTGCAGCTTTTTTGCGCTTACGTTCTTGAGTTGGTTTTTCGTAGAATTCGCGTTTACGAACGTCAGCTAAAACACCAGCTTTTTCGCATGAACGTTTGAAACGACGGATAGCTACGTCAACTGGTTCGCCTTCTTTCAACTTAACTTGTGGCATGTAAAATCCTCTAGATTATGGATAAGATCAGGCACACCATTGCGCCGGATCACAAGTGAAGGTCAGTATTTTACTCATTTACAACTCATATCACAAGTCTATAATAGCGATTGCAATATTTTGACTCATATAAAAGGCAGTTTTGATGATTGTTTTAGGCTTGGAAACTTCTTGTGATGAAACAGGGTTGGCACTTTATGATAGCGAACTCGGCTTACGGGGACAGGTTCTTTATAGCCAGATTAAACTTCATGCCGAATATGGTGGGGTAGTACCTGAACTTGCTTCTCGCGACCATGTTCGTAAATTAATTCCTTTAATGAATCAATTGCTTGAGCAAAGTGGTGTAAAAAAACAAGAGATTGATGCAGTCGCGTATACGCGTGGTCCTGGCTTAATGGGAGCATTAATGACAGGCGCCTTATTTGGACGAACTTTAGCTTTTTCTCTAAATAAGCCTGCTATTGGTGTACACCATATGGAAGGGCATATGTTGGCACCATTACTTTCAAGTCAACCACCCGAATTTCCATTTGTGGCATTGTTAGTTTCAGGTGGGCATACACAATTGATGGCAGCCCATGCTATTGGTCAATATGAGTTATTGGGTGAGTCTATTGATGATGCTGCAGGTGAAGCTTTTGATAAAGTTGCAAAAATGATGAGCCTACCATATCCAGGTGGGCCAAATATCGCAAAACTTGCATTATCTGGTGATCCATTAGCGTTTGAATTTCCAAGACCTATGCTTCATCAAGGTCTAGATTTTTCTTTTAGTGGTTTAAAAACAGCCGTTTCTGTTCAATTGAAAAAATTGAATGGTGAAAATAGAGACGCGGACATTGCTGCTTCCTTCCAAGAAGCAATTGTAGATACCTTGGTAAAAAAATCAGTAAAAGCTTTAAAGCAAACTGGACTTAAACGTTTAGTTATTGCCGGTGGAGTCAGTGCAAATTTAAGACTGCGTGAGCAATTAGAAACTTCCTTAGCGAAAATTAAAGCGCAAGTTTATTATGCCGAACCTGCTTTATGTACTGATAATGGGGCAATGATTGCTTTTGCAGGTTATCAGCGTTTAAAAGCCGGCCAACATGATGGTTTAGCTGTCACGACTACACCGCGTTGGCCAATGACCGAGTTATCTATTCCAGTAAATTCTTAATACTTAAAAAAACGGCTATTTTTATTGAAATAGCCGTTTTATTTTATTTGGAAGAACTGGTTAGCTCTTTTAACGCATTTAAACCAATCCAATGCTTAGAAAACTGATAAGCAGCTCGACCAGAACGCTGACCACGCATCTGGCACCAACGTAAACTTTCAGCACGAACTTCGTCATTAAAAGGCATGTTCGCTTTATCAAGATAATGTTCTACGATTTCTAAATATAAATTTTGGTCCATAGGATAAAAAGATAACCACAAACCAAACCGATCTGATAAAGAGATCTTTTCTTCAATCGCTTCTTGCGGGTGTAACTCAGTATATTGCGGAACATCGACCTTGGTTACAGGTGTATTTTCATGCATGAATTCTGGTAACAAGTGGCGACGGTTACTGGTTGCATAAATAATAAAATTTGTTGAACCAGATTGTAATGAACCATCCAATACACTTTTTAAACTGCGATAATTTTCATCTTCAGCGTTAAAAGCTAAGTCATCACAATAGACGATGTATTTTTCAGGTCGATTTTGAATGAGTTTTTGAATTTTAGGTAAGTCTGCTAAATCATCACGTTCAATTTCGATTAAACGTAATCCTTGAGGGGCATACTCAGTTAATAAAGCACGAACGATAGAAGATTTTCCTGTACCACGCGAACCCGTTAAAAGCACATCATTGGCCGGTAGGCCATTTAAAAATTGCAAAGTATTTTGGAGGATTTTTTCTTTTTGACGCTCAATGCCTTTTAAGTCATCAAGATAAATATTTTTCGGTGTGTAGATGGCTTTAAGTTGCTGATTTTCCCATCTAAAAGCAGGTGCAGTAAAATCTGTCTCTTCTCGAGGTTCAGGTAAGACCTGCTGTAGCTGATTTAATACAAGTGATAATGTTTGAACTAAATTCTCTGGTAAATCAATGGTAGCCATGGTTAATCAATCATGTTAAACAGTAATTTACTAGGATACTAACACCGAAATTAACAGGCTGACAAAAAACTTATTGCCTATACACTTTATCGGTTTTGCAATTGATTGAAATGTTCAGACCGAGCATAGTGTTGTCATGTCTATTCAGTAAAATCATCTGAGAAGATGAGGACGAATTATGTTTGAAAAATTACGAAGTGATATGAATCCACATCAGGCTTACCGTATCAAAAAATTACAACGTCAATTAGACATGGCTGAATCTTATGAAGAATGGAAGTCTTTTGCCCTAAAGCTAGATGAAGAAACAGGGGTACAAGAGTGGAAATTTGATAATAGTTCACCTTACTTCGATGCCGAGCTCATTTCTTATCGGTATACCTTACTCAAAAGATATCGTCAGCAACATCGAACACTAGACCTCATCTATTTACTCAAAGAAGGTCTAACCTATGATATTGCAAATATTGGTCACCCCATGCTTTTTGCTGCAACGCATGTGGGAACAAAAAAGTTAATTGAAGACTATATTGATGAGGTAAGCCAAAGCTTGGCTTACATTGCTTCAAGTGAATGCATCACCTTTCAAAGAAAAGAAAAAATTGAGTTTTTTGAAAACTGTGAAAAGGCTTACGGACAGCCCGCACTTATGTTCTCGGGTGGGGCGACTTTAGGTCTGTTTCATACTGGGGTATGTAAAGCTCTAATTGAACAAGACTTAATGCCTAAAGTACTCTCTGGCTCAAGTGCTGGAGCAATTATGACAGGTATGCTGGGAACCTCTGCTAGTGAAGATATTCAAAACTTGTTAAATGGCGAGCAATTCTTTAGTGATGCGTTTCATTTCAGAAAATTCCGTGAACTTATTAAAGGCAATGGTGGGATTGCCGATGTTCACTATTTGAAAAAATTTCTTATTGAAAATTTAGGTGATCTTACTTTTGAAGAGGCCTTTAAAAAATCAGGTTTGAATATTAATGTTGCTGTAGCGCCGTATGATGCAACAGAAAACCCGCGGATTATGAACGCCATTATGACACCGAACGTTTTGGTGTGGAGTGCGGTATTAGCTTCATGTGCTGTGCCAATTTTATTCCCACCGGTACGTTTAACTAGTAAGCGTTATGATGGTGAGCATACACCTTATATGGCAAATACAAAGTGGGTGGATGGAAGTGTCAGAAGCGATTTCCCTCAAGAAAGAATGGCTCGGCTTTACAATTTAAACTACACGATTGCGAGTCAGGTTAATCCCCATATTGTTCCATTTATGCAAAATGATGCGGATCGCTTTCGTAAAGATGTACTAAGTTGGCCTGAAAGAATTCTAAGACGCCAAGGTAAAGTGCTATCAATGGGCGTTATGGATTTTACTCGTCAGCGACTTGGTTCTATATCCCCAGTCAGAAGATTGTTAGATCATGGATATGGCGTAATGGGGCAACGTTATTATGGTGATGTAAATATCATTGCTAAATATAGCCTAAGTCACTATACCTATACTTTGCAAAATCCGCGTCCACATTTGTTTAAACGTTTGCAAAGGGAAGGAGAACGCGCGACTTGGCCAAAAATTTCTTCAATTGAGACGCATGCTCGTATTGGTAAAACAATTCAGCATTGTTTAGAGGTTTTGCGTTTTGAAGAAAAGAAACAACAGCCTGAGTCCTACTATGCTGAAGCATGATTTTGCTTCCCCCATAGAAAACTTAATATGTGTGACCAAGCCAGCAAGTGCAGTGTTAGGGCGGTGTTTATGGACATGTACCATAGACACTAAGAATTACTGGTTAAAATATCATTTGCCTGAAACCCATGCTCAAAGTGAGCAAGACTTCTTGCATGAGCAATTATTTTACAAAGAAATTAACCTTAAGAACTCAACATGGCTTTTACCTTACAAATTGATTGAAGTCAGTTTAATTCCTCAGTTAGGCCAGTCTTTAGGTAAAGTTCTGATTTTACCCGATAGTGATGTGTGGTTTGATTCATTAAATCATGAAACTGTTTTTAATGATGTATATCGAAAGATTTGGTTCGCAATAAATAAGCTTGCTGAACTGCATGAATTTGGCTGGATTCATGGGGATGTTAAGACAGAACATTTTAGAGAGTTTCAGCAAAAGCCTTATTTGATTGATTTTGAGAAAACAAGGCCTATCTCAAGTCAAGAATCAATCATGGATGCAACACCTCGTTATATGGCTCCTGAACTATTTCGAGGAGGGTATAAGAGCATACAAAGCGATTTATATGCATTGGGTATCGTTTTATATGAATGGTTAACCCAAACTCGCTTAGAAGCAACCAGTTATCGTGATTGGGCAATATTACATTGCCAAAAATTAAGCATTCAATTGCCTCCGCAGTTTCTCAATTTTTATCCATTGCTCACAGGTTTATTACAAAAACAGCAGCAAAATCGGTTTTCAAATGCCAGTGAAGCAATAAATTGCTTAAAGCAGATTCAAATTGATAAAAATCATTGATCTAGTATCTGTATACAATTTACACGGTTAGTTTTTTTTAGAAAAAAAACACTTGTCACTGTTAGATCTTATCGCTAATATACACAGCCATCGGGGGCGTGGCGAAATTGGTAGACGCACTGGATTTAGGTTCCAGCGCCGCAAGGTGTAAGAGTTCGAGTCTCTTCGCCCCCACCACTTTAAGTTAGAAACTTAAAGTTGATGTAGATGTTAAGTCATCTAGATCTTGGAAGAGGATTGGTGTAATGGTAGCATGACGGTCTCCAAAACCGTTCGTCAAGGTTCGAGTCCTTGATCCTCTGCCACATTTATTTTAAATAAATGTCCCAGATGGGGGCGTGGCGAAATTGGTAGACGCACTGGATTTAGGTTCCAGCGCCGCAAGGTGTAAGAGTTCGAGTCTCTTCGCCCCCACCATTGAAAGAAGCAAGACAATGATCTTGCTTTTTTTATGATTAAATCTAACGGGTTTAGTCATGAATATAGAGGATTGATGTAATGGTAGCATGACGGTCTCCAAAACCGTTCGTCAAGGTTCGAGTCCTTGATCCTCTGCCATTGAATAAAAGATGAAGCTCCTATTTAGGAGTTTTTTTATTATCTATAATTTTTAGAGATAAATTTTTATTGGCGATTAAGGTAATTTTATAAATAGATATTTCGATCTCTGTTTTGCATGGTTGTATATTAAATAATAGATTATTCTTTACTTAGACAATATGCTGAATTTCTTAATATTTTTTTAAGCTATTGTTTTCTATTTATTTAAGTTACGTTTTGGAAATTATTTAAATAAAAGCCTTGAATACAAATTTATTTCCTGTATGATTTAGTTAACTAGAAAAAAGTCTTGTTAGTAAATCTTCTTTTAAGTATCGTAGTTTTAGTCATAATCCTTCGTTTTTTAAGATATTAAGCTCAATTTGTTATTCTTTTTTCAAAGTTATGATAGGGTCATTATTTGTTTAATGATTCTAAAATATTAGAAATCAGTAGGATATATCATGTCTAATACAGTAAGTGGTACAGTTAAGTGGTTTAACGAAACTAAAGGTTTCGGTTTCATTCAACAAGATAATGGTCCAGATGTGTTTGCTCACTTCAAAGAAATTTCTGGTTCAGGTTTCAAAACTTTGCACGAAGGTCAACGTGTAACGTTTACTGTTACTCAAGGGCAAAAAGGCCCAAATGCTGTAAATATTATTCCACAATAATATACAGCAAACAAAAAAAAGCACTTTTTAGTGCTTTTTTTTATTTCGGCTTTAAAGTAATTAATTGATGTTTTTTGAAGCCTTAAAGCCCTAAATAAGAGGGCTTTTTATTTTTATATAAAAATTAATATTTAATTTCAAGTACATGTAATTACTCATTTAATTTTAATGTAAACTTTAAAATATATGTGAAATATAAATTATTAGTAACAGATGTATGTTAGATTAAAAAATCTTTAAATAAAGAAATTTTATATTTCACGGAATTGCTAATGAACGTTCGCCTGTGTTATGCCAGTCAACGAAACGAAAAAAATGAAGATTTGTTGCAAGATCTACGTGATATTTTGACAGAAGCTAGAGATTTCAATGATTTGAATCAAATTTGTGGCGTACTCTATTATGCTGATAATGCTTTCTTTCAATGTTTAGAAGGTGAACAAGAGATAGTTGAGACATTATTTGAAAAAATTGCAAATGATGAAAGACACCACAATGTTAAATGGTTGTGTACATATTCCATTGAACAAAACTCTTTTAAAAAATGGTCAATGAAATATGTGCAACGCAATACCAATATTGAATCTTTTTTTCTAAAAATGGGAGAAACTACTTTTAATCCGATTCGTCTTGATGAGCAAAATTTAAAAGCTTTCATCAAAGAATTAGTTACTGCTGAGCAAACCAAAATTAAGACAGTTAAGAGAGTAGGTATGGTGAATCGGGGTGTGAACCCGTTTTAGCTATTTGGCTATTACACCGATATGGATGATCTTGAGTTTAGGTAGTATTCTAGTCATCACTAAATATACAATAACTGTAGTTGCAAGCATCCATATCACTTCTAGGCTTTGACTAATGACAAACATTGCCCAATAAAAAAAGCCAAATAAAGCAAGGCACAGTCCACTACCTTTGAAATACCAAGTAATAAATATCCCAAAAAGCGTGGAAGAGAGAAGGAGATTAATCGTCTCGTTCATTCCTATATAGTTAAAAAGAATAATCAGTAAGCATAAAGCTAACATTGATAGTAAATATACGAATATATTTTTTGCAATAAACATTTTCTATATCCTATCTGATGATTAAAAAATTATCTTTCCTCTGTTTCCAGAGGAAAGATAGTACATATTAATTTTTTGAGATTCTTTTTCTATTATTAAGAGTTTTTCTATTAATAAAGATAACTTTATCATTTTCTCCAGATCTCTTTATTAATATTAAGCTTTCTATTTAATAGGAAAGAGTGCTTATATGTACTGAAATTAATTATAAGAAAAACAATGAGTTGTATTGTAAGTTTTAGCTTACATGGTTGTGAGAGAATACCTACATTTGTTCAAAAAATAAGCAAAATTTACAAAGCTGATTTTATATTAAATATATATTTTTCAGGAGGTTATATTGATTTAAGGAGTAAGCCAAACTTTACATAAATAACAAAAAGTAACATCGGCTTTTTATGTTTTTTTAAATAAAAAGAATAAACAAAAAATATTATTATTAAAAAACAATTGTGATGAATGCTTGAATTTATAATTATGAAGTTTGTTTATTTGAATAATTACATTAATAATCGTAAATAATGAAAATATAGTGAGATTTCTTATTTTATCGGCTTTATTAAAGAGCAACTATAAGATGAGTTAATTTAAACTTTAATCTTAAAGATTTGTGCAGATTTTTCTATAGGCGGCGGGAGTTAAACCATAGCAACGCTTAAACCAGCGGCTCAAATGGCTTTGATCGGCAAAACATAAATCTGAAGCAACTTGTGCAGGTGAGATGCTTCTGGAAAGTAGCTCTCTTGCTCGTGTAAGTCTGAGTTGAATCAGATATTGGTGAGGAGCCAAGTGAAAGGCAGCTTTAAAAATACGGTGAATATGATATCGGTCTAGACCGATCATATTTGAAATCTCTTCTAATCCAATATCATCAAATAAATGGTCATGCAGAATATCTCGGATTTGGTGGGCGACCCGAGGACCATGCATAGACGATGTTTGTTGAGCTCTTTTTAACCATTTCCCTTGGGCAATATATTGAATTAGCAAGTCCAGACTATTGTCTTTCACAATATTCATTTCTTTATAATGCAAATGCTGAAATGCTTGTGACGTAATAATTGCAAGTTGCTCATCGGACTTTAATGGTGCATCAATGATTAACTCGTAATGATCAGGACTGTTATGAAATAATCCTTGAATACGTTGCTTCAACCATTCCGGGTGCAGATAAAGCATTTGATAGGTAAAGCCATCAGAGGCAGGGGCATTTCCATCATGAATTTCTTCTGGTTCAAGCATAAAGACTTGTCCAGCATGACTATTAATCTGTTTTTTACGACAATGAAATTGCTGAACACCAGATTCGGTTACGCCAATTAAATAACTTGAATGCCAATGAGGGTCATAGGCATGACCCGTAAAATGGGCACGGATTGTTTCGATACCAGTATTGGTATCTTTTGAAATATCCACCCAGTTACCCATAATCTTTGACCCGTAAATTTTTAACTCTTGCCTCTAGAACGTTACAAAAGAGATCAACGCAGTTCTAGAAGATTTGTGCAAAACTTTAAAAATTTAGTGAGAATTAAAGCCAATCTAAGTTGATTAGACTGGTTTTCGCTAATATTTGAATGGATTAATCTGAGCGCTCGACTAACCATTGATTCACTTCTGGCCAGACTGTAGTCGGTGCTTGGTTACCCGAAACGACACCCATATGGCCACCCGGTACGACTTTAAAGGTTTTGTCTTCGCTACTAATCAAATCCATAAGCGGCTTAACAGCTTCAGCGGTCACGATAATATCTGTGTTGCCACCTACTGCGAGTACTGAACATTCAATATCTTTTAGATAAGCTGTAAGCTCACCAAACTTAACGACGCCTTTAGACAGTTCATTATCAATCCAGAAGCGGAGAATAATATCGCGCATGACACCACCTGGGTAAGCCAGCATATTATCGATAAATGAACTTGAAGTTGCATGGTCGACAATGAACTCTCGGTTATCAAGATTCTTAAAAAGTTCCCAATATGTTTTCAGATTTCCAATCGGGTCGGTTAATTTAAAACCAAGGGTGTTTTGCCAGCCGTGAATGTGAAATGCTTCACTTGGTACATGATGGCGAATACGAAACGGCGTATGTTTACGAACCCATTCGGCAGGTTTGGTAAGACTACCGTAGAGTTTCCCCATATAACCCGCTTTATGTGTGTCGATAGGGGAAGCAAGAATAATCAGGTTTTTAATATCTTTATCTTTAAATAATGCGGTATAGCAGAGTGAAAGTGCACCGCCTAAACTCCAACCATGTAAAGAAAGCTGTTGTTGACCGCTGTGCAAGCGAACTTGCTTTAACATCTCTGGCATGAAAACTTTAATATAAGTGCCGAAATTGTATTTTGCTTGGTGCCGAGTTGGGACACCCCAGTCGATTAAATAGACATCAAAACCTTGCGCTAAAAAATAGCGTACAAAACTACGCGTAGGAAACAAATCATAAATGAGCATGTTCACTGCTAGCGGTGGAACGATTACTAACGGTACGCGGTGTTTAGGTGTGGATGTGTCAGTCTCATTTCTATAATGGCGTAAGCTAATAATTTCATGCTTGTAAATCACATCAAAAGGTGTTTTTCCTGACAAGGCAATTTGAGGGCCTCGGAAAAATAGATCTGATGCATTGATCAGCATGTGAGGTATTTTTTGACCAGCACGTGTCTGAAGAGATTTTTTAATAGATTGTAGCTGTGGAACGTTCTGACGAACTTTAAGCAATAAACTCATTGAATATAAAACCTATAAAGATGTTGCCCAGAGCAGTGACGAGCTGGTCTTTTACGGATATTAAATGGAATAAAAGATGAGTTCAGTGACCCAAAAGACAGGATTTTCTGTTTAAGATATCAAGAGAATATTATTTTTAATCAAGGGTTGTTTTGTTTAAGTTGTTGAAAATAAATAATTAAATGGTTTTAAGATCAAAAAGTAATGTAAAATATTAAAAAATTAAGCTACTTTTAAAAATAATAAAAAATATTGGTAGCGTATTTTTGTAAAGTTTATTTGTGTTTTTTTTACATATTAAAAATAAAAATATAAATATTTTACAATCCGTTAGGAATGTAATTAGAAAGTAGCATATATGGAATTTGTTTTTAATGGTTTTTATACACTAATTTCGGCGGTTATCGTCTTGTTGTTAGGCCGCTTTCTTGTTAATCGAATTAATTTTTTACAGCGTTATAATATTCCCGAACCTGTAGCAGGTGGCTTGGTGGCTGCGGTTATTTCTTTACTTGTTCATTCAGTATGGGGATATAGCGTTGTTTTCAGCAGTGAGCTGCAAACCAGCTTTATGCTTGTATTCTTTGCTTCAATTGGTTTAAGTGCCAATTTTATGAAGCTGAAAGAAGGTGGTATGGGCTTAGTCATCTTCTTGATTTGTGTAGCTTCTTTTATTGTCGTACAAGATGCGGTAGGTATGAGTCTTGCGACTTTACTCGGTCTTGATCCACTCATTGGTTTAATTGCGGGTTCAATTACCTTAACAGGTGGTCATGGTACAGCTGGTGCATGGGGTGAAATTTTAGAAACCCAACATGGTATTCAAGGTGCTTTAGCATTAGGAATGGCGAGTGCTACTTTTGGTTTGATTATTGGTGGTGTGATTGGCGGTCCTTTAGCAAAATTGCTTATCAACCGTTATGGCCTTGCTCAAGCAAAAACCAATGCTGAAATCCAAAATCGTGATACGCATCTTGAACAAAACTCAGATGATCTTGCACCGTTTGAAAACCCGCATCAAGTTCGTTTAATCACAGCAGACAATGCGATTACTACGCTGGGTATGTTTGCAGCCTGTTTAGCATTTGCTGAATTTATGACGGGCTTTAGTAAGGGAACGTGGTTTGAGTTACCAACTTTCGTTTGGGCACTCGGTGGCGGCGTTATCTTAAGAAATATTTTAGAGAGCGTGCTGAAAATTGATATTTTCGACCGTGCGATTGATGTATTTGGTAATGCATCATTATCACTCTATCTAGCAATGGCATTGCTTTCTTTAAAGCTTTGGCAACTTGCCGACTTAGCTGGCCCATTAGTTGTAATTTTGGGTGCTCAAACGATTACGATGGCGCTATATGCAGCATTTGTGACATTCCGTGTTATGGGCAAAAACTATGATGCAGCAGTGTTATCAGCAGGTCATTGTGGTTTCGGTATGGGGGCGACACCAACCGCCGTTGCAAACATGCAAGCTATTACCAACATGTATGGTCCATCGCATAAGGCCTTTTTGATTGTTCCACTTTGTGGGGCATTCTTTGTCGACTTAATTAATGCAACGGTTATTCAGCTCATGTTGAAATTTATTGCTTAATTTAAAAAAGCCCGTAAGGGCTTTTTTTATGGGTGTTTGTCTATGAATATTTGATTTGTATCTATAGGCCCAATTTTTATTTTCGGAGGATTTAAGCCATTTTATTTTTAGGATGCTTTTTCTCAAAACTAATAATCGCCCTTACACCAAGTTTCACTTAGAATAATTTGCAGATAAATAAAATGAGAAATGTATGAGCTCAGAAGCGCATTCAATTAGCTTGGTTGCCCCAGTGGTTTTATTGGCAGCGGCTGTCATTGCAGTTCCTATTTTTAAACGTATTGGTTTGGGTTCAGTATTAGGTTACTTAATTGCAGGGCTGATTATTGGCCCATTCGGTTTTGCTTTTTTTCAAGATTCTGCCGCAATTTTGCATATTGCTGAGTTGGGCATTGTGATGTACCTATTTGTGATTGGTTTGGAAATGCAACCATCACATTTGTGGAGTCTTAGACGCGAAATTTTTGGTCTAGGTACACTACAGATCATTATTTGTGCGCTGGCTTTGACTGGCGTAGGGCTATTATTTGGTTTTACGTGGCAAGTGGCATTTATTGGTGCGGCAGGTTTCGTCTTAACGTCGACTGCGATTGTGATGCAGTTGTTGGGTGACCGCGGTGATTTGACTCAGCCACGTGGGCAAAAGATTGTAGCCATCTTACTATTTGAAGATTTATTAATTGTGCCATTACTGGCTATTGTCGCTTTTATGGCACCGAATCATGTAGTTGAAAGCACATCGGTACGTTTGGAAAATATAGGAATCGGTTTAATCGCAATTGCAGGTCTTATTGCGGCAGGGTATTGGTTACTTAATCCATTATTTAGACTCTTGGCTGCTGCCAAAGCCCGAGAAGTCATGACTGCCGCCGCATTATTGGTGGTGTTGGGCGCTGCGTTACTCATGCAAGTTAGCGGTTTGTCCATGGCGATGGGTGCTTTTTTAGCGGGTGTACTTCTATCTGAATCAACATTTAGACATCAAATTGAAGCGGATATTGAACCATTCCGAGGAATCTTGTTAGGTCTGTTTTTCCTTGGCGTGGGTATGTCGTTGGATTTATCAGTTGTCGCTCAAAACTGGCAGCTTATTGTGAGTGGCGTAGTTGCTCTAATGTTTGTCAAAGCGCTCATGATTTATATAGTAGCCCGTATAACTAAAAGTCCTCACACAGAAGCCTTGGATCGCGCTTTGCTCATGGCTCAAGGAGGCGAGTTTGCCTTTGTACTTTTCTCTGCCGCACTCAGTGCACAAGTCATCGATAGTATGATTAAATCTAACCTCACCGCTATTGTTGTACTTTCAATGGTGTTGACTCCAATTGTAGGTATTATTTTTAAACGTTTCACTCAGACCAAAGCCAATATTTCACTAGAAAACGTGAATGTTGCTGACGGGTTAAGCGGTAGTGTTTTAATGATTGGATTTGGACGCTTTGGGCAAGTAACCAGTCAACTCTTATTGGCAAGAGGCGTAGATGTCACCATTATTGATAATAATACTGACATGATTCAAAACGCTGAAAAATTTGGTTTTAAAATTTATTATGGCGATGGCTGTCGCTTAGATATTCTGCATGCTTCTGGCGCTGCAACAGCGCAAGCGATTGTGGTGTGTGTAGACAGTAAGGAAACGACCAATCGAATTGTTGAACTTGTTAGCCATGAATTTCCTTTAGCGAAATTATTAGTCCGTTCATATGACCGCGAGCATTCACTGCATTTAGTCAAACAAAAAGTAGACTTTAT
This sequence comes from Acinetobacter pittii, assembly GCF_034067285.1. Lineage (NCBI taxonomy): Bacteria > Pseudomonadati > Pseudomonadota > Gammaproteobacteria > Moraxellales > Moraxellaceae > Acinetobacter > Acinetobacter pittii. The sequence goes on from NZ_CP139286.1 coordinate 1,208,898, forward strand.
GATTCGTGAAACGTTTGAATCTGCAATCAAGTTGGGCGAAGTGATTTTACAAGAACTTGGCGTAGATGAAGACGAAGTCGTAAGAATTAGCGACGAAATTCGAGATCTTGATAATGAGCGATTTGAAACTGAAATTGCAGCAGACGATGTATATGCTGGAGTTGGTTTGCAATATACACATGCTCATCATCCACGACCAACTGCACCGTTAATTCGACCGAAACAAGAAGGGCGGATTTTAAACAAAGAAGATGCCTCAGATAATGAAAGCCTGAATTAGCATAAAAATATCTGTAAAAGTTCTGTTTAGAAGCACTTCTACAAAATCACTATAAGCCATCTAAGGAGTGCCTTTAAAATATGCGACCCTTTAAATCGGGAGCGACTTCTGCAAAAATTACATTTTATGTATCAAGTTTATTTTTGGGAAAATTACGGTATTTTTTAATTGAATTGTCATAAAGAAAGGCTAATTTAAACTCATAACAAAAATTGATGAAGATTGTTGCGAACAATAAAATCAAAAGCAATTTTCACAGACGTGGTCGTGAGGTAATTAGGGCTAATTCGAAAGAGTTGGCTTTTTTGTTTTAATCAATTTTTATCTGCAAATATTATTGTTGGTTGAAATGTTTAGCTTCTTTAAAGTTGAACTTAGGTATTATTAAGATTCAATATCTAATTGAATGAAAAACAATAATTATTTAACTATTTTCTATTCAACCTTACATTGACACTCTAAACCTTGCCGATTATCCTTTGCCTGCTGGCCACATTGCCAGTCAGCTTTTGACAGAGCTGGTACAAAAGGCGCACAACAACGTATTATTTCGTTTTGTGCGTTCTCCTAAGTCACGCCTTTATGGTGAGGCTAGGAGGGGCACGCTTGCGTGCGCTGGTTTCCTTTTGTACCAGTCTGTCAACCCTTCTAGTCTTGCCACCATTATTTGACAGTAATTGGTAAGACTCTTTTAAATCAAAAGGAGTTCGCTCATGCGTACTAATTTTTTTTCTTTATTGGTCTTTGCCAAATTCTCTCTATCCATACCACTTAAACAGTCTTTAAAACGGCTTAATCGACTCTAGGTTTCGACACCTTAAGAATCAGTACGACTAAAACATAGCAACAATAAACCAGAGATAGGCGAGCACACCATTATTGTGCGGCTTTCGCATGCCTGTATTTAGCACTCATTTTAAGAGTGACGGCATTTTTCTCTCTTTTATATACAACAAAAAATTATTTTAAGCGGTATACATGAAAAATTTAGAATCTTCGTTTAGAGCACTCAGAGTGCTTCACACAGCAAAAGACTTATTTAATTTATATGGATTTAATAAGGTGGGTATTGACCGCATTATTGCTGAGGCCAAAATTCCCAAAGCCACTTTCTATAACATCTTTCATTCAAAAGCACGACTCATCGAGATGAGCCTTACTTTTCAAACAGATGCACTCAAAGTAAAAGTACTTTCAATTTTCAATTCTTATCGTGAGCAAATGGTGCTCGATAAACTCAAGGAGATTTATTTTCTGCATGCCCATCTAGAGGGATTTTACCATTTGCTATTTAAAGCCATTTTTGAAATTGAAAAGCTCTATCCTAATGCCTATAAGGTGGTAATTGATTATCGTAAATGGTTAATTAATGAAATTCATAAGCTACTTTTAACGCTAAAATCGACTGCCTCAGTCCAAGATGCCTATATGTTTTTATTTTTGATTGATGGGGCAATGGTTCAGCTTGCAGGGAAGAATCAGATAGATGATCGAGATAAGCTTTGGGATTACTTTTTACTGATGATTTCTTTGGTTTAAATCAATTAAGGCCCCTTTTTAAGAAAGGGGTTTCTTATATACTTTTCTGTTATTTATATAATTTAATAAACTAGACCGTAGAGTCGTTATTCAATTTTCTCTTGAAGAAATGAGATTAGTTTGGCACATTGCTTAGACGTAGAATTTTATGCAAGCGTTGTAGCAAGCAGTTCTGACACAGTAAAAATTATAAATTTCAGAGTATGACTATGCGGCTTAAAGAATTAGCAGGTTGTGAGGAGTGCGATACAGTCTATCGTAGAACCCCGCTTGCTTATGGAAAAAGAGCTTATTGCGTATGTTGCGGCGCTGAACTCTATCGGCACACCAAGCCTTTTTCGACATTATTGGCTTTAATCTTAACGGCATTAATTGTATTTATTCTTGCCAATAGCTTTCCTATCGTAAAAATTGAATTACAGGGAAATATCTCTGAAACTACCTTACTTGGTGCGGTTTGGGTAATGTTTCATTATGATCGGGCTTTCGTTGGCATACTTATTTTAATTACTACTTTTATTGTGCCGCTTTCCTATCTTTTATTACTTTCCTATGTGTTAGGTACAGTGAGTATATTGAAGAGAAGACCCGCATTTTTGGTGATTGCCTTACGCACACTTTTTTTTATGAGAGTGTGGGGAATGGTTGAGGTGTTTTTAATCGGGATTTTGGTCACGCTCGTAAAGTTAATAGGAATGGTCTTAGTCATTCCCGAGATTGCTTTATGGGCATTTGCGATCTTGAGTGTATTGTTGGTTTATATTACTTCCATAAAGGTAAGTGATATATGGAACGAAATTGATAGGTCACTACCATGAAAACGATAAAAAACGTGACCCAAACAAAAAGCTCGCAGCAAGGTTCGATAATTAAGCAATATCCAAGAGCTAAAGATCTCTCATTAATTGTGTGTCACTGCTGTGGTGTCGTAAATTCTGCTCAAAATGAAAAAAGACGTCTAGGCCAAAGCCATCAGGAGTTACGTTGTATTCGCTGTAATAGCGTACTGCATTCACGTAAGCCAGCGAGTTTAAACCGAACTTTTGCCCTAGTTGTGGCTGCAACTATTCTTTATATTCCAGCCAATGTACTTCCAATGACAGTAACTGACTCACTTTTAGGTAGTCAGCAAGATACCATCATGAGTGGTGTCATTTACTTCTGGAAAAGCGGAGACTATCTGGTATCTGTGGTCATTTTCATGGCCAGTATTTTTATTCCCATGTTGAAGCTACTAATTTTGTATTTTTTATTGGTAGCGGTATATCTTCAACAATCAGCAGCTTGGAAGTTTTTACCTGAGCAATGCGTTAAATTATATCGAATTGTCGAATTTATCGGACGTTGGTCAATGATTGACGTGTTTGTGGTGGCACTCTTAACAGCGCTTATTCAGATTCAATCGCTTGCTACTATTTTAGCAGGGCCGGGTTCGATTGCTTTTGGTGCGGTTGTGGTGTTAACCATGTTTGCATCTTTAAGTTTTGACCCACGACTTATTTGGGATAACTTCTACGCATCTCAAAATACAAACAAACCTTCTTCTTTTGCTTCAGAAAAACCAACGATTATTCAGGCAGAACACCCGCCGTTGAATAATGATTCCATTAATCCAAGTCAATAAAAGAACAATGAGTATGTCTGAAAATGAAATAACCCCTGGTAACTCAGATCGTCGTGATACCGATATTGAACTGGATAGCATGAATGATTTACCAGAACCTCAAGAAAAGAAAAGTCGGTGGAAGCCTCTTTTAATTTGGCTTATTCCATTGATTGCTCTTTTAATCGCGCTTTCATTAGCGATAAAAGCGCTCTTGTCTCACGGTCCTACAATTGACGTCTCTTTTAGGACTGCTGAGGGACTGGTTGCTGGTAAAACAACGGTCCGTTATAAACAGGTGGATATTGGTTTAGTACGACAGATTGATCTTTCAGAAGACCGCTCACACGTGATTGCCAGAATTGATTTGCGTAAAGACGCGAGTAACTTTGCAGCAAAAGATTCACGGTTTTGGGTCGTGCGACCACGTATTGGGACGAGTGGGGTCTCGGGCATCGATACTTTATTGTCAGGTTCATATATTGAAGTGGATGGGGGCAAGTCTGAGGAGAAAAAACTTGAATTTACTGGGTTAGAGATACCGCCAGTCATATCTTCAGATGTGCCCGGAAAAATATTTTTCTTAAATGCAGACGATTTGGGATCTTTAGATGTTGGTTCTCCAATTTATTATCGTCGCATTAATGTGGGACAAATTACGGCCTATAAATTATCTGATGATGGTAAAACTGTAGAGCTGCAAACATTTATCCGCGCGCCGTATGACAAGTTTGTAACTACCGATGCACGTTTCTGGCAGGCAAGTGGGATTGATGTGACCTTAAATGCTTCTGGCTTTAATTTAGATACTCAGTCGCTTGCAAGTATTGTTGCGGGTGGTATTGCTTTTGGATACCCTGAAAACTCACATGCGACCACAGCAGCAAATCATAGCCGCTTTAATCTTTGGGATTCAAAATCTGATGCATTGAAAGATCCGGATGGACAACCTCGTGGTGTGATTATGTATTTTGATCATTCATTGCGTGGATTGGCAGTCGGTGCGCCAATTGACTTCATGGGCATTGAAGTTGGTAATGTTAAAGCGATTAATGCCGAATTTACTAACGACTATAAACAGATGCGTATGCGTGTTGATGCTGTCTTTTATCCTTCACGTGTTGAAAAAGGTTTGGCACTTAATCCGAATAGTGAAATCTTCAAAGACTTTGTTGAACATGGATGGCGTGCTCAAATGAGAACAGGCAACTTACTCACGGGTCAAAACTATATTGCCCTAGATAAGTTCCCTAAAGCTAAACCAGCCAAATTACAAATTTTGAGTGATGATCGCGTAGTGATTCCAACTACACAGACCGAACTCAGTGGCTTACAAGCACAAGTTTCTCAGATTGCTGACAAGTTAACGAAATTCCCGTTAGTTGAGATTGGGCAAGATGTACGTAAAACGCTCAACAATATGAACACAGCCATTGCCTCTACCGATAAACTGGTTAAACAGTTAGATGGAAAAGTTGCACCTGGTTTACAAGCAACGCTAGACGATGTCCGTAAAACGGTAAGATCATCTGAGTCTATTTTGTCGAGTGATGCGCCGTTACAACAAGATGTACGTAAAGCATTGCAGCAAATGACACGTGCGGCAGCTTCATTACAGTTAATGGCAGATTATATTGAACAACACCCTGAATCAATTATTCGTGGTAAAACACCAGAGACCGATGATGAAAAATAAAAACACTCTATCTTTTCAGCATCCTAAAGCAGCCAAATGGCTGCTTGGGAGTGGCCTATTTTTAACGGCAGTTACCATGACGGCATGTTCGAGCTCGCCAACACCAAACTATTATACGATGTCTCCTAAAATCACTGCGGCTACAAAAACAACTGTGCAGGTAATTGAGGTATTACCCGTCGGGATTCCAGACCGATTGGACCGTGCGCCTTTGGTGCTACAAGACAGTAGTGGTAAGTCTACGGTGTTAAATAATGAGCGCTGGACATCGACTATGGGTACGCAATTACGCGATACCTTGTCGGCGGGTTTACAGCAAAAATTAGGGGCAATTGATAGTTATAGCAGTGGTCTTGCTGGAAACAACCAACCTTTATATCGAGTTTCTACAGACTTTTCTCATTTTGATATTGTAGATAAAAGCTATATTAATATTGCGGTGTCTTGGGTAGTGAAGCGTCAAATACCACCCACTCAATTAGAGTCAAATAATGCAAAAGTCATCACTAATGCAGGCTCGCAGTTGAATTGTCGAATTGCGTTTAAGCAGCCGATTGATCAAAAAGCTAAAAAAATGGATGCGATTGTGAGTGCTTCAAGTGAGGCCATGACCCAAATTATTAATACGGTTTCTTCTTCAATTGTGGCGCTGGATTCAAATAAAAAATCGGTTATTAGCGATGGTGTTTGTTCGTAAAACCAAGCGCTTTTAATCAACCCCTTTATTTGTACACAACAGATAAAGGGATTTTTATTTTAATTGCCTCGATAGGTTGAGTAACCGTAAGGGCTGAGTAATAACGGAATATGGTAGTGGTTTACACTTCCATCCACTTTAAAAATCACAGGTACTTCGGCAAAAAAAGTTTGTTGTTTGTTCTTTTTAAACCAGTCTTCAGTTTTAAAAGTAACTTTATAAACCCCTTGCTCTAATTTTTTATTTTCTGGATAGAGCGCAGTAATACGACCATTTGAATCGGTCACTTGCTGATTGAGTTTCACCCACTGGTTATTGGTGTTTTTTTCTAAAACCACTTCAACCTGAGAAGAGGGCAAACCCGTTTCTAGATTTAACACATGCACACTTAGCGGATTAGTTTGAGCAAACGTAGCTGAAGCAATAAATAACGAAGATAAAGCAATAAATGATTTAGTCATGGTGAACTCCTTATGAATGAAAAACGGTATCAATAGCTTTGCTTGCGCATTGATTGTCATTTTGTGCGCCGCCAGCACCTGCAACCCCAATCGCTCCGATCACTTGGTTCTCAAAACGAACAGGCACGCCACCACCTAACAAAAGTAAATTTGTTATGGTGGTTAAATTTTTTGCATCGGGGTTTTGATTAATGTTTTGGCTTAAAACTAAGGTCGATGTTTTGGTAGATAAAGCGGTATAGGCTTTTTTCTCGGCAGCCATTAAATTATGCGGACCAACTAATTCATGCCGTTCGGCAGTTAATGGATTACCGCCACGATCCACAACAACGACCGCAATATTTTGATTTAGTTTTTTGCATGCTTCTTTAGCACTGTCGGCTAGCAGATGCGCAGTTTTTAGATCTAACGAATAAACTTGATTCAAAGCAGGGGGCTGTGCAAAAGTACTATTACCGAATAGCAAGGCTGTTAACATCAGCCAGTTCAATTTTTTCATAATGATCGCCTCTATGTCGCTTTGAAAATCTTAAACACATTGCTTAATTTCAAGCATGACAATCACATTACAAAGTTGTCATCTTTCTAATGAGTCTCTACAAAATGCGTATCCTTATTATTGAAGATGAGATCAAGATCGCCACTTATTTGGTCAAAGGATTAAAAGAGTCTGGATATCAAGCAGAGTGTGTTCACTTAGGGCTGCAAGGGTTGGAATTGCTAAAGAGAGATCAATATGAATTGCTTATTCTTGATGTCATGTTGCCGGACATAGACGGCTGGAGCGTATTACAAGTATTACGCCAGTTTTCAAAAATTCCGGTGATTTTCTTAACGGCAAAAGATCAGGTAATAGATAGAGTTAAAGGTTTGGAGCTGGGTGCAGATGATTACTTGGCTAAACCATTTTCTTATATTGAACTGTTGGCACGTATTAAAAGCCTGTTAAGACGACAGCTATATCTACAAGAAAATGAGCTGTCTATTAGTGATTTAAAAATGGATGTGGTCAGCCATAAAGTATGGCGTAACGGAAATTTAATTGAGCTGAGTAAGACCGAATTTAATTTGTTGCGTTACCTGTTGCTCAACAAAGAGCAAATCGTGACGCGCAGACAAATTGGTTCCGAAGTTTGGAATATTAACTTTGACACAGATACCAACTTTATTGATGTCGCTGTACGCCGTTTACGAAGCAAAATTGATGAGGGATATGAATTAAAACTCATTCATACCATACGTGGTTTGGGCTATAAAATTTCGGTTAGCTTATGAAATTTAAATTTCTGCGTTCTCTGGAAGTCCGTATTACATTATTGGTCACGCTTTGTTCTGCCTTAATTTTATGTTCAGTCGGCTTTATGACCTATTTGGGCATTAACCAGATTTTATTAAAGCAGCAAGATAAAGCTTTAGCAGACAGAATTAACCGTTTGGAAATTTTGCTGCAAGATAGCGAAAATGTAGAGCAAATCATTGCGCGCCCTAAACTGTATCAAAACATGCTCGGCAACCAAGACAATTTGTTTCTGCTCATTCATAAAGACAAAACTTTAATTAATATCAATCCACTGCATATTCAGTTACCTGAACTTGCACAGCGCAATAGCCTTCAATTTCAAGATTTAGTGAACAAACCATATCCAACGCGAATTGCGTGGAAAACCATAAAAATTAATGACGAACCTTATCTGCTCATTGCAGGTAAACAGTGGTCGGAACGCATCAATATTATTTTACCTTTTCAAGAAAGTCTCTTGATGTATGTGGTCGGGGGCGTGTTTGCAATCTTTGTGCTTTGCATTTTAGCGTGTCATTTAGGTTTACGGTCGCTGCAACAGCTTCGCAAGCAAACTCATTCTATTAACGTAAATCAGCTCCAGAAAAGATTAAACCTACCAAATTCTCCTTTAGAAGTTGAGCTACTTTCAAAAGATATAAACCACATGCTTGAGCGTATCGAAAAGGGCTATACGCAGCTCAACCGTTTTTCTGAAGATATCGCTCATGAGTTCCGTACGCCTTTAAATAATCTGATTGGGCAAACCGAGATTGCTTTAACTGGCGAACGTTCGGTTGAGCAATATGAAGATTTACTGGTGTCTCATTTAGATGATTACCACAGATTAAAACGCATGATTGATAGCATGCTTTTCTTGGCAAGAGCCGATCAGAAAATGGTTCTTGTAAATAAACAGGAAATAAACGTTCAAGACGTTATAGATGGCCTATGCCAGATTTTTGAATATCAAGCTGAAGAACAAGAGTGTCATTTTAGTTTTAACTTAGAGGCTAAAAATTTATTTGCAGATCTTGAGCTATTTCAAAGAGCAGTTTATAACCTGATTTTAAATGCGCTGGTTCACGGTGGTGACAAGCGGACTATTTATATCGCAACTAAACATAAGATGATTGAGCATAAGCAATGGGTCAGCCTGACTGTGGTAACGGGTGGTGTTTCAATTGCTGATCATCAACTTGAGCATCTTTTTGAAAGATTCTACCAATGTCACTCAAGTCGAAGTGATGAGAATCAAACAGGTGGATTAGGTTTGTCGATTGTTGCTTCTATTATGGATCTACATCATGGCCTCTATCGAGTTTATAACACGGTCGAGGGGGTGTGTTTTGAGCTTGATTTTCCAGTTGCAGATGCTGTAAAGAAATATAATTAAATCTTTATTAATATTCCTTAATTTGTAAAATTCACACTTTGTTCACAGCCCTCTAAAGTATGTTTAAACATATGAAACAAACAAAAGAGGGCAATCATGAAATTATTATTTAAGTCACTTGTCATCAGCAGCAGCCTTGCAGCGGTGAGCTTAATGCTTCCTTTGAGCACTTACGCCGACACAAATACGAAACCTGTCGCTGTTGAATCTATCGATATTAATAAATATGCAGGTAAGTGGTATGAGATTGCGCATTTACCCATGTTTTTTCAGCGTAATTGCGTAGCCAATACAACTGCAAACTATTCTATTAACGCGGACAAAACCGTTGGTGTTTTAAATACTTGTACGACTAAAAAAGGCGAAATGATTTCATCTGAAGGGATTGCCTATCCGCAAAATGAAGGCAACAGTAAATTGAAGGTGAGCTTTTTACCTTCTGGTCTTAGATGGATTCCTTTTACAAAAGGGGATTACTGGGTTTTAAGAGTTGACCCAAATTATCAGGTCGCTTTAGTGGGTGGTCCAAGCCATAAATATTTATGGATTCTTTCTCGTAGCCCTCAACTTGATGAGGCGACATATCAATCTTATCTGCAAACCGCAAAAAGCTATGGCTACGACGTTTCTAAACTCGTTAAGACAACACAGTCTAAATAGTGAATGCTAGTTGCGTAGATGCTTATATTTATCTCGTAACCGAGTGAACTTCACATAAAATTCATTGCGCATTCTCTAAATTAGAACCAAAAGAAATGCTTTAGATCAGGAAGAATCAATGTCTAAATTTTTTCTGCGCTGGATCGATAGCTGGTCAGATTCAGGAAATGCGCAAGTGGGTGCTTCTAGCGAATATGTCATTGAAAAGAAAATTCAATGGTTAAGAATTATTCCTTTTATTTTATTACATATCGCTTGTTTAGCAGCGTTTTGGGTGGGCGTATCTTGGTTCGCTGTGTTCTTCATGCTGGGGTTTTATTTTCTTCGCATGTTTGCAATTACTGCTTTTTTCCACCGCTATCTTTCGCATAAAACTTTTCAGACATCACGTATTGTTCAATTCATTTTTGTACTGATCGGAACCATGAGTGCGCAGCGCGGACCATTATGGTGGGCAGCACATCACCGTTATCACCATCACTTTACCGACACCGATCAGGACCCGCATTCAGCGAAAGCAGGCTTTTGGTATTCCCATGTTGGTTGGTTTTTAAATGAGCAGAATTTTGCCACTCGAAAAAAAGTCATTAAAGACTGGTTGAAATATCCTGAGCTGATTTGGCTGGACCGATTTAGTTTGCCTATTGTGATTTTGACGGCCTTAGCAATTTATGGCCTAGGTTCATGGCTTGCACAACATTTTCCTGAGTTAGGTACGAATGGCTTACAGCTTTTGGTGTGGGGTTTTGTGATTTCCACAGTTCTATTAACGCATGCAACCTTGTGTATTAATTCACTCGCTCATCGTTATGGCTCACGTGAGTTTAATACCCCAGATGACAGTCGTAATAACTTCCTACTTTCTTTAATTACCTTGGGTGAGGGATGGCACAACAACCATCACTTTTACGCTGGCAGTGTGCGTCAAGGTTTTTATTGGTGGCAGATTGATATCACCTTTTATGTACTCAAAATGATGTCTTTATTTGGTTTAGTGTGGGGACTAAAGCCCGTACCAGACAAGGTTTATCAATATAAAAAGATTAAAGACTTATCGATAGAGAAAATTGAAAACGGTGAAGTGTTATGAAAATTGCCATTATTGGTTCGGGTATATCTGGACTTTACGCAGCTTGGAGATTGTCAAAACAACATCAAGTCACTGTGTATGAAAAAAATAACTATTTTGGTGGTCATACCGACACTCACGAGCTAGAGATAGAAGGGGATAAAGTCGCGGTAGATAGTGGTTTTATCGTGTTTAATGACTACAACTATCCGTTATTTACCAACATGCTTAAAAAATTAGGTGTAGAAACTCAAAGTAGCGATATGAGTTTTTCGGTGAATAATTTGGTGAGTGGACTTCAATACAATCCTTCAAAAAAATGGTCGCTCTTTGCCCGTCCGCAGAACTTTTTAAACCGTAAATTCCTGCAAATGCTCTCAGATTTGCTGCGTTTTTATGATGACAATAAAGATATAGATGTGGCGGATATTGATCCTAATTTATCGATTGAAGAATATTTGGACCTTCACAAATATAGTCATGAGTTCCGTTATGAGCATCTTTATCCGATGTGCGGTGCCTTATGGTCGGCACCCGTTGAGCAAGTAGGACAAATTCCATATCGATTTGTGGTGAGCTTTTTTCAGCATCACCGCATGTTACAGCTAAAAGAGCGGCCGCAATGGCAAACAGTTAAACACGGTTCAGCAAGTTACATTCGTGCTATTCAAAAGAATTGCCCATCCATTGAGTGGAAGTTTGCAGAAGTAAAAGCTGTGAGCCGTTCACTAGAAACAGTTTTGATCGAAACTTCAGAAGGACAAGCCCAATACGACTGGGTAATTTTTGCAAGCCACGCTGACGATAGCCTAAGTTTAATTAAAGATGCATCAGAGCTTGAAAGGGAAATCTTAAGCCAATTTGGTTATCAAGATAATCGAATGGTGGTTCACCGTGATCTTTCAATTATGCCTAAAAGCCGTTTGCAGTGGGCAAGCTGGCATGTGCATGTAACACCAAAATCTCAAGTTCAAAACGAAGTATCCGACATACATTATGGTTTTACCTACTGGATGAATAATTTGCAGAATTTATCCTGCGCTACTCAGATTTTTTCTACGTTAAATCCGAATATGAAAATTAAAGCCGAAGACATCTTGGTTGAGCGTAAATATCGTCATCCTGTGTTTGATTCAAAAGCAATTCAAGCTCAATCTCGTTGGCAAGAAATTAATGGACAAAATCGGACTTCGTTTTGTGGAGCGTATTGGGGCTGGGGGTTTCATGAAGATGGTGCCCGTAGTGCAGCACGTGTTGTAGAGCAACTCTTAGCGTTATAAAAATAGGTAAGGAGCTTTCAAATGTTATTAAATAAACTTGCTATCGCTCCTGCACTTATTCGTCACAGACGCTATAGCCCGAAACCGCATCAATTCACATCGACCCTAAATTATTTATGGTTTGATCCAGATCAATTAGATGAGATTTCAAAGAGTTGCTCACTTTGGTCGACTGATCATTGGAATGTACTAACACTATCTGAAAAAGATTTTTTAAATATGTATCGCGGTTCTATAAGGGATCGAGTCGAGAAAGCGATACTGCAAAATAACAACTCACATCTTCGGCCAGACTGGCAAATCAGAGTCTTGGCTTTACCTCGTTGTTTGGGTTTTAGGTTTAATTCGGTCGTATTTTATTTTGTTTTAAATAAAACTGGAAAACCCGTATTTATTGTCAGTGAAATTACCAATACCCCGTGGAATGAACGAAAAGTTTATATACACGACTGCTCAAAACAACAAAGAAATATGGGTGATTATCAGAGTTTTAATTTTAACTTTGAAAAATCATTTCATGTTTCGCCGTTCATGCCCATGCAGTTGACTTATCACTGGCGGTTTAGTTTTTCAGATCAGCAAAATGTCATTCACATGCAGCTTTTTGAAGAACAAAAACAACTCTTCGATGCCACTATGCGATTTGAGCTTGTGCCCATCACATTTCCTTCACAGCAATATCGATATGCTCTTATGAACAGCCTAGCGCCTTTTAAAATGCTGTTTTCAATATATTTAGAGGCATTTAAGTTGTGGCGAAAAAAAGTTCCATTTTATCGTCATCCTAAAAAGATCAAGGTAGATAAGACATGATAAAAACATTTCTGTATGGTGAGGATGACTCACTACCAGTGCTACTCAAAAGTCTTCTCAAACTACGCCATGGACAGATCACTTTTCAGGGTGCATGGAATGGTACGGTTGGTGAAGTATCAGACTTGCATGCTGTAATTGAAGTTCACAATCCTTTGCTTATGGATCTCATTTTGAAAAATGGTGTTTTAGGGGCTGCGGAAGGCTATATCCGTGGTGACTGGAGCAGCGAGCAACTTGTAGAGTTGATTCAGATCTTGGCACGTAATCGAGATGTACTAGACCAACTTAATCAAAATGTTATTGCTCAAGCGAGCCAGTTTTTTCTTAAAGCTTGGTATCAAAATCGAAAGAATTCTATAAGTGGCAGCCGTAAAAATATTGCTGAGCACTACGACTTAAGCAACGACTTTTTTAAATTATTTTTAGATCCGTCTTTAATGTATTCGAGTGCGGTTTTTGAAAATGAAACCATGACTCTCGAAGAAGCATCTGATTTAAAAAAAGAGATCATCTGCAAAAAGTTAGATTTAAAACCACTAGATCATTTAGTTGAAATTGGAAGCGGTTGGGGCGGTTTTGCAATTTACGCGGCTGAGCATTACGGCTGTAGAGTGACCACCATTACCATTTCACAAGCTCAATATGATGAAGCCGTTATCCGTGTAAATGAAGCGGGTTTGGCACATCGAATTGATGTGCAACTCAAAGACTACCGCTTACTTGAAGGAAAGTTCGACAAGCTTGTTTCAATTGAAATGGTTGAGGCTGTTGGAGCGCAATATTTGCCGACATATTTTGATCAATGTAAAACACTGTTAAAACCAAAAGGTCTAGCCTTTATTCAAGCCATTACCATTGAAGATTTTCGATATAAAAAAGCATTAAATACAGTTGATTATATTAAGCGCTATATTTTCCCTGGTAGCTTTATTCCTAGCGTGAGTGTATTAACTCAAACCGCCTCTGAAAGTGGTTTAAGGCTAAAGCATTTAAATGATATCGGTTTAAGTTATGCACAAACAATTCATCACTGGCGAGCACGGTTTTTAACCGCACGAGAAGAAGTATTGGCTCTGGGTTTCGATGAAAACTTCATTCGCATGTGGGATTTCTATTTATGTTATTGCGAGGGTGGTTTTAAAGAAGGCGTGATAAGCAATGTTCACTTGTTGTTTGAAAGTAGCAGTTACTAACTCAAACAGCTCAAGTAAGGAGACTGCTGATGTTTTTGAATTTACTGATTCTAGACTTATTTATCATGTTGATAAGTTGGTTACTTGCTACCGCAAATGGCCGAGCTGGAATTGTAGATGCCGCATGGAGTTTCTGTCTGGCATTAAACATTATTGTGTCTTCTTTACTCATTTCAGTTGCTCCTGTTGAAGTACGTCTGTTTATTGGTATTTTTAGCGGCTTATGGTTTCTAAGATTATTTTGGCATCTGTTAAGACGTTATCAATCTGAACAAAAAGAAGATGGTCGTTACGCAAACATGCGTCAAGCCATGGGAAAGTTTCAGCATGTTGGCTTCTTTTTATTTTTTATCTTTCAAACACTTTTAGTGTGTTTGTTCTTTTTACCAATGTGGACACTCCTCAATGTAGAAGCAACTGAATGGAGTAGTGGATATAAAGTCACTTTAGTGATTGCAGCTGTAATTATGGCGATTGCTTTCATTGGAGAGCAGCTCGCTGATCAGCAGTTATATAGATTTAAATTAAATCCAGAACATCATGGCAAAACGATGGATCAGGGTTTATGGCGTTACTCACGTCACCCAAATTATTTTTTTGAATGGTTACATTGGTTTACCTATCCAATCATTGGTTTAGCGGCAGGCCAATATTTATTGTGGATTTATCCGTTACTGATGTGGCTGTTTTTATATTACGTCACGGGTATTCCATTTAGTGAAAAACAAGCAATTAAAAGTCGCGGTCAAAATTATCTTGATTATCAACAAAAAACATCAATGTTTATTCCGCGAAAACCCAAAAAATAGGTGCGCATATGGATTTTATTGTTCATCAGTCTTTGAAAATTGTTGAAAGTGGTGTGATTCCAGATCATGCCATTCGAGCTGCAATTCGTGCTTTAAGCAAAAAACGCTTAATTCAAGAAGGCCGTTATGACCCTGAACAAGGGGCACAGCGCTATATGGATGTACTTAATATGTTAAAACGGAGTGAAATCGCCGTTGAAACAGATAAAGCAAACGAGCAGCACTATGAATTACCCACTGAGTTTTTTCAGGCGGTGCTTGGAAAAAGACTCAAATACAGTGCATGTTATTTCCCGACTAAAACAACAACTTTAGATCAGGCAGAGGAACTCGCACTTCAGCTTTATTGTGAAAGAGCACAACTTAAAAATGGTCAACACATTTTAGAGCTAGGCTGTGGCTGGGGTTCTTTAACTTTGTGGATGGCAGAAAACTATCCACGTTCACGGATTACGGCAGTTTCTAACTCTGCTACACAGAAGAAGCATATTCTTGGGCAAGCAAAGTTAAGAGGTTTAAACAATATTGAAGTACTTACCTGTGATGTAAATGTACTTGAACTTGAAAAAGGTCAGTTTGACCGAGTCTTATCGGTTGAAATGTTTGAACATGTTCGTAACTATCAACGTCTTTTTGAAAAAATTCAGGGTTGGTTGAAAGCAGATGGCTTACTCTGGTGCCATATTTTTTGTCATCGCTTTTTACATTATCCTTTTGAAGTGAAATCAGACTATGATTGGATGTCGAAGTATTTCTTTACTGGTGGTTTAATGCCGTCGACTTCAACTTTTTTGCATTTTCAAGAGCATTTAGAGTTGGCTCAACAGTGGCAGTGGACGGGTGAGCACTATATGAGAACGGCAAATGCTTGGCTTGATAACATGGATAACCAAGAAGTCGAAATGAAACCACTGTTTAAAAAAATCTATGGAAAAGATGCCAATATTTGGTGGCAACGCTGGCGTATTTTCTTCATGGCTTGTGCTGAGCTATTCGGTTTTGAGCAAGGACAAGAATGGGTCATTGGTCACTTTTTATTTAAAAAGAGAGCATTGTAATTTCTACAGCCTATCCCGGCGATAAAGATATGATAAGAACTCGAAACGATGGCAAAGCGAGTCATCCATTAGCCCAAATGTTCAATCGATATTATTGGTTGCAGATTGGTCTGATTGCATTATCGATCGTGGTCGGGTTGGCTTGTAGTGCTTGGGTCATTAAAGGCTCTTTACTTAAAACTGCTTTAGAACAGGAAATGGAACATTACTGGTTACGCATAGAACGTAATCCAAATGCTGATCTACCTGATACCAAAAATTTATATGGATATCGGTGGAATACAGAGGTCGCACCTCAACCTTTTAAAGACATGCGTTTAAAAAGTGGTGTGCACCGAGTATTTGTTGATGGTAAAGAAC
This sequence comes from Acinetobacter pittii, assembly GCF_034067285.1. Taxonomy (NCBI): domain Bacteria; kingdom Pseudomonadati; phylum Pseudomonadota; class Gammaproteobacteria; order Moraxellales; family Moraxellaceae; genus Acinetobacter; species Acinetobacter pittii. The sequence continues at coordinate 1,225,094 of NZ_CP139286.1, forward strand.
GGATGACGGTCTATGGTGAGCATCACGGTCAGCATGTTCTATTGGTGTTTGGCGAAAGTAATGTCAATAAGCTGATCTGGTTATTTGGACTTGCTCCACTGATGTTCAGTCTATCTGTTTTATATAGCTTTTTATGGTGGTCAAACCGAAGAGCAAGACGCTATTTTTCCCCAATTACGCGTTTAGCGAATGCCTTAGAAAATATTGATTGGGCACATCAAGACACTCAAGCTTCTCCTTTTAAAGATATTAATACCAATGGCAATATGGAAGCAGAATATCTCAAACAAGCCTTGGAAAAATATCATCAGGTTTTAAGCGATTTTATTCGACGCGAAAGAGAATTTACGGGAGATGTGAGCCATGAGTTACGCACTCCGCTCACAATTTTGAAGGGTAATGTGCAACTTTGTCAGGCGAAGTATGGAGAGGATAAAGCCCTAGTTCGACTTCATAATACAATTGAAGATATGCAGTTATTAGTCGACACCTTGCTGGCAATCGCACGTAATACAGTAAAAAGCTTACCGTCTGAAAAGAATTTTTTATCCAGAATTGTGAGGGATTTAGTCGAAAGTTTAGATGCGGTCAGCGAGAGTAAGGGCATACATATTCATATTCAACCCGATCTTTCTGAACAGCCGCGTTGGTTATATCCCTCTATGACACAAATGGTGTTAAGCAATATTTTACGTAATGCGCTGAACTATTCTCAAGGATCACAAATCGACATCATTCAACAAAAAAACAGCCTAATTATTGCAGATAATGGAATTGGAATTTCTTTACCTAACGATGTAAAAGTACAAGAGCTCAGCGATTCACAACTTTCCTTAAAGGCTAAAGGCCATGGAATTGGTTTGCAATTGGTACAAAAGCTTTGCAAACAATTAGGATGGCGAGTTGAGTTGTTTGATCGACAATATTATTTAACTACTCATCCTGAATTGGATTTGGAGCCGACCACGGGTTTAATTGTTGTGGTCTATTTGAGTTAAGTTGCGGAACTATCTAAAGCAATTTTTAAACCGACGCCTGCTACTGTGTGTAATAGTTTAGGGTCAAAAGGTTTATCAACCATTTTTCTCAAATTATAGATATGACTGCGTAACGCATCACTTTCGGGTTCTTCATCGCCCCATAGTTCCATCATCAGTTCTTGTTTGGTCACCACTTTTGGAGACTGGCGCATCAAAATTTTTAATAATTTAAATTGAATGGGGGGTAACTCAATATTATTTCCGGCACGAACCACGGTTTGAGTTGCACTATCAAGAATTAAGTCGTGAATCTGAATTTTATGATGAGTAACTTCACCAGCTGCTCTTTTGATTAATGCACGAATCCGCATCACTAGTTCGTTAAAATCAAAAGGTTTTACCAAATAATCATCTGTGCCAGCAGTAAAGCCTTTAAGTTTGTCATCTAAGGTATCTCTTGCTGTCAGCATAAGAACTGGAATATCAACACCTTGTTCGGTGCGTAGCCAGTTACATAGGTCATAACCAGAGCCATCGGGCAGATTTATGTCGAGCAGTAAAAGGTGATAATGCTGAGATTTAAGAAAAGTCCGTGCAGCATCTAAATTACGCGCATGATCGATGACATAACCATGCACTTCAAGAAATTCGCAGACCGTTGCTGCGAGTTCAAAATGGTCCTCAACCATGAGGATAAAGTGATTACCCATGAGATTTTATTAAGCCATTAATTTAATAATTGTTGTTTTAATTTAGCATTAAACGGTTCGCTACCAAACCAGATTTTAAAATATTGATTTGCATTTGGATTGTCTAAAGAACCGAGCAGCTTCTGGTTTAATTTTAGTTCTAGTTTTTGATTTTCATGTTGATAGTAAAGACTGTAAAGATCTCCACTCTTAATTGGTCGATATAGTTCATTAATATGATTAAGCGGAGATTTTGCATCAAAGCCGCTAACATTTTTCTTCAAAAAGTGGGTTGCTGCGCGTTTAAATGCCCACTCGGGAATATCGCGGTTATAGCTAAACTCCATTTTGATACTTTGGCTTTGCCAATTTTTTAAGCAATCTTCAGCAAAGTAACTGACATTTCCTACTTTTTTACTCGTCACCATTAAAGGTACTGAACTGCATTTTTTTAGTTCAGCCGCATTTGCTTGAGATACGATTAAGATTCCCAGAAATATCAAGATTCGACTTTTTTGAACGGTAATACCCATTTATATACTCCTCCAAATATTGGTAAAGAACGGTAAAGGCCATTCGCCGGATCCCAATAATCTTGCTGGAAAATAATTTTTTGTTGCTCATTAATCTTAATTTGACTAATTCCATAAGAAGCCATGGTTTTTGAGCGGCCTAACATTTTAAAGTCATAGGTCATGTACCAATGAATGTAGGCTGTATCTTGGTGATGAGTTGCACTAATGAGTTTTACAGTGACATTACTCACTCGGGCATTCATACCTTCAAAATGCTTAATCAGATCTTTTTTCTGAGAGAACTGCGAAAGTGTATCGTTGATATAAAGTTGATCAGCGTAAAGATGACTCGCGTTATTCACAAAAGAAGGGGTGCCAAGCGTATTAAATGCGGCAACAAAACGATTGCCAATATCTAGCGCTTGTTGGTCATTTAATTCTATTCCAGTAATTTTTTGTTCGGCTTTGCCGTAATCACCTGAGTAGCTAGGCACACTTTTACACGCTGTTAAACCTGCCAAGGTAATTAGCCCTAGGGCTGTAGTTATAATTTTCATGTCTATATCCGAACCAACTTTATAAGATTAAATTAAAGAGCTGGTCGTGAAGTTTGCGTGAATTCTTGTTTTATGATTTGGGGTTAATGCTGGTTTTTTTGAGGCAAATAGATCTTCACTAACTCAAAGTTTTTTGTAGTAATGTTTTATCTTTTATCAAAGAAATTACAGATCTTTTTTGAAAAAGATAACATCCATATTCATGTAACTAGATGAGTTTGTTTTTTCAAAACCAAGTTTATTTAATAAGTTGTGGGCGGGTAAATTATCTTTTTCTGAAAAAGCGATCACATGCTTAAAGTTTCGATTTTTCATGTCTTCTAGTAATTTAAGTGAAGCTTCAACAATATAGCCTTTATTTCGTTCACTTTTAATAAGTCTAAAACCTAGCTCAGCTTCTGTCTTGCCATCAACCTCACAAGTTTCAAAACCACAATAACCAATAATTTTATGCGTTTGTTTTGAGACGATAGCCATTTTGCCAAAATTATAATTTTTATAATGTTCTAAAATTTCTAAAAATCGACTAGTTGCTACTTCAGTCGATAGGGCACCATAAGGTGAAAAAGCCATAAAATCTTTATCTCGTAAAAACTCGATCACAATAGATAAATTTTCTTCAATAAATGGTTGTAGAATTAAACGTTCTGTCTCTAACATAGAGTTCTCATTGTGATGTATAAGCATGACTAAACTCCCCTTAAATTGACTCTTAACTCACCAATAAATATTGTCTTTATTTTCGCCAGAAATTTGTCTCGTAGCTGCGATGAGCAGTCTCTCTATTATTTTATCAATGGCTAAATAATTTGGAGGAAAGTCTTTTAATGTAATGGTTCCGGTACTTATTTCCCATAAGTCTTCTTTGATTTTAATACTCTGTTTTATTTGTATTGTATTAACTTTATGTTGAAGTAAATCAATACAATCATATATTTGAACTTCTACAAATCCTACTACCTCATTATCTTTTGGTTTTAGCTCAGATAATTCAATATTTAAAGGGAGTAAGAAGATATGCTGAAATTCATTTGCAATATAATTTTCCGCAATATGGCAAGCAGTCTGTCGAATTCCAATAGAGATAAGTTGATTGAATTCTATTTTAATTCCTAACTCTTCCTCACACTCTCTTATTCCTTGTTCAATGGTTTCACCTGCCTCGTAATGCCCACCAACTGAAATATCAATAAAATTTTTTCTATTAAAAGTATAGTTATCAGAATTTTTAAGCTGAAAATAAACATATCGAGTTGATGGGTTATATACAAGACAAGTAAACACCCTATGCCATAGACCTAATTGGTGGGCTAATTTTTTATCAATAATCCCAATGTGTTCATAATTATCATTAAATATATCAATGTTCATATCTTTTTTATCAAGTATAAATTTACTCAAAATATTTTAACTTCATTTAAAGTTTTTAGTATAAAAGCAGCAATTTTATTCTAGCTACACTTTACTCATAAGAGATATAGATAAGTTTTAAATAAATAGAAGGATTCAATAATGAAAACAATCGGCTTATTAGGCGGAATGAGTTGGGAATCTACAGCGCTTTATTATCAGCAAATCAATAAAATGGTTCATCGTAAATTAGGAAAATTGCACTCAGCTAAGGTCATTATTAATAGTGTCGATTTTGAAGAAATAGCAGCCTTACAAGCGAAGGGTTTATGGCAAGAAGCTGGCGCATATTTAGCTGAGCAAGCACAAAATTTAGAAAAAGCAGGGGCAGATTGT